>CBDURE010000171.1:0-6932 GCA_965369605.1 uncultured bacterium
ACCCACAAATCACAAAAAGACGTGATGTGTGGGCGGCACCCGAGAGTTATCAGGAAAATGGTATGTTTGAAAATCAACATCCTTTCCCGACACGCTCGAAGGCGGGAATCCATTTTTCTTCTGATTCAATCCTGTATGATAGTCTGATTAAAGCAAAAATTGGATTCCCGCTTTCGGGCTTGTTGAAAAACCTCACTTTGCCGTAACCCGACATGCCCTTATTAGAAAATGTGAATCCAGCCAAATAACCATCGTGGGCATGCCGGGGCTTCCGCATATTCAGCCACTTCCCCGGCATGCCTACGAAGAAAAGCGGGTTGAATTCACATTTATTCATAAAGGCATGACGGGTTACGGTTCTAATAGCTTTTTCAACAGCCCCTTTCGCGGGAATGACGTGTTATTTGACCTGATGGGTTAATCGAATGTAAGAAGCGAATTGTCGGAATTCCTTTCTTTTTCAAAATTACTCATAATCATTAACAGCCTGATTTGATTCAACTGTCACAATTCAACTATGACATGATACAATACGCGGTGGGAGCGTTATGTATTTTGGAATTTAGTATTAAAAGATGGTTATATACCTGTTTTGCACGGAAAACCAGTGTTTTCTGGACTGTCACGCTTGTTTCCTTTCTCGTGTATTTCCTAACCTGCGCGCGACACCTGAGCTGGCTGCATGAGGGCGCTGATGGCGGCGACCTTGCGCATTGCGCATATACACTGGGAATACCACATCCAACAGGATATCCTCTCTATTGCCTTGCCGGATGGTTGTTCACACATCTGCTCCCGTTTGGCGAGGTGGCTTTCCGCCTGAATATCTTCTCAGCGATTTTCGCCGCGCTCGGAGCGGGTTTTATTGCACTTGCACTGAAACACGCTTCAGATTTCCTTTTTCCCAATGCAGAAAGAAATATCAGGCATATCTGGATTCCGCTAATCGGTGGATTCAGCATCGCGTTTTCATTTTCATACTGGACACAGGCGCTTATTGTCGAGGTTTATTCGATGAACGCCTTTTTCCTCGCGATGATAACATGGAAAATCACCTTGATTATTGCCGCTGAAAATCAAAACGAACGAAACAGGCACTTCATTCATACCGCATTAATCGCCGGCCTGGGATTTACAAATCACCTTGCAACACTTTATCCCCTTGTCGCCGGATTGCTGACACTGGCATACATGCGATATTTGCCGTCGTGGCGTATTTTTTCAAAGGGTTTGCTCTATTTCATCCTGCCTCTGTTACTCTATCTGTATCTTCCAATCCGTTCAAGCATGAATCCGCTTATGGACTGGGGAAATCCGGAAACTCTTGATGGCGTTATCTGGGTTTTATCTGGAGAGCAGTTTTCAGCGCTTGTATTCAGCTCACTGTTTCTCCAGATAATATTCAGGATATTCACACAGATTAACATGATTAAGCAGTTTGGAATCGCCGGATTAGTCGCGGCTTTTATCGGAATGGCATACATAATGTCGATTAGAGGAAGCAGGCGTCTTGCGTTTTTTATCTACTTAACACTGGTTCTTGTTTTGAACTTCATTCACATCGCGAATTATCTTGTCATCGACCCGTTAAGTTTCATGCTTCCCGCGTTTGTGATGGTTTCAGTATTTGCTGCAATAGGATGCGGATTTGCCCTCGATTACGCGCAAAAGATGGTAAAAATGGCCGGCATGAATTCACCCAAAGGAAGGCTGGTAATCAGGTGCGCGAAAGCGCTCGTAGTTATAGTCCCTCTTCTGATGTTATACCTTAATTACTCTAAAGCGGATGTTTCGCATGACACAGAAGGTTATGACTATGCCAAAAGAGCCTTTGATAATGCCATACCCGGGAGCGTAATCTGCGAGACATTTTATGGTCGAGGCCTGACTCTGCTTTATTATCATCATGTTGAGGGGATGGGAAAGGATAAAAACATCACTCCGATTTACATAGAGCAGAATCAATTTGTCTGGGGTAAAGTGAATTTCAGGCAGCGACATCCACATCTCGAAATCTCTGATAATGATTACATCCACGATAATGACATCATCGCGTATGATTTAATCGAGCGAAACTACGATAAAATCCCCGCGATATATTTTGGCAGGATGTTCGCTCCGCCTGATGGTTACACGTGGGAAATAGCGGATGATCTGTTCAGAGTTGTCAGGATTGAAGATCAATGAGAGTGAAAATACTATTCCTGGGAGCGCTGGTCAGAGGGGGCTGTTGAAAAACCCATTTTTTCCGTAAAAACCCTATTTTCCCCGTAACCCGGTCATGCCTTTATATGAAAATGTGAATCAAACCCGACAATCCTCGCAGGCATGCCGGGGAAGTGGCTAGATATGCGTAACCCCGGAATGCCTGCGAACTTTTACACATTACTAATCCCCCGCTACCCCAAACAGATGCGCCAGTTTTGGATGCTCCATCAAAGACACCTTAACATCAGGCGCGACATCCTTCCTCGCGAAAAGCCACAGGTTATACTGGCTCCATGCCTCAAACGCCAGAATGAAATCGTATTCCTCGGCAAACTTCGGATAGGATATTATCGCTTTGTCAATCGGGCTTTGCGGATTGAACTCAGGATACGGATTAATGCTGTTGAGTATAATAACAGTCGGGCGTCGATTTATAATATATTCAGGATCGGTTTTAATATTAAACTCACCGGGAAGATGCGCGATGTGGCGGTCGCATAAACCGGAAGGATCAATATTGATGATATCGCCGTAGTAGGGGAGAGCTCCGGCATCGTTGAATGAAATAGACTCATTATGCCCGAGTATATCCCCAAGTGCGATTCCGAGCGGAATGTGAATCCTGTCGAGGTGCAGTGATGGATTAGCCTCATGCAACAGATGTTTTCCAGCGTGATTCCAGTTGATAAATACAATGCAAGCCGCGAACAGCAAAACCAAAGCGCGAATCCAGACAGTACGGGCGGTTTCACGCCAGACCATGTGGAAAATGCCAACCACGAGAAGATAGAATTCAGGCAGAACGGGAACAAGAAACCGTCCCCAACCCATCCATGGCCCACCGCTGAGGAGGATAAACAGCCATCGCGCGACCACGAACGCAGCCAGCGCGAATATAACATGTTTGTTTTTAAACGTCTCACGCTTTTCACGCGATGATGCTTTAATCATGCCCAGAATCGCGATAAACACCACAATCCAGATTGCGCCGATATCCAGCAGGTTTGATGTAAGCCGATTTGAGCCTCGCACAAGAAGATCGGAGGTCATCATCTTCTTGGCATAATAACTGTTGGGAAATGGATAATCGAATATCATCCAATGCCGGATGAAATAGGGCAGGAAGATAACCAGTATCGGAACGAGATAAAAAGCAAATCGTTTCAGGCTGCCTTTAATATCTTTTTTGTCAAACATTAACGCAAGGACAACAATCACAAAAAAAGCGGCGTCAGGGCGAGTCAGCATCGCGAGTCCTGACACAAGTCCGGCGAGTCCGATTTTAACAGGTGGAATATCCTTCCCCGGAGAGGCGCTGATTATCCATAATACAAAAAATATAAGCAGCGCAAATAAACTGGTTTCCAAACCTCCAACGCTTTCGACAGCGAACATTCCTGAACTGGCAAGGCAAATCGCTGTGATTCCCGCGAATAAAGGCGATAGCTGCATTCTGACACGAGCGAAATGCCACGTAAAAAACAGGATTCCCCATGCGGATATTATCCCAAGCCACTTAGCCGCGTGCAGCGGGTCAATGCCAATCTTGATTCCGCCTGCGAGTATCAGCGCCAGAAGGTAGTTGGTGATTCCATCCGCGAGTTCACCGGGATTATAGACAGGCCCGAATCCGCGAGCCATGTTCAGCGCGTGACGGAATGTAATGTATGAATCATCCCATGTGAAATTTCCAAGGCGGAATTGCAGATATATCAAAATGGCGAAAGCTGCGAATAGAACAATAAGTCCCGTGAGTTTTCCGGATATTTTTACTTTGTCTGGCAATCGATTATTTACTCGGTGCTGTCCGGCTCATCGGCAGGAGTTTCATCGACATTATCACTTTGAGGTATGGCTTCTTCCTCAGGCGGTTTTTTCTTTTTTGAACCGAGACGATTTTCCGTGCCTGTCAGAAGGCGTTTGATATTTGATTTGTGACGTACGATCACAAGTGTTGCAAGCAGTCACGTGAATCCGATAAAAAGATTATCCGATGCGTTTAAGGGATGTGGAAAAGTTTTGAACATAAAGAATATCACAGGGACACTTATCGCAGATAAAATCGAGCCGAGTGAGACATAGCGTGTGATTGCCACAATCAGCACGAAAAGAAATATCGGAACCAGAATCCACCAATTCATCAGAGCCGCGAGAATGCCCATGCTGATTGCAACGCTTTTCCCGCCTTTAAATGAAAGCCATATCGGATATGAATGCCCAATCACCGACAGCAGGCATATCAGGCAGATTATCGTGCCCCACATTATGTAATCATCGCCGAAATTTTCGGGAGGAATCCAGAGCAGCGAGAGGTAAACTACGATATAGCCCTTGAATGCATCGAGAAACAGCGTGACAATTCCCGGCAAAAAGCCCAGCGTCCTGAATACGTTTGTCATTCCGATATTGCCGCTGCCGTGTTCCCGGATATCGATGCTGCCGTAGGAAAACGCGATTATGTATCCAAATGGGATACTTCCCGCAAGGTATGCGAAGAACATGAGTAGTATGGCTTTAGTAGGTGCCAGCATTGTAATTGACCAACTCTGCGTGGCAATTATAGCATTAAGAATGGCCTTAATTAAATTGAAAGTTGCGAAAAAGGGCTACAAATAATATCAAACCACTTGAGGTGAGGTTCTCGAACCACCCTTCTTGCGCTGCTTGTAATAAATAAGCAACGGAGCGCCATCGAAACCAAACACGTTCCGAATCTGCTTTTCGAGGTATTTTCGATAATTCGAGTGAAACAGCTTGGGGTCATTCACAAAAAATTGGAATGTTGGCGGCGCGACATCCACCTGATGTGTATATAGAATTTTCGGATTTCGACCCTTGTATGCCTGCGGCGGGCGATGTTCGTACGCATCCTTTACAATTCGGTTCAACTCGGATGTCTGAATCCTGAGATTGTAATTGAGGTTAACAAGATTAATCGCGGTGATTAAATCCTCAATTCCAGTACCCTCAAGACCGCTTGTGAACACAACAGGCGCGTATGGAAAAAAGTGAATTCGCTTTCTGATATGCTTTTCAAATTCAGCGCGATTTTGCGGAGTGTCTTTATTAGCAAGATCCCATTTATTTGCCAGTATGACAATGCCTCGCCTTGATTTCTCAATCACATCCGCGATTTTAAGATCGGTGTCGAGAACGCCATCCTGCGCATCCAGCATAAAAAGCGCGATTTCAGCTCGTTCAAGGCTGCGCCTGGCGCGAACCGAACTGAAAAATTCAACATTTTCTTTAGTTCTGGAACGTTTTTTCAATCCGGCGGTGTCAACAATCGCGAACTGCTGTTCGTTATATTCGAAATACGCGTCAATGGAATCGCGAGTCGTACCCGGAATCGGGCTGACAATGCTTCTTTTATCGCCCAGAAGAAAATTAAACAAGCTGGACTTGCCGACGTTCTGTCGTCCAATCAACGCAAGGCTGAGAATATCGTCGTCCTCATCGTCATCCGGCACATCGGGGAAATCGAGATGTTCGATTATCTCATCAAGAACGTCATTAATACGGCGGGAATGAGCAGCGGATATCATTATCGTTTCATCAAATCCAAGGCCGAGAAATTCACCCTGATATTTCTCCATGTCAGCGTGGTCGATTTTATTCACAAGCAGAATAGTCTTCTTGCCCAATTTGCGAACTTTGTTTGCGAGGACTTCATCCTGCGGGATTAATCCCGCCCTGCCATCCACCATGAAGAGAAGCAATTCAGCCTTTTCGATTGTGTCATCGATTATTTCTTTAACTTCCTCCTCGAAAGGTGAATCGAGTTTATCCTCCCATCCGGCAAGGTCAGCGAGAGTGAATTCATGGTTATCCCAATCGACAATGCCCTCGATACGGTCGCGCGTGATTCCGCTTTCCTCATGGACAATGGCTTTCTTGCGTCCGATAAGACGGTTAAACATCGTGCTTTTCCCGACATTCGGACGGCCAATGATTGCCACGAGCGGTATTTTGTGTAGTTTTTTCATAGCAGTTTCAAAATATCCAGCGATAGAGTTTATCACACAGCATGTGAAACCAATAGGGGATAGTTCCTATTTATGGAGGATATAAGCAACCGCTAAAATGACGCTTAAATCGGCGATTGCGTGTGACACTATCGGAATAAGCAAACCGTTGTGTCTGTCTGACGTTATGCGCCAAATCCATGACGCGGCGCATAATACAAAAAAAGCAAGTGCAACCCAGGGTAGGGTTACAAACCATACGAGTACAAGGATATGGTATCCGGCGAATGCGAAATCAAGCAGTATCGGATATCTGCTGTTATTCTCGACAAGGTAATCGCGCCAGAATATCTCCTCCAAAACCGGGTGAACGATTGAGAAATAAAGCATGAAGAGAATCCATGTATCACCGCTCAATCCCAGTACCTGTAATGATGAGGATAGGGGGCAGCCATCCGGCTGCATAATCGGCAGGAAGAGAAGCAACACTCCCCCGGCAAGTGAACAGAATAATGTTAGAAATATTCCCTGTTTAGAATTCCAGCCGGAGATGATTTTTTTCCATAAACCTGCTGGACGGTCAAGGGCAAGCACCAGCGCAATCACGATATGGTACGCCAGAATCGCAACCCACGCGCTTTTGAATACATACAGCCCCGCAAATATCGCCGCGTAGACGAATAGGGGTAGGAGTAGTTTCCATTTGGATGCGAGGTTAGCTGAGGGTTTGATAATAGCAGAGGGTTTAAACCCTCTGCT
>CBDURE010000172.1:0-6745 GCA_965369605.1 uncultured bacterium
CCATGTAAATGATGCCTTTATTATAGCCGATCAATGAGTTTTGAGACAGCCTCCTTATTAACCGGGAAACCGATGTAGATAATATACCGTAGCCCGGTTTCTCATTAACCGGGAGAGTGGTGGAGATAAAAGAATGAAACGCAAAGAAATCCTGCTTCAGATAGTAAAAGACCTGAAGAAAATCACCGTGATGGAAAATTCACCGGAGGTGCTAAGCCGTCTTATCCTCGATAAACTGGTTTCATATCTTGGATGCGAAGTAGGGGACATTCTTCTTTTCAATAACGACCTTGGACTTCTCTTCTTCCAGAATTCAATCGGGCGCGATATTGAGGTCAACCTCGCGGACAGCAAAAACACACTGCCGAACGAGGCTTTACGGCTCGGTGAGGTTAAACTGGTCGCCGACATTTCCAAATCTGAATATTCATCGTTGTCGCGAAAAGCTGTCAGCCAGATGGCTGTTCCGATAATACTTGGCGGCAAGGTGTATGGCGTTTTGAATTTCGAGAGTCGCAAACCTGATTTCTTTAACGATAATCACCTTGAAGCGGTTGAGATATTAAGCTTGTCGCTTGGATTCATCCTTGAAAAAACCGAACTTCGCGAGGAGATATTCAACCTGCATCAGGGACTTCTAAAACTTCTGGTAAAGGTACCGGAGAATGTCGAACCCAATTATCCTGAACATGCACAGAGAGTCGCCAAACTCGCGCGCATGATCGCTGAAAGCATGGGCTTGAATCCTGATGAAATCACCGATGCCGAAGAGGCGGGACTGCTTCACGATATCGGCAAAACCCAAATTGACGGCGTTATCCTGTCAAAACCCGGTAAACTCAGCGCGCAGGAATTCGAGGAGGTCAAACGACACACTGTCTTGGGACGGCTTTTCCTCAAACCAATTGGTTTCATGGGCTCCATTCTTGAAGCGATAGAACATCACCACGAGCGATTCGACGGCGCCGGATATCCCCACGGGCTTAAGGGAGAGGAAATCCCGCTTCTTGCAAGAGTACTCGCGGTTGCGGAGGCGTATGACGGCATGGTTACAGCAAAATCCTACGCCGAGCCTTTGACATCAGAGGAAGCTCTCAACGAGATAAAAACCGGCAGGGGAACCGCATTCGACCCCCAGGTAGTCGACGCCTTCCTCGGCGCGATAAGCGAGGAAATCGAGGAAACTGTCGAATCGTAAAATTGTGAATTAAAAACCCGAATTCAATTGATAATAAACGGCAAAAGGACTAATTCTATTAGCCCTTTCTGCATGAATGGAATAATAAGCTGGTAAACCAGTTTTCTCCCATCTCCTGATGCTGGAGAGGGGTCGGGGGTGAGGTTCCTTGTTAATAACTATTCCACATCGTAATAACGAAGGAAAACATCAGAGTCTTCATCTTCCGATTTTTCCATGCAGAAAAGCCTTGTTCCCGTATCAGTCGGAACCGCGATGATCCTAACAAGCGGCTTGTCGCTTACCTCAATGAACCTGTGTGAGTAATCATCCAGATTAACCTCAAGAACTATTCCTGTGTCTCGATAGTTTGGGTATTCAGGAAATGCAGAATTAATTAAGTCTTTCACATTGGTTGTGGCGAATATCTTATTATGGCGTTTATCAATGGTGACTTCATCGATCTTTGATTCGCCAAAATCAAGGATTTCAACGATTTCATCCGTCTCTGAGTCAACGACCATCATGTCAGGGCTTGGCTCCTTCTCATGAGAACAGTATCCCATAAAAACCAGTCTGCCGTCATCAAGCATAAAAAGGTGGTGTGAGGAGATGATTGTCATTATATCAGTTAGATGAGTCAGGTCCTGTGTATCATAGACTGATACCGAATAGAACTTTTGTTTTGGCCCGTGGCTATAACGTTTGCCTTCGGATGATTCCTCGAAGCTAGGGCTTGGGACGATAATATCTGAACCACTGCTAATGTATAGCTTGTTTCCATCGAGTGTGATTCCCATTGCCCTGCAGCTTCCATGTGGTTTGATATCAGCGACGACTTCAAAATCCTCAATGTCAATTTTGTATAGTCTGCCTTTTTCATAACTGCTGTACACGAAAGCGTATTTCTGTTTACTGCCAATTGCAACATGGTTCCAGGATGTCTCGAATCCAATCTCGGCAAGGACATCGCCCGTTTCGAAATTAACTTTTCTCAATACAGTATTCTTAACATGCCCTTTTTCATTAATTTTATCCGCCATTACCAGCAGACAGTTGCTTTCTTGAATAAATATAACCTCATCGGCAAAGTCATCTAAAACGATGAGTTTTTCCACTTCCAAATCCACGGGGTCACATATCTTGAATATGGATATATTTGCATCCTTATTCCATTGCGTCATAAGCACTTTATTCATCCGGGCGTTATATGTAATGTTATATGTGAATTCATCCAGTTTGATATTTCCGCTATCAGCACATGCGATTGTGGTTACCAAAAAACAAATCACTATGGCTATAATCACTCTCATTTCGAACCCTCCTTTGAGCCTACATAGGGGTATTTACAGAAATATGTGTTTCTATGGACAATAGCTCTCAAGTTAAAAAGGTCGTCATCGGTTAGCTCATATCCCGCCTCAATTCTCAACCGTTCTATTTCGTTTAGTGCGTCGGAAGTCGTTAATCCCAAACCGCAATTGGCCAGAATTTTAAAAGCCAGATCAAATCTACTCTCCTGCGCTAATCTGACAGCCGGATAGAAAACTGAATTCGAGAATCCCATTGGCAGCGGTTGTGTTTCCATTGCATGTTTGTATATCTCATAAGCTTCATCATATTGCCCGTATTCGACAAGGGGTTCAAGAAGATTCAATATATAACGGGAACGTGAATGTTTGTTTTCAACTTTCTCAAGCAAATCAACAGCATCCTGAATATTGCCATTGGCGATATGGCCAACGGATGCCATTTTATAAAAGGCATATTCGTGTGCGTCAATCCAGTAAAGAGACCTTATTTCCTTTGCCCGTTCGATGAAGCCGGTTTCTGCAAAAGCCTGGGACAGTTGTGTGAATCCCTTTTCCTGGTCCAATTTCATATTCATAACCAAATCAAGCGCCAGCTCAAGCGCATTTTCAAGCACCTCCCCCGCTTTCTGTTTGCTGCCGTGATATGAATATTGCTTTGCCAGAATAAGCAAACCATCAAACTGCGATTTGTTGTTCCCGTATGAAATTAAGGTGCTGTATCTGCTGTCAAGGTATTCATCAAGTGTAACTCCGGCATCTAACTGAGTTAAATCCACATTTGTTATCGATTTCCTTTCCATCAATTTTTTAAATTCATCGCGGTAATAATGGCTCGATTTGCTTTCCTCACATTCAAGGATAAATGAGACAACATCAGGGATATTATCAATGCGCAGTGAATCAACTTTATACTTATACGATTTCAAACTGTTTCGATGCTCATGCGCAAGTATTATCGCAACCACTTTTTCGCAAGCTTTCCGCTCATTTTTCTCATTGAATTTACTGGAATTTGCGAAATGAATCAGCGCTTCGATTATGTTATCAAAAGGCAGCCTGCCGTCGTTTCTCTCAGGCTTAAGGATGATATCAAAAGCCGTGTTGAAATCACCAAGGCTGGCATACTCGCAGGCGATATTAGTATAAAGATTAGCTTCATCGTATGGAGAATAACTGATTCTCGATTTATTAGCTATCTCCTTCGCCTTGTCAGGTTGGTGATGCTCAATGAGTTTTTCAATCAGGTTGTCTATTTCCATTGGTTGAAATGAATAATCATCCAGCTTTATTCCACTGGCGATTTTGTATGCCTCGACAACTTTATCCTTGTTCAGCAAACCTCTTAGTTTCATGGATAATAGTATCCTGGAGGAGTATTTATTGTTTAAATTTATCTGTGTTGCATAATCAACAATGATGTTGTTGTTGCCAATATCATCATAGATTGCATCGTTAATATCTTTCTTTACGCCGGTCTGGTACAAAGGGTTTCCACTATTTGGGAATATTTCGATGCTTCTTTCAAACAGCGATTTGGCTTTATCATTCGCCCCCGCACGCAAATAACATGATGCCAGTATGAAATACTCGTTTTCCATCTTTTTTTCGGGATAGTTCCTGTCCTGATAGGATTTCAGTTTTCTGTCAACCACCTCAACCGCGCTTTGTTTGTGTCCTATATCGACCAGAGCGGAGATTGGAAAATATAATGCGTCGATGTTTATTGTTTCAGCGATATCCGGCTTTGAAAATCGAAGATCATTGAAAATTATTTCCTCAGCCAGTTTGGTGTTTCCAATCCTGTGAAAAGCAACCGCCAGTTTTGACAGCATCCTGCTGCGTTCGTAATAGCTTGTCGTGGACTTGGCTGTTTGATAGAGGGATTGAAGATAATCGGGCAGCTTTTCGGTGTCTGACACCTGTTCAAGTTCGTCAAGTATTGCAAGAATGGCGTTGGTGCGTTTGTCGTTCAGACGTACAAGTGCGGCAAACTCGATGCACAAATCGAAATGCTTTTTTGAGGCAAGATGTTTAATTGATGCAAGAGGGAGTTTATGGCTGCCGTAATCGGAGGCATCCTCAAGGCGGGAGCACATCTCCAGCGCAATGTCGTGTTCACCAGCGTCAGCGAACATGAACATAAGTTTCTGGTATGCCTTGTGAGGGCGTCCATGAGAGCAATTTTCCATGATGCCATGCGTTTCATTTATAAGTTCAATAGCTTTTTGAGTATTTCCAAGATTGAACTGGCATTTTACCGATTGCATCAGTCCGGCTTTAACAGAGTCTGCATTAGTAAATGACCTTGCCATTTTTTCAGAATATTCACTTAACTTTTCGCCAAGTTCATTCTTACCCAAAACAGAACAGGTGTTAACAATATCGTGTAAATTGTAAATAGCTTTGTTCTGGCTGTTCACAAAGAGCATGCACTGAATGATATCCTCCTTCGCGTCATTAACCGCGTTATGAGTAATTTCCGGAAGGATAACATTTACAATTTCATAGTAGCTTGTATCGGAACTGATTTCCGAATCATCTTTCGCATATTGTGGGATTATGTTTTTATGATTTTCCCCGAATCGCCTCACAAATTTCAAAAGTGCCGTTTTGTAATACAGAAGCGATAATGAGTTTGAAAACTCTTTCGCGCCAACAGCGAGTTCATAATGCCTTTGCGATTCCAGCAACCGCCAATCAAAACGCGGTTCTTCACGCGATTGCCGCGCTTTGCTCAAATTGTTCAGCTTGAGTTCGAATGGAGTCAGTAACTCGTCGGATTTCTGCTCCGCCGACATGGTTGTGGTACAGAAGCAAAGCATGATTAACAAACTAGCAGTGAGAATATGGAATTTTCGAATTAACATGGCATAATCCTCCATTCACAGAGAATGCGCATATAATGAGATTATAATAATCTTAATTATACTTGGACTGCGTAGAAAGAGGAATAGTTTTCGGAAGTTCCGAATTGTATTGCTCATTCGTTGTTTGCCAAAGTAAGCGTCCGAGAGGAGCAGATATAATCAGCAACACAAAAGGGCGCTGTTCTCTTTATGTCCCCTTTATTCCTTTTGCAACGGTCTCATAATATCAAATATTTCTGCTTTACCTACGGCAACGGATCACTGCCGCCATAGCAGCCCATATCATCGCCGTTCATGCCAGCTCCCGCGCATTGTGAACCGGATTGGAGCGTGTAATCGAAAGAAGCCGGGTCGGTGAACAGCGGATCAGAATTGATCCCGCCTGTTCCCTCGGATGCCAAATTGTAGTAGCGATGGGATGTCCCACCGCTGACATTCCAGACATCGGAATAGTCCACATTTACTGCAACCGCTGAGCTGACACCGTATGCGGTCGAACCTGTATTTGCGTAAATGTTGGAGAATATATTGCTGTGAATCGTTGGATTGCTGCAACCTGAATCAAGTAAGATGCATGTCGTATAGCCCAAACCAGCTAAGTTATTCGGCCCAAAAGAATCAATTGTGTTGTTGTAAATCTGGATACCTGTAGAGTTGGATACATCAATGGCTACGTTTCTTGACTCAGCGCTGGAATTTGAATTACGGAAATACAAATCATAAATAAGGTTGTTACGAATTGTGAAACCACTTCCTCCGGTAATGCGAATCCCTCGTAAATCCTGATATTCAGTAGCTGATGCGGTTTTGTGGTGGTGTCCCAGTTTATTCTTGCTTATTTCCACGGTATTGCAGTTATAAAAAGACAACCATTTGGTAAAAGTGTGATATATATTAGTTTCGTTAGCGTTGTTGGTTACAGTGTTAAGAGTAACAACAAGATTATTGCATGCGTTAAAATATCCCAGGTGATTCGAGGATGTGCTGGAATTCGTTGTATCAACATAAGTGATTTCTTTTATTGTCAGATTATCGCATGAAGTCGCATTAATAAACGCATGCGCTCCGCCACTGGACATGTCAGTGGATGGGTAGCCTTCACAATCCTGAATTGTTACGTTATCGGAATTTTCGAGTCTCACATAAGCGACGTTATGATAATTAAGCGACAATTCAATTCCCTCGACAGTCAAACCGTTGCAATTAGTCGCGCGAATCCCGCTTGGCCACGGATACGGTGGAGGATAATAACGGTGTGTGTTTATAACCGGATAATCCTCACCGTGAAGCGTTAAATTCGTTATGTCGTTGATTGTTACTTCTGCCAGAGCAGAGCCTGTCCCTCCGCCTAAATCCTCATTATATCTACCCGGTTTAATCCAGACAAT
>CBDURE010000173.1:0-6586 GCA_965369605.1 uncultured bacterium
TTCCCCCCGCTCGCGGGGGGATTAAGGGGGGGATGGAATATAAAAACAACCTTTTCCGACAGGCTCTAACGTTCGAGGCTCGGTTATAAAAAGACTCCATCAGCTCATAACCCAATTACTGTCACTACCGCTTTGGAAACGTAATATAAACAACTGTTTCATCAAACTCATCGACATGAACGCTGTCAACTGTTCTGACAACACCATCCGAATCCGCCTGAATGCGATACATTCCAACGGGAAGGTCGAAAGTGAACCGGGAATCCTGCACCGATTCCCACTCGAAATGCGATACAGCCCGCCCCCGCTCATCGAATACTTTCAAATAGCCGTAAACCTCATCGCCATTAGGATGATTCAGGCAAACGAGAACACTTCCCATCGGCGCATCGATATCAACAGCCACAATAATATGGTCACCCTCCGGCATGTAAAAGGAATGTGTCTCTTGTTTTCCGCTCGATGTTGTAACCAGCGCTGTGTAGTTCCCCGGCGGGAGAGATATTTTATAGTTGCTTGTGAATTCCGCTTCCCCCACAATAGTGCCGTTTTCATCCTCGATAACAACCGACGCGTTAATGGGAACGCCATCGAAATTATTCACAACCACCTCGACTCTACCGGGCACAATTGAAATCGACGCGACAAAATCAGTAATGCTGTTATCGAATATCTCTATGTAATCGAAGTACTCAACAATGTCACCAACCGTTACTTCGGCTGAGTAAAATCCGGCGGGAAGCGATACGCGGTAATATGATTTGCCTTTTCCATCGAAAAGCACACTGTCAAGTTCATTCATAATGGCAAGTGAGCCTTTAAGCCGTTCGTTATCCATATCCAGTATCTCAATTGCCAGCTCACCCATTTCCTTATCGAGAACAAACTCAATCACCTTCTGCCCATCGCCGCTGATTTCAACCCCACGCTCCCAGAAATTCCTGCCCTTGTATGTCAGTTCAATATCGTAGCTCCCGGGATTAAGATTAAACGTACGCATGCTGTCGATCTGCATTTTTTCAACCAGTTTTGAGCGATCATCAAAAATCTTCAATGTGCCCTGCGGCATTTCCGGGTCCGCTCCCCTTATGAAAACAACAAGATTCCCATGCTGGCTTTGAGTGATTTTGGCAAGTTCGGAATTAAGCTGCTGCGGATACAACACTTCCTTGTAAACACCAGCCACAAGCACTGCCAAATCCTTCAGATTGTCAGCATCGCGTGTACTCACATCCATGCCGATAATCACAATCCTCGCTTTTGAGCCGTACTGTTCATAGGCATCCTGCACAACATACGCCCTGTCGCCGCATTGGTCACCGCCCGATGTAATTATATACATGACAGGGTTATCACTGGATTCACTCAGTAGTTTCATTCCTTCTTTCATCGCGTGAAACAATCCCCTGCTGCCCGGATTTGTTAATGGCGACAACGCATCACGAACCTTAGCGCCATCAGGCGCGCCAAACGGCACAATCAGTTCGGCATCATCGCATCTATTGGAGGTATGCCCGAAAACCATGATTCCAACAATCGAGTTGGATTTCAACTTTTCCACAAACCCAACCAATTCCTTTTTCGCAATGTAAATCATCCGCTCGCCTTTTACTTCCATGCGCATGGCGTCTGAGCAATCGAGGATTACAAGAATTCTATCAGACTGCGCGAGTGCGACAGGCACGATAAAACCAATTGTTAATACAAGAGTGATTATAAAAACCATCATCTTTTTCATGTCAGATACTCCGGTTACTTTTAAAGAATATAATACTTCTATAACACCATGCTTTAGAGCCTGCCAGAAAAGCCGCCAATCTGATTTAAAACGTCGGGGACCGCCCATACAGCCGTCTCGGCTTTATGGGTGACATGTTACGAAGTTACGCATTTCACTCACAAATCACAAAAAGACGTGATGTGTGGGCGGCACCCAAAAGTTGTCAGTAATATACCATGTTTGAAAATCAACATGATTTTCCAACAAGCTCTTTAGCGAGGTGTTTTCCAACAACCTCTACTTATATATCTTAAACCCGAAAAGGTTAAAAAAAAAGTCCCCCCGAAGGAGGACTTGCCATCTATGCTATATGAGGTGATCTCGATTTTACGGTGTGAATGCTCTGACCGCCGAGTAACTGCCTGGTAAAATGGACTCATGTGGCATGGTAAATGTAGTGCCATCAATATTCATTATTGACATTACGGCATAATCGAGTTCAAGTAATGCCTGAACTGCGTTGCCCTCAGTCAAGCCCATACCTGACAGTTCAACCGGAAGAATCGGCAATTGTGATTCTGGAGTTTCGAAAGTTGTTAAATGAACTTTCCAGCGATTGCCATTTACTGTATCGATAATAGTCAACACACCTGGTGAATTCTCTTCGATATCGTAGAATAACCATGAGAAATCCGGGGTTACTCCAACACTCGTCGCGCCACTCAATGGAGTTTCAATTGTCGGCGGGAGAACAAGGCTAACTGTACCGCTACCCTCAAGTTGACTCGCCAACTCGACGATTGCTGATGTTCCACTGCCATCGTTATAATCAACATCAAGTCTGACTACCACTGAGGGGTACGTAAGATACCTGTAGAAATCCGGCAAATAAGTTGTGCTGAAGAGTCGATGTGTCTCTTCATAACCTGCTTTGATATCCCACTGCTGAACATCAGTTATTGGCAGAACACCTTGTGTAACATCAAAAAACTCCATTGATGCTACCATGCTGTTTATATCTGCTGAAGAATGGGACGCTATTTCAACGATTCCATTATAGTCTAATGAAAGCGCTCCATAATTGACCCATGGGAATGCAAGCATATCCTCAGGTTCTGATGGATTTGAATCACCAAAATCGGGAGTCGCTAAATACTGTCCTGATACAACCAAAGCTTCACCTTCTCCAAACGCAGGTAATTGCTTGGTGCTGAAATACAGAATCTCATTTGTGACCGTGTCACGCATAACCCAGGCAATAACACCTTCCGTCTCCGCTTCTACCTGGATTTCATAATCATCTTCCTCGATACCAGGACCACTCGGTACGAGAATACCGTCCGGGGATGAAACCATATTGCTTGCATAAACTTCAGCATAGAAATCTTCCGTGTTGAAATCCACTGTACCGGTAATAGTAGCTGTCGCCGGAGAGGTAGGAGTCAATGGATCAAGGAAAAATATAAATACGTTTTGGTTAAGGTTATTGTAACTTTCCAGCTCATAACCAGTGGCACCTGCGGTAATGTATATATTTACCACAGATTCCGAGATGGGATCCAATGGGTCGATTTCATAGAATTCACCCGTCATCCCAACAAGGCCACCTGTATCAGTTTCACCTACAAATGTGCCTTCCGAGCCGAGACTAATAAACGCTCCCTCAATTGGAAGGAGTGTTTCAGAGTCAAATACACCACCAACAAATCCCCTGCCGAGAGGGTCTCCAGCCTGGCCATCTTGATAGGTTTGCCAAATCAGTAATAGATGTTCCACTGCCCATTCGTATTCCGGTTCCAGGGCGCTTTCTCTAAAAATCCCGGTGTCAGCAAGCTGACCTTCGTCCGTATCGCCGATTATTCCCCTGTCCGCTGACGTATCGCTGTCCGCGGGTTTTGAACCAACAGGATCAGTCGGCAGTTTCTTGTGTCCGCCGGAACATCCCATCATTACAAGGAATACTCCAAGCAGTAATGATACTGCAATCATAGCCATGCCGCTGGCCATCAGATGCCTGGCTTCATTGCGATCATTCTTTTTGTTGTTAGACATGTTCTTCTCACCTCTGAGATTTACAATGATTGATAACAAACCTGCCATAGTCAAAACCATGGCTTTTGGTTTACGCATTAATATCATTGATTACACAGGTGAGATGTCTTATACGATTTAATAATGGGGATTATCTGGCAAAACGATAATTATTAATAATATGCCATATCAGGTGTTTTTATATTCTATCTTCGCAATATTTCCTACAGAATGCTCCTTCCTGATCCCCCAGTTGTCGATATTCAGTACAATTTCGCGTGGTTCAAGATCATCCGCAACACGGTATGTAATTGTAACTTCACCCTTTTCATTCCATATCGCCAGTATATTTTCAGTCACAAATATTTTGTCAAATATTTCAGCCAGACCCTTCTCGTTAAGGTTTTCAATGTCAATATCTGAGATTTTCCCCAGCGCGGGTACAGCTTTGGGATAATCCCCCTCAAGCATACGCTCGCTCAGAGTGAAACACCGTATCATCCGAGTTAAATATTCCTCATCAATTGTCGCGATAACCAAATCCCCTTTTCCAAGGACATTTGAAAGCTGAGTCGCTGTCGAATACTCGCTGATAGCTCCCGCTTGAGGCGTAATCGCAACAGATAAATTATAGAAAAACAGAGAAACAACAATTATCGATTGAAATACCGGCATGAAATTCAAGCGCGCGACACTCATTCGTTCGCTAAATCCCTCAATCAACCTGAAAAGAATAATGAGAAATCCGAATAGATAGAATATCCTGTGAAATGAATAACCGGGATTCCACAGGAGAAGAAAAATAAACAGCGGAAGAACCCACGACAGAACAAAAACCGAGGATAATTTCGGTTTCCTGATAGTCTCGATAACTGACCTGATTAGAAGATACAAACTTCCAAGCATCACAAGCACAGGCAGGATATACCTGAAAAACGCTCCGCTTTCGATTCCATCAACCGCGTACGGCTGAAACACCTCATATCTGCCTGACCCCGCGCTGAAAAAAAACAGATTATAATGCCCAAGAATCCCATGATAGATATATGCCGGAAGATGCTCGGGAAAGCCATCGCGAAGAAATATCCAGTTAAGCGGATTCGACCCGTGAAAGAAAAAGAAATTCAATCCTCCGCCAAAACTGCTTTGCGCGTAAAAACACTCACTTACCACAACATATCCAGCGATAACCGGAGCTATCGCCAGCGTGATAAATAAAACCAGCGAATTTCGAATATCACGCGAATTATCCAGACGCATATATATCAAAACCAGTGCAGGAAGAATCAACACAAGCGCCATCTGGTGAATCAGAATCGCGAAACTGAAAATAAGCGCTGCAATAACAAGATTTTTTTTGGATACACCATTCCAAATATACAGAACATACAGCGCGATAATCACAAGAAGATTCACCGGTATATACGGATCGGCATCCGTACTCCAATGCCAGAACGTGAACGAGAATCCCATCGCAAGCGCGAGCATCAAAGCGGAGAATCTGTGTTTGAGCAGTCGGAGCGCGAAACTGTAACAAATTCCAATTGTAATCGCGCCAAGAATCGAGTTTACAGCCTGCACCGAATAGACAGGCGTTTTGACATCGAAAATACCGCTCCAGATATTATGAAACAGCGACATTAGCGGGATATACAGCAGGTGATGCGGATAGAAATTATCAAACCACGCGGATGTGGAAATTCGCCAGCTGGAAATAAGCGCATCCAGATTATACAGCCTCGTCTGCCATGTAAAATAAACCACAAGAAATAGCAGAATCAGCGCAATTGAGATTATCCAGTCGATTCGCGCGGGTAATTTACTCTTTGAATGATTTTCAGGAGCCATCGGACTCGAAAAGATTATAATATAAATTCCGTTTTAAATCGTTGTCACGCTCATCAAACCCAAGCGGATTATCCTCCCCTCCGCTCACTTCATGCCATTCGAAATGCAGATGGCATCCCATTTTCTTTTCATCCTTCGATTTAAACTGCGATGATGTCCCGCTTGCGCCGACATACCCGATAATCTCACCGCGACGTACAAAATCGCCGAGTTTCCAGCTGACGGACAATCTTTCAAAATGGCTCGACCGGCTGTAATAACACACGCCGGAATCATTCCATCCGTGATAAATCAAAAGCGACCCGCCGTTAAGGTTCTCAAGAATCGGATTCGGCGTAAATCCCGCTTTCAGAGCGACATCAAGAATCGCGTTTCGCTTTTCAGCACTGGGAAACATCTCGCCATTTGTAACATCGATAATCCATCCATCCGCCACCGCGACCACCGGAATATCGCATTTGTCGGTGTAAAAATCGATTCCCCTGTGGCGCGCGTTCGCTCCCCGATATGTCCTCGGCGCGCCCGGAAGGCGGCTGTCTCGAATATCAGGAATCATCTCACGATCCATTCCAACAACGGGAAACGCCAACGGCATTCTGATTTTGTAATTCGAATCCGGCAGCGGATCACTGGATGCCCCCTGCGACATCACAGCTGAGTTATCATCAGATGATGATGTAATTTCAGTTTCCGATCTGCTTGTAAGAGTCCTGTCCAGATAGTTAATAAGAAACACTGAACCGACAAAGACAACAAGCAGAAAAATTATCACTGGCTTTTTCATAATAGGATTTAATAATAACAAAATCCGGCGGGATGTAGTAGAGTTATTCAACAATTCGCAGATACTCTTCGATATACGATTTAATTCAGTAACACGGGGACGCTTCCCATAAGCGCTAAGCTAGTTATCCCTGAAAAAAGCTACATTTAACTACTGTTAAATCGCAATGAATTGTAAAGCCGGAAATTATAATCCGAGCCCCG
>CBDURE010000174.1:0-6471 GCA_965369605.1 uncultured bacterium
GATTGTCGGGTTTGATTCACATTTTCATATAAAGGCATGACCGGGTTACGGGAAAAATAGGCTTTTTCAACAGCCCCGAAAGCGGGAATGACGGGATCTTGATTCTTTTCCTGGGTTCGCATCCAATATAGCGTTAATCCGGTTCTTGAGTTAACATCCAATATAACGCTATTCCGATTTCTCCTCTTGTCTGCCTTTCTTTTCCTCTTTCATTTTGTCTATCTCCTCTTCCACATCGATTTTTCCTTTTGATTTGACACTTCCGAAAGCCTCATAAACCTTGGTTGTCAACCAGAGGATTCCCTCGTCGCTTAGAAGGTCATGTTTGGATTCACGCTTGAAAATAACATTTCCGAAAACCTGAAGTTTGTCGAATTCCTTTGTGTAAATGGCTTTATCCATCGATGCCTCCTGATGTTCCTGCCAGACTTTAACATTGCCCTCTGCCTCGAAATCCTCATCTTCAGTCCACAATATGAACTTGTCAGCCTGGCCATCAACAGGTTTCTCCAAATCCTCCATTGTGTCTTCGCTTTCCTCCTCCGGGTCAACGATATCCCATTCGATAAGCCAGTCGCCGTTGTCATGGTGATATTTGACTTTGCCCTCAGCGGTTAGCAGTTTTTCCTTGTCGTCATTGATCATTTTATCAGCGCTGCTTCTTTTGTTTTTCTGAACAGCCAGCACATTGCCGTCAAGAAGAGTTATTTCCTCCTCACCGTGGGATTCAAGCAGGTCGCATGTAATTGTCGTTTCTGGACGCAACAGCGCGTTAGACCAATTGTCTTCCTTGTCTTTAACAACATCCCGGTCAAAAAGCCAGTCGCCATTCTTCTGCCACAATTCGACTTTGCCTTCAAGCACGGACAGTTCAGTTTCCCTTTCATGATACATGGCAAGAGCGTGAGCGTAACGGCCGTCCTGAATTAGTTTCACGATTTCAGAATCCTCAACCCATGCGAAGAATGTTTTTTCTCCCCAGTTGTAAATTACTTCGTCACAGTAAATGGTTGTGTCATCCTGCCCCAGCGCGCGTTTTACTCTGTCCTTTTTGGGAGCGTCCTCTTCCAGCTCGTCCTCATATTCGCGGCCGTAAACGAATATCTCCACATTCTCATGCAGGTACGCTTTCTTTTCCTTGAAAAATGCCTCGAGGCGTTCAGATTTTGAGATGCCATCCTCGCTTTCAGACAGCACACCTGTTGAGCCCCAGAATTTGCCCCACTCTTCATCGTCGTTGAATTCGCAGAATTCGCTTAGGATAATTACGTCTTCATAAACAACTTTTGAATTTCCTTCAAGAAACACAGTATGATTGAGTTTATCCCGTGTAATTTTATCCGCGCTCAAATCGACAAATTTTCTGTCCTCGGGTGGTAGCGTCTCCTCGAATTCTATTTCGATTTGAGGTATCTCTTCCTCAACGAATTCCGATACGTCAGATTCAATCTGGTCAGGTTCAGGCAGTGGCGGGCCCATGAAGTCCCATTCATCCATACCCTCGATATTTATTTCCGGCGGTGGGGGCGGAGGGCCGACAAAACTATCTGGTGGCGGCGGAGGTCCCATGATGCCCTCATCTGCATGGAATGGGCCCATCATATCGGTTGGCGGATATGATGTCGGTTTCTGGAAATTAGTGCCGTCATGTTTTTGAAGCACATCTTGAAGGCTGCCTTTGCCCTCTCGTTTGGTTTGTTCGAACAGGCGATCGAGGTCGCGCTGGTTTGGATTCAAAGGCGGCGGCCCGTGGGTCATTCCATCGGAGTAGGTGCCGTATAAATCCGAATCGTCTTTCGGTTTAACAGTTTCGTTTTTCTCTTCTTCTTCTTCGCCCTCTGACTTTTCTTCCTCAATTATCTCCTCTTCCTGCCGCTTCTCTTCCTTGTCTCGTTTTTGAGGAACTATTGATGAACCCCGGTTTGGTTCTGCTGGCAAATCGCCCGATGATTCATCCTCTGCAAAAGCGCAAATTGAAAAGGCAAGCAGGAAGATAGCGATGAGAATTAATTGACTGAAAAGCAGAGGGTTAAAAAGTCTGTCGGAAAAAGTTGTTTTATATCTCATCCCCCCCTTGGTCCCCCCGCGAGCGGGGGGAGATTTTTTTGCATCTGTAAACAATATATCTGATCTATATACTTGCGAAGGGGAGTAACAACACTCTCCTTCCCCGCTCGCGGGGAGGGCTGGGGTGGGGGCTTCTTGTTCCGCTAACATTTCCCGACACGCTCTTAAACTCTCTGCTATTTGTTTCTTTGAGAAGTTAATCACCAGATTCCTCCTCGCTTTTTGTTTCTTTCTCAACCTCAGCTGCGTTTTCCTCTGGATTTTCTTTGGAGGATTCGACATCCTCGCCTTCTATTTCTCTTAAATCATCCTCGTATTCCTCAGGCACAAGGCTTCTTGCAATCACGGCGCCCTCTGCGATGTAGCGATTTTCCTCCGTGTAGAGAGTTAGTTTATCGGCGTTGAGACGTTCACCGTCCTTGTTTCGATATTTGACATTGCCCCAGAACACCATTATGTCATCGGTTTCGGAGAATTCGCCCTCGTTCGAAACAATGTTTTGGTCCTCCTGCTTGATATACACATTGCCAATCATATAGACATAATCTTCATCATCGTATGAGATCATGGCGTCCGAGGTTATTTCAGTTGGCTTTTTAGCGTGTTCCTTCGCCTCCTCATCAGTCATATCCTCTAGCAATCCTTCGCGTTCAAGCCATTCGCCATCGAGCTGCTCCATGAAAACATCACCGTCAGCCTGCATGATGCCCAGTTCATCGGAATAGACCATATTTTCCGAGGTGAAGTATTTTTCCTTTTGGCGGATTTCAATTCCGCCCCAGGCGTCGATGAAATCCGTTTTCCAGAAGACGTTCATGAAGTCGCCGTATATTTCCGTTGTCTCTTTTGCCAGCGCTTTTACAGTTTTGGATGGATCCTCATTTTTTTTATCGTGTTTTTTCTTGACCTCCCTTTCCATTTTAAAAGCCCAGATATAGACATCGAATCGCGGCTTCAGCATCTTTTGTTTCAGGTTGATATCAAGGCGGTTTGAGAATATCTTTTTGTCTTGTTTCCAGCAGTAAACCTGGCGAGCCAGCCTGTCGGGGAATTTGCCGGGGAAAGGTTCGGGTACCGGGGATGCTCTTAGCTCTCTTTCCGGCAGTTCTATTTCTTTCTCTTTACTTTCTGATGATTCCTTTTCTTCACCGGATGTTTTTTCATCATCCTTTTTGAAGACCCCTTCAAATCCTTCCATGCCGGTTGTGCGGATGCTCTCAGGAATCAGGTCATTCTTTTCCTTTTCATCCGACGGTTGCTGGTATTTGAACGGTACAACCGGTTTGAAATCCTCGCGTTTTAGATATGTTCGATGGCGTTTTTTTACACGGTGTGGAACATACGGGTAACACTCCATGTATTTTTCGATTTTATCATAATGGATATATTCACATTCGACATTGATGACATCATCCGGGTCGCGTTCGCCTTCGGTTTTGACATCCTCGAAATCAATCCAACCCTCGCGTGTCATGAAATTCTCACGCTCGATTCCAATGTTGAACATTGAGACACGCCCGAGGAAATCGATTCGTTCCAAATCCTTGTCGCTGAACATCATGTCCGCAAGGATATGGTTGTCATCTATCCATAGTTCAACCGGCTGAGGACAGCTCATCCGTTTATTGTCTTTTGCATCCGACCAGATTAGAGTTTCGGTGTTGAGTATAGTGCTGCCATCCTCGCTTTCAACATGGACATTGCCATACATCTTGAGTTCTTCACGATTTTTATTATATTCCGCCTGGTCGCCAACCCCGATGAGATTAAGTTCGCCCTTTTTGAAAATCCGAAGGACTTTAATTTCCTTAGCCACACTCTTTGAGCCGTCCGAACCCTCCTCCACAATGCGGCTTTCCAATTCCCATACTTTTCCGAAATACTGATTTTTTACGCCATCCTCGATAATCTCCTCGAAATCGTATCCGGTTGCCAGCACATCCTCCACAAGCGTTACATCCGATTTTTCCTCAGCGAAAATATCCTTGAGATCCTTTTTAGCCTCACTTGCGGAAATCGTGATGAAATAAGCCAGTCCCGCGATTATCGCAAGTCCGATAACCGTGTTCTTGAGAGTTAGAACCCACGGGTATTTTTTAATCAGTTCATCCAAACGAATATCCTGCCCAAAGGAAATATTAACCTGTAATAACTCCAATTAACAAATGAATTTCAGACTCTTTTGCCGGAATTATCCAATTCTTTGGACAAAGTTACTCTGGCATGTGTTCATTGCTGATAGCCTGAAATGAGCTGATTCATTCGTATATTTAATCGACTCCAGTGCCGGTTTTATTCAGTGTGCCAGCCTAAGGGACAGCCTCAGTGCCAGCCTAAGTGACAGCCATGGTGTCAGCCCAGATCTCTTCCTATATTTATATATGCCCTAATATACCCTGGCATACTACGCTTTTCCCATGACGCTTTTGCGTGCTTTCTAATGGGATACCTTGACAGATGGCGTATCATGTGGTTTATTTTTAATAGTAATGTATATTATTGATTCTTTATCTAATCTCGCATAATCCCCAAAGTGTGTGTAAAATTGGTGCGCAAGTTCTATAATATAACAGAGATTATTTTATCAATTTATTCAATTCATTGATTTATTTTCTGGAGCGTGAATCAGGATGAAAACATTCACGAAGAATTCTCAAGATGGTTTCACAGTAACGGAGGTGGTCGTTGTTCTGGCTGTGATTTCCATGCTGACGATAATCGCTTTGACGACTTTCAACAAGGCGAAGGAAAATGCGAAAGTCGCTCAGGTCAGGACCAACATTAATGTAATCGATACCGCACTCAAAACATTTGCCCAGAAACACCAGGGACTGTATCCCGGATTTACCGAGTGGCCTGTCAATCCGCCGTACCCGTATAGCGGACGATTGAAGGGAAATCGAATAATCGGCGGGAACAACGGGTCCGTTGATAAAATCGAGAACCTGAACACGGGTGAGATTACAAGCACTATTGAAGCGGATAGTAAACCGAATCAGGATGATTTTCTTTCCGACATCAAACTGCCGCGTTCACCATTCAGGGATGTTCTTCCGAAGAGATATACAAGTTTCGCTGTCAGGATGAAGCCGCCTGATGCTCTTTTCGGTGAGAGTTTGCTTGTGCCATATCCGGACAATCCGCTGAAAGCGCCCGGACAGGGCATGATTAACGTGGCGTATACGCTTGGAACATATCATAAAAGCATCAACACATTCTCGCTGCTGCCTATTTCCGCAGATTCAACATCACGAATCGGACTGGCGCCGGGATATCCAAACAGCAATAACGTGATGTGGCGTTATTCGATTTATGCCCATATGTGGGATTATTACACGCCTGATCAGGTGAATAAAGATAATTACCCGTTAGGTGAATTTGCCTATATTCCGCTTGGATTGAGCGACCCGTCCGGCGAGTACGCGACCGCATACTGGCTTATCGGTTACGGTAATGAAAACACGTTGAAGAACAGCCCGTATAACCAACTGTTGGATAATCCCAATTTTCCTAATTTCCCGTCTTCGATGGGGGGGGATAGCAATCCAACAACACCACCGACCGCGGGAACATATGAGCATTCTGTCCGGCAGTTTGTGAAAGGCGCGTTGATAATCAAAGCGTCGAAGTATGAGGATCAGTTGGTGATAAACAGGAATTAGCTATTATGAATTGTTAAAGCAGAGGGTTAAAACCCTCTGTTATTTGATAAACAAATAAAAAACACCCGGGTCAGATGCCCGGGTTTTTGTTGGCGTTTTTGAAAATAACACTAACCGTCCTTGCGGTTCCAGTCGTATGGTATTTTGCCGCCGTGAGGTTTTTCACGGTATTCATCCGGTTTCTCATAGTTATAAAGCTCGGTTGGTATGTTAATTACGAGTGCTTCATATTCTGAAATGCACTTGAATCCATGCCAGACAAGTTTCGGGATTTTCAGCATCTGCATATTGTGCTCGCCGAGGAAGAAAACATTCACTTCGCCTTTTGTAGGGCTGTTTTCGCGATCATCATAAAGCACGACTTTCATCATGCCATGAATCACGACAAAGTGGTCAGCTTGAAGTTTGTGATAATGCCATCCTTTAACAACGCCGGGATACGCTGTGGTCATGTAGATTTGCCCGAACTTCTCGAACATATCATCATCCGAGCGCATGATTTCCATGAGACGTCCGCGCTCATCGGGGATTGCATTCAGGGGCTTTAGTTTAACGCCGTCTATTATTTTTTGTGCCATTTGTTTCACTCCGCTAAATCAGGTTATCGCATGGAATTAAGGTAGCATATAAGGGTTCATAAAAAAAGCGAAATACGTGTGTAGGGACGTTGTTGTGGCGCGGGCATCCAGGGGCTGTTGAAAAAGCTATTAGAACCGTAACCCGTCATGCCTTTATGAATAAA
>CBDURE010000175.1:0-6185 GCA_965369605.1 uncultured bacterium
AATCCTCGCAGGCATGCCGGGGTCACGCGTATCTAGCCACCTCCCCGGCATGCCTGCCAGATTTGTACGGATTATTCACTCTCTCTACAAAGGCATGACCGGGTTACGGGAAAAATAGGCTTTTTCAACAAGCCCTTTCGCGGGAATGACGAGTTATTCGACCTGATAAGTTATTCAACCTGACATGATACGCATTTCATCCGCAAAACAGAGACGGCAATTCCCTTGTGAATTTATTAACTAAAAGGTTTGATTTTACAGTGCATTTCTAATACAATCCGGTTTTTAACAACATGTAAATACTTACCACAGTGCCGGATAACCTTATTTAATCCGGCGATTGTTTTTTACGGAGAGACAAATGGCAAAATACGATATAGTTGGAATGCCTGGAGACGGCATAGGCAGAACTGTTTATGATGAGGCGGTTCGAGTACTGGATGCAGTTGGATTCGACGCTGAATATCATCACGCCGATATCGGCTGGGAATTCTGGGTCAAAGAGGGAAATCCCCTTCCAGATAAGACAATCGAACTGCTTGAAAAATATAAAATCGGTCTTTTCGGCGCGATAACATCCAAGCCCAAAACCGAAGCCGCAAAGGAATTATCACCTGAACTTCAGGATAAAGGGCTCGTCTATTTCAGCCCTATAGTTAAAATGCGGCAACTGTTCAATCTGGATATCTGCACACGCCCCTGCAGATCATTCAAGGGAAATCCGCTTAACTTCATCAGGAAAACCGCGGATGGCGGATTCGAGGAACCGTTGGTCGATACTGTCATCTTCCGCCAGAACACAGAGGGGCTTTACTCCGGAGTTGAGTGGACAAATCCTCCAGCGAACGTGCTTGAGGCGTTCAAAACTCATCCGAATTTCGCCAAATACGCCAATGAGCCGGTTGAGGAGATCGCGATTTCATCCAGGATATTCACTCACAAAGCGTGTGAGCGCATTATCCGCGCGGCGTTTGAATACGCAAGGAAGTTCGGCTACAAATCCGTAACGGTTTGCGAAAAACCAAATGTCATCCGGGAAACATCCGGAATGATGCTTGAAATCGGCAAAACGATGCAGAAAGAATTTAGCGACATCCAGCTTTGGAATACAAACATAGACGCGCAGATGATGTGGCTTACCAAAAACCCGGAAACTTACGGCGTTATTGTCGCTGGAAACATGTTCGGCGATATCGTTTCCGATGGCTTCGCCGGACTGGTCGGCGGACTCGGATTCGCATGCAGCGCGAATGTCGGTGAAAACTGCGCGGTGTTCGAGCCTACTCATGGTTCAGCGCCTAAATATGAAAATCTTGACCCGTCCATTGTTAATCCGATTGCGATGATTCTCAGCGCCTGCATGATGCTTGATCACATCAATGAAACAGAAATGGCTGATAAAATCAAAAACGCTGTCGCGGTTGTAATCGAGGAGGGCGAGGTTAAATCGTATGACATGAAGAAACTAACCGGCGGCCCTGATGTCATCGCGAATGGCGCCGCGACAACACAGCAAATTACGGATGAAATAATTGCGAAGTTGCAGTAGTTGATAGGAAACGAATTAAATAACACCATGCTTTAGCATGGTACTCTACAACAACAATAGGGAATCAAAACAATGGAAGAAAAAGACATCGAATTATTATTTGAAAAACAACTGAGCGCAATCAAAGATGAAAATCTTCGCGAGAAAGTCGTGGAAACTTGGATATTCGCTTGCGGGCATGGCAACTGGCAATCGGTCGATGAACTGAAAAATATCCCCTTTACACTTCTGACTGACACGCGCGGCGTGAGTTTCATCGAACACACAATCGCGGTTACAGAGGGCGCGGTCGCGTTGGGAAAAGCTCAGGTTGAGAATTACACGAACATGCCATACAAAATCAATTTCGATTACCTCTACGCCGGCGGACTTCTACACGATGTCGGCAAGCTGATGGAGATTGAACCTGACGGCAGCGGCGGATACCAAAAAAGCCTCGCGGGCAAGTACGCGCGCCACCCGATTTCCGGCGCGATTCTCGCAGCGCAGATGGGAATCCCTGAACCGGTTTTGAATATCATCATCTGCCACGCAAAAGAGGGCGATGGCCGTCCGCAGGTGATCGAGGCTGTTTTGGTTCACCAGGCTGATTTCGCAACATTTAATCCGCTTGTCATGAAACAAAAAGGATTATTGATTGAATAAATTTGCACAACAATCTAAGGCTTTAGCCGTTTTCTTTTTAAATAACACCATGCTTTAGCATGGTGCTTCAGATGCCTTAGCATAGTGCTTCAGTAAAATACTTCAGCCGGGTGCCGCCCATAAAGCCGTCTCGGCTTTATGGTTGAGATGTTGCGAAGTTACACTTATCACCCACAAATCACAAAAAGACGTGATGTGTGGGCGGCACCCGGGCTTGTTTCATATTTGCTTAAATAACACCTTGCTTTAGCGTGGTACTCTACAAATGAAAAACACTGGTGCAAAAATATGCCAAACACAATAATCGAAAAAATAATATCCGCACATTCGGATAAACCTGTAAAAGCGGGCGATATCGCGGACGTAACCATCGATGCGCGAATCGCGCGCGATTTCGGCGGCGCCAACGTCGTTAAAAACCTGCGGGATAATAATCTTGAACTGGATGATACATCCCGTACCTGTTTCACTTTCGACTGCAACCCGGGCGGCTCAGATCAGAAATACGCGACCAACCAGCAGATATGCCGCACCTTCGCGCGTGAACGCGGGATGAAAATATTCGATATCAATTCAGGAATCGGTACGCATATCGCAATCGATGAAGGACTAATCAAGCCGGGCGGTACGCTTGTTTCCACCGATTCACACGCGAATATCCTCGGCGCAATCGGCGCTTTCGGGCAGGGCATGGGCGACATGGATATCGCCGCGACCTTCGCGCACGGGAAAGTCTGGTTCAAAGTGCCAAAATCGATAAAAGTTACTCTCAAGGGATTGCCGCCAAAAAATATTTCAGCAAAAGACATTGCCTTGAAATTGCTTATAGAATTTGGCGCATCCGGGCTTTTGGGATACGCGGCTGAATTCTACGGCGATGCGGTTGACAATCTTAACTTGAGCGAACGGATTACTGTCGCGTCGATGGCTACTGAAATGGGCGGAATAATCGCGCTTTTCCCTCCTAACGATGATGTAATAAACGCGTGCCGTAAAGCAAACGATGACGAATTCAAGCCTGTTTATGCCGACGACGGCGCTCATTATGACAAATCAATTGAAATCGATATCAGCGAAATTGAGCCGTACATCTCCCGCCCCGGACATCCTGAGGACGTTGTCCCTGTTTCCCAAATCAAGGATTTGAAAATCGATTCAGTGTTTATCGGTTCCTGCACAAACGGTCGATTTGAGGACATGCTGGCGGCGGCTGAAATTCTGAAAGGCAAAAAAGTCGCGCCGGGTGTTGTTTTAAAAATTGTCCCAACCACACGCGAAATATGGCAGCGATGCCTGGATGATGGTTTGATTGATATATTCATGAAAGCCGGAGCTCTTGTCGGTAACGCCGGATGCGCGGGTTGCGCCGCTGGCCAGATCGGGCAAAACGGTCCCGGTGAAATCACAGTCAGCACGGGAAACCGCAATTTCGCCGGCAAGCAGGGAAAGGGAGAGGTTTATCTAGCGTCACCCGCAACAGCAGCGGCATCAGCAGTAGCGGGTATAATAACGTCAGCGGATAATATTCCCGACAAGCAGGCGGTTTTCAGTATGTCGAAACCTGAGAAGGAATCTGTTGCAGGCGTGGAGAAAAAAACTCACGATGAATCCGCGCCGGTCGAGATGACAGGCCGTGTTTGGGTCATCGATGAAAACAACATTGATACCGACATGATTTTCCATAACCGCTATCTTACGATAACCGATATTTCCCAGATGGGACAATACACATTCGACAATCTTGAGGGCTGGAAGGATTTTGCAACAAAAGCGAAACCCGGAGATATTGTAATCACGGGTTCCAATTTCGGCGCGGGGTCATCACGACAGCAGGCTGTTGACTGTTTCAGAAGTCTGGGTATTCAGCTGATTATCGCTAATTCGTTCGGGGCGATTTACGAGCGAAACGCAATCAACGCCGGAATGCCGATTATCACAGGCGACTTGATATCATCGGGCATTAAGGACGGCGAGGAAATCACGGTGGATATATCCTCTGGCATGGTTACAAGGTTCTCAACAAAGGAAGAAATCCAGCTTGAACCATCTTCGCAAATCCAGATGGAGATTTACAAAAAAGGCGGACTTCTGAAAATCTAACGGTGAGGTACAGATAAAATGGGAATGACATTCGCGCAGAAAGTGTTGGCTAACAGGTCTGGAAATGAGCATGTCGAGGTTGGGCAGATTGTAACAATCCGTCCCGACCATGTCCTGACCCACGACAACACAGCCGCTATCATTGGAAAAATAACCGACGAGCTCGACAAATACGGAGTAGTCAATCCTGAACTTTCGATAATTGTACTCGACCACGTCATCCCCGCGGCGACTGAAAAAAACGCGGAGGGACATAAAATAATCCGCGAGCATGTAAATAAACATTCCATTAAAAACTTTTTTGATATTGGCGAGGGAATCTGCCATCAGGTGGTTTGCGAAAATGGATTCGCCCGGCCGGGCGGAATCATTCTCGGAAGCGATTCCCACACCTGTTCCTACGGCGCGCTTGGAACATTTTCATCGGGAATTGACCGCACTGAATCCGCCGCGCTTATGTTAACAGGCGAAACATGGCTTAAGGTTCCGCCAACAATTAAAATCGCGCTCAACGGAAGACTGAATCCTCCCGCATCTGCAAAGGATCTCGTTCTACAGATAATCGGCGATATCGGCGCGGATGGCGCCAACTACTGCGCTGTTGAGTTTCACGGCGACATCGAAAACCTGCCAATGGATGATCGTTTCACAATCGCGAACATGGGAATCGAAATGGGCGCTAAAATCGCGGTGTTTCCCGTTGATGAAATCACTGTAAACTTCCTGAATGAACATGGCGTTTCACCCGACATGTATGATGCTGTATTCGCTGACCCTGATGCCTCCTACATTCAGGAACTCGTTTACAATCTCGATGAAATCAAGCCTGTTCTGTCATGCCCCCATACTGTTGATAATGTGAAACAAGTTTCTGAGATTGGGGAACTCGAAATAAACCAGTGCCTGATTGGAACATGCACAAACGGGCGATTAAGCGACTTGCGCGTCGCGGCTGAAATTCTCAAAGGCAAAATAATCGCGCAAAACATCAGGCTCCTGATTCTACCCGCATCGAAAAGGATTTACAGGGAAGCAATGCGGGAAGGTTTATTCGAAATCTTTATAAATGCCGGAGCTGTTATTCTCCCACCCGGATGCGGCCCCTGTCTGGGAGCGCATCAGGGAGCGCTTGCCCCCGGCGAAATATGCCTGAGCACAGCTAATCGAAATTTCAAAGGGCGAATGGGATGTAAGGATGCTGAAATCTATCTGGCATCTCCCGCGACAGTAGCCGCATCGGCAATCACAGGAATAATCACCAACCCGGAGGATGTGAAATAATAATGAAAGTCTGGAAATACGGCGATGACATAAACACCGACATGCTTTTCCCCGGCAAGTACACATACACGTGCTCAACCGTGGATGAAATCAAACCGCATCTTCTCGAGGACCTTGACCCGGACTTCGCATCACAAGTGCAGTCGGGAGATATCCTGTGCGCGGGAAAGAATTTCGGATGCGGATCATCTCGCGAACAACCAGCTCTCGGGTTGAAAGCGGTTGGGATAAAAGCAATCGTAGCTGAAAGCTTCGCCCGGATATTTTTCCGCGCGTCAATCAACCAGGGACTTCTTTTGATAGAATGTCCCGATGCTGTTAGCGCATTCAAAGAGGGTGATTCAGTTGATATTGACATTGCTGCAGGAACGATTCAGGTCGGCGGCAAGGAATTCACATTCCCAAAACTGCCTGATGAAATAATGGCGATAAGCAACGCGGGCGGATTGCTTGAATATACACGAAAAAAATTGGCTGGACAGAACCTCTAATAAAAAAGAGAATTAATTGGCAGCCCGGTTTCTCATTAACCGGGGTAGCGCGTGAATATTAACCATATTTTCCCGGCTAATGAGGAGGCTGTCTCAAAACTCATTGATCGGCTATAATA
>CBDURE010000176.1:0-6182 GCA_965369605.1 uncultured bacterium
GTTGAGGTTAATTTCACTGTTGACGAATCAAACACAACAGGACTCGCGACAACCTGTTCATACCCAACGTAAGGGAATTATCAACTCGGCTTGAGAGTGACTGACTATGACACTTTCACTGGCTATTCAGCGGTTGATCTTCATGTTAATTTCCCGCCGACTGCTGAACTTGTTAAATATCCTGATGTAACAAACCTTCCACAAGCGTCACTTTTAAATCTGTCAGCGACTGGATCATTTGACTCAGACGGCTCTATCGTAAACTTCGATTTCGATTTTGACTGGGATGGAGTACCCGGGAACTTCACAGTGGACGCATCAAATATATTTGGATCCTATGATCTCAGGCTGTTAAATGCCGGCACTTTCACAATTGGAGTCAGGGTGACTGACAATAATGGCGCAGTGGATTATGATTCTGTTGATATCGAAGTAACCGCACGAGATGTGATTTTCGTTGATGATGACAACACTGCTGGCCCGTGGGATGGAACATTTGATAATCCATACCAGTATATACAGGATGGCGTTGACGCGGTTCCAGGCGCTGACTACACAGTCTGGATAATGCAGGGAACTTACAACGAAGATCCGGGTGGTGCACCTACCTCTTCAGAAGCTACGATTAACATAGGCTCTGGGCGTAATAATCTAACTTTATTCGGTGAAAACCATCCCATAGTTGCACTGCATGAATATACGGGTGCTGGGAGTATTCCAGGATTGTACAATGAGGACAACGATAGTTTAACAATTGATGGGCTTATCTTTTCTCCGTCAAGCAGCTATGATTATGCAATCAAGGTTACCGGAATCGATGGCATCACAATTCGCAACTGCTCAATTGAACCCTTTGCGCCAGGCTTCAAGGGATTTATCTCATTAGACACATGTTTAAATGTCCTGGTTGAGAATAACAACCTGTTTAGTGTTGTATTCGATTTTGATGGGGATTCAAAAATTATGTATTTTATGGAATGTGATGGTGGAGCGATTGTGAGGTTAAATACATTCATGGGCTTAACTCAAAACGTACCAACTCCGATTGAAGGAACTCACAACGTTATCTATTGCTACGATAGCGATAACATCACGATATCAAAGAACATCATAGGAAGCTGCGCATTTGAAGCGAACACTGGCGAAACTCAGTTTTATGGAATTGCTTTATACAGTGGTTCAAACTATGGTGTTATTCGGAATAATTTGTTGTTTAACATAACCTTCGATGCTCAAACCGGTGTTGGACAGCAGTACGTTTACGCTCTTGCCGTATATTGGAGCGAGAATTGCGAAGTTTACAACAACACGGTTGACGCTTTTGGAAACCGCGAGATTAACGATCTAACTCAAGGCATACAACTTTATGATATTGCTGCAGTTGATATCTACAACAATATAGTAACGAATCTTATAAGTGGAGTAAATTGTTATGGCATAGGGAAGTATCAAGCCGTAGATCCGCCTGATGTTGATTATTGCTGTGTGTGGGGTTTGTTTGGTGATCCTGTGGAGAGGTATCATAATGCAACGGAAGGCACTAATGGTCTGGATACTGATCCGATATATTTTCCATCACTGTTTGATTATCATCTGTCACCGGGCTCACCATGTGAAGGCTCGGGCTTGGACGGTGAAGACATGGGCTGCTACGGTGGCACTGATCCTCTTCCGTAAAAACGTATTTCAATCTAATTCCAATGGAATTAAAAAAAGTAACCCGGCGATATATCGCCGGGTTTTCTTTTGATAATGTTAAACATCAACCGATGCCATCGATATCACATGCGGAACCTCAAGATATCCATCCGGCTCAAGGTGGAACATCTTAATGGCGTCCGGTGGAATCACAAAATACAGCAGTGCTGCATCCACGCTATGAACGCCATCGATTGGGATTTCGTAGTTCCTTGTTATGGTCGACCATGCGGGGATTCTGGTGTCCATGACAATCTTGTCAGCTTCCCAGGTAGGTACGCCCATCTTATCTCCGGCGCCGAAAACCTTGATGAAAACCGCTTCCTTGTCTTCAGCCATCGGATTTTGTGTGAAATTCTCCCAGACAATATCTCCGGTCTTGTCCTTCGCAGTAACTTTCAAAACAGCCATTCGAAGAGGCATTGTCGATGGCAGTTTATGCGCAGTTTGATTTGTAACGCTAACAACAATATTAATTGCATCATCGCTTCTTGATGATGAAATCATAACAGAGCCGGCATTGTTCAGCATGTCAGGGGAATGTCCGCCTGCCATTTTATGCGATTTATGAGTGGTTCGTTTTGACATGGAGGAAGGCTTGCCGTCAACATCCTGCATGTGGCAATCCTGGCAATTCGTTACGCCGTCCCATTCCTCCTCTTTCAAACTGCAAATTGAGACACCCTTGTCGTTTTTCAAATATCCGTGGCATCCAGAGCAGATTTCCGCGGTTTCAAAAAGTGGATTCACTTTCATATCGTGAATTGGAGTTTTCATTGTTGATCTTCCCGGACCCTGAACGGAGCCATCCGCGGACAATTGATAATACTTCGATGGCATACCGTCATGAACAGATTCAATCGAATGGCAGAAATGGCATCCGATTCCCTCTTGTATTTTAGGGTCGTTTGCATCAGCGATAACCTTCCCGCCGATTACCTCCATCATGTTGTCAATCATCGGAGTGTGGCAGTGCGCGCAGAAATATCCCGCGGTTTCGCCCTCAGGCACGGAATGTTCAAACGCAATCTTCATTGCGTTATGAAGTTTATCTTTCGTAAAAGATGAATTGGCGTGCATCGATTCAATCCACTCATTATAAATAACCTTGTGGCAAGTTTTGCAGTTCTTTGAGAGTTTCATCGCGCCCGGTTCGTTAACTGAATAAGTGTGAGTATCGAACGACTGCGCGATAATCCACGACGGCACCGCGATAATCGCGATGACGAGAATAACTTTGGCAATTGATAGTGTTTTTTTCATTTTTTAGCCTCCGAAATAGAACAGGTATGTCCTGTATGTGATATAGGCGTATCCTGTTTAACTTCTTGATAGTATATCAGCAAAATTGTATTTTGGGTAGTGTTAATATTCGATTTGTTATCCTTATGTGGGTAGCCCGGTTTCTCATTAACCGGGGTAACGCGTGGCTATTCACCATATTTTCCCGGCTAATGAGAAGCCGGGCTACATTTTACTTATGATAATTCTCTTGAGTCTTCTCACACCATTCACGGATTTCATCATTGTCAGGATTTAGTTCAATTGCCTGATTTAAATTAGAAACTCCCTCGTCGTAATTTCCTTTTTCAAAGTAGGCACACCCGCGATATAAGTACGAGTAAACATAATTTGAATCAATCTCTATCGCTTTGTCAAAATCATCAATTGCTAGTTCATAATCGTACTTGAGCATATATGCATAACCACGAGAGTAATACGCATCCATTTTTTCGGGATCAAGTTTAAGTGCTTTTTCCAGATCTTTAAAAGATTTGTCAAAATCACCTGTTAAAGAGTAAACAAGCCCACGATAGGAATAAGCTTCATAATGGTTTGGATCAAGCTCAATGGCTTTTGAGTAATTTTCAATTGCATTAACGGAATCCTGTTTCTTATAGTACACATCACCGAGATAGTAGTATGGTTCCGCATAGGAAGGATCAAGTTCAATTGCCTGGCTAAAATCCATTTGTGCCTTATCAAAATCTTTTTCGTGTACGTAACAAAGTGCACGATTCATATAGGCATAGGAAAAATCCGGTTCAACCTCAATGGCTTTGTTCAAATCTATAATAGCTTTTCCATATTCGTCATTCGTCATAAAAAGAGCTGCTCGACCATTGTAGGGATATGACCAGTCTGGAGCGAACTCAATAGCTTTAGTGAAATCAGACATTGCTTTGTCAAATTCATCTATTTTATTATGCGCATATCCTTGTGTGTACCATGCGAATGCGTTTTCCGAATCGATATTAAGCGCCTCTTTGCATAATGCAAGGGATTCATCATATCGCCCCTCATTACATGCGTCGCGGGCTTTCGCTGTTAAATCTGCCAACTCATCGGATTTATTGGAATTTGAACACGACAGCATCATACTGAACAATGAAAGCGTAAGGAGTATTATCAATGTTGGATTACGCATTGCAGACCTCATAATCTGTTCTGATTTTCGGTTAAGTGTAATTATACGTATTAGGACTGCAAAATACCATGAGATGTTTCATCATACTTTATTAACCGGGGTAATGGGTGAATTCGCGCAATACCACGGTGATAGGACACCGGATTACAATTGGTTATCCTCCCCTCGCTCGCGGGGGAGTTAGAGGGGGGACATCAATAATAATACCAAATCGTTCTATAATCGCGGATATTCTCCCCTCGTGCCGCTAACTCCTCAAGGTAGTCGTAAATAGGTACATCGATGTAATTATACGGCGGGACTGCTTTGATGTTCTTCTCCCACGGGTGGAATTCATAAACGCGGGAGCCATCGGGGCGAATCATGACGAGGCGGTGATCCTGCTGCGATCGTAAATGGTTCTTGCCGAGTTTCGGCACGTTGAAAACCGGTTCATCCGTTCGATCAAGTCCGGGAAGAAGTCGCGCCTCCTCCTTGCGCTCCTGGAGTATTCGCGCGATTGGCACCATGTATCGCTGGGTTTCAGCCTTGCCTTTCATGTTGAACGTATAGTACGGGTCAATGCCGATTGATTTCAAATCGAGCCTGAGTTTCGCGGTTTCAAAACGGCGTGAATTCTCAACCGTAAAAACCTCCTGATTGTAAACACTTATTGCTTTGCTTTTTATTTTCTGAACAGATTCCATCATCTCAGGCGTGATTTCGTATGAATGTTCGCAATGTGTAACAATTGCAATTTCCCTGTTTGGCGGATTGTGGAATGATGCCAGCATGTCGACAAACTCATCCGTCCATCGCATCGGAAGGACAACGGGGGTTCGAGTCCCGATACGAATCCTGTAGATATGCGGTATATCAGCGAGTTTTTGGAGAATTTCACGGAATATATCATCATTCATGATGCCGGGGTCGCCGCCTGTTACAAGGACATCGCCAATACTCCTGTGCTTTTTGAACCAGTCTATCGCGTTGTCGATTACATCATCATGCGCAAGAGCGTCAGGATCTAGAACCTGATCAATTTCCCAATTGCGCTGGCAGTAAACGCAAATCTGCGCGCACGTGTTAAACGGTTTCAGGATTGCTATTCCCGGATATCGCCGCGTTACCAAATCAACCGGCGATGTATCATGCTCGCCCATGAAATCAAACGCCATGTCCCTGTCTTTGCGATGTTCGCACATTGAGTTTACATAATCTGGCGGTGGAATTACCTGCGCCCGGACAGCGTGGTCATAACCGATAGACAGATTGTTATCCATCAGGCTTAGATAATACGGCGTAATGCCGAACGGGATTTTATTCTCCGCGGCCTTTTTAACAGCATCCTGCTGTTCGGATGTCAGCTCGATTAAATCAAGAAGCGGTTTGGCATCGCGGATGACATTGCGAAGCTGCCACTGGTAATCGTGCCAGTCATCCTCAGTTCCATCGAAATAGCGAAGAATTCTCTCGCGATTTTCCTCCCGCCAGCCGATTACTTCCTCGCCTAATCCTGATGGAAATTTGGAAACATATTTGCTGATATTGCCGCCGATATCATCAAGAATTTCATCCCGCGCGATTGATGCCTCCCGACCCTCCAGAAGCAGGAAATCAGGAATTCCCTTTTTAATTTCCTGTGTCTCACTGTAGATGTTGGATTGCCCGTTTACACCCCTGAACAGGTTGATAAATTCCTCAAGGAAGCCTGCGGAAATGTCATCCTCAACCTCATCAAGTTTCCCGTTTGCCAGTTTCCAGAGATATAAGAGCGCGGATATTCCCGTTCTGTGTTCGTTTATAGGACCAATAATACTCCTGAAAGCCCTGATACATTCACGCACAATTGCCTTTTCGAGTATATGATAATTGTTATCGAGATCGAATATTTTTCGCTCAGCGTGATCGAGCCACGTATAAAGATTATCACGCACAATATCAAGGTCATCGGATTCACTGAGAATGGAGTGAATTTCAGGATTTGTTTCCCACAGTCGATTCAGGTACGCTTCCAGATTTACTGTAAAGCGCGGCTTGAATGTGGAAACAGCGTCGGTAAAGACATCATCGATTA
>CBDURE010000177.1:0-6178 GCA_965369605.1 uncultured bacterium
TTATTTAACCTTTGCAATCTTTTGAGACAGCCTCATGAGAAGCCGGGCTACAATAGAACAAGCCTTTGTCCGTTGTTTTTAACATGAGGTACAAATGAGATTATACGAAAACGAAGCGAAAAAGGTTTTTCAAACTGAGGGAATTGCAGTGCCTGAGCAGTACGGCATCACCTGCACCGCTGATGATATCAAATCACGCGCGGATGGTTTCCAATTCCCCATTATGATTAAATCGCTTGTTCTGGTCGGCGGACGCGGCAAGGCGGGCGGAATCAAAAAAGCCGACAGCGCGGATGATGCATCAAAACTAGCATCCGAAATGCTCGGAATAAAAATAAAGGGCTACCCGGTGGAAATCCTGATGCTTGAAAACGCTGTCGAGGAAATCGGCGCGTGTTATGTCGGCGTCACCATGAACCCCGCCAATTACAACGTAATCATGATGGTAAGCCCGTCCGGCGGTGTTGATATCGAGCAGGTCGCGAAGGAAAACCCCGAAGCGATTTTAAAAATCGAACTCCCGAACAACGACAAAACACTGCCGGATGACATCGCGACCCAATTCGCGGACTTCCTCGCAAAGGGAATCGATGGCGGCGAGAAACATCTCGACAAATTAAAAAACATAATCGCGAAAACGTTCGAGACTTTCCAGAAGTACGACTGCAAAGTCGCCGAGATTAATCCGTTGATTATCACTCCCGATGGGCCTGTCGCCGCTGATGCGAAAATGGTTCTTGATGACAACGCGCTCTATCGCCAATCGGATATCCTTGGCATTCTCGGGATTAAGGAAACCCGCCATGATGTATCCGAGCCGACTAAAAATGAGATTCGCGCGCGGGAAGGCGGTTTTATTTACGTTGACCTTCTCGATGAGGATTTCAAGAAAGATCCGGAAATATTATATGTCGGACTAGTCCCCGGCGGCGCGGGTTACGGCATTTTCTCCATTGATGAGACAGCCAATGTTGGTGAGCGTTTCTTTGATGACCGTGTTGTACCGGTTAACTTCATGGACTCCGGTGGCGGACCGAAACTAAAAGGCGTTATCGAAATGTTCAGCCTACTGATGGATTATGAAATTGTCGATTTGATAATAACGTCGCGCTTCGGCGGGATTTCCAGTTGCGACGTATTTATCCGCGGGCTTATCGAGTGCATCAGGCAGCGAACAAAAGAAGGCAAACGAGTGCTGCCGGTTTATGGCCGCATGGTCGGGACCGACCTTCCAAGCGCACGCGATTTCCTTGAAAAAGCAAAACGCGAAACTCCCGATGAACTCAAGGATATGCACATCTATGTTGGAAACCAAATCATAATGGCTGAGGTTATCAAAGAGGGCATTCAAAAAGCGTTCGAAATGAAGGGATGGAAATAATGAGCGAAAAAATCAATGCGACTGACGGCATGCTGTTTTACATTACAAGCAGGATTCGACCTGAACTCGCGGAACGAATCCGTGAAACAAATCGCCTTGAGACTGTAGTAATCGGGCTTGGCGGACAAGGCACCAAACACGCCGGATTAATGCAGAATTACGGCTCTGAGGTTGTCGCAGGAGTCGCGCCATCAAAAGGCGGAAGCCGTGTTCATGAGACTATTCCGGTTTACAATTCAGTTTCAGAATGTCTCGAGGAGCATCCGAATATTGTCGCCGCGAGCATATGGCGACACTATTCAACCGCGAAAGATGCAGCAATCGAGGCAATCGAATCCGGAATCCCAATTATAGTGCTGATTACAGAAGGTATCCCGCTAAGGGATGTCCGCGATATCCTTGTCGCTGCCAGAAAGCACAACACTGTCCTGATTGGCGGAAACACTCCGGGAATTATTTTCCCGCCGGAGAGAATAAAAGTCGGAATGCTGCCGGATGTTTTCTATCCTGAGCAAGACGATTCAGGAAATCCCGGCCCAAAGGGCATTACAATTATTTCCAGAAGCGGAGCGATTCTCTATCACCTCTCGGACGCTATGGCTAGCGTGGGAATCGCGCAGAATGCGGTTATCGGAGTCGGCGGCGATGGCGCAATCGGCTCGGTTTTCAAAGACCTTGTCCCGCTTGCGATGGGTTATGAAAACACGGATTTGGTTGTTGTTGCCGGAGAAATCGGCGGAATGCAGGAAGAGCTTCTGGCGCAGCATATAAAGGACAATCCCGAACTCTACACCAAACCCCTTGTCGCGATGCTGTCCGGCGCGCATGCTCCCGAGGGCAAAACCATGGGGCACGCAGGCGCAATTGTTACTCCCGGAATGGAAACCGGCACTTTCAAATCGAAAAAAGCCGCGCTTGAATCCGCCGGAGTTACCGTTGTTAACAGCCAGTTCGACCTCATTGACGCGGTTAAGGAAAAACTCAACAATAAAACATATTTCAAGCCTGAGAATTATTACAACAAGATGCGCCAGATTTGGGAAGCGCTGCCTCCGAAAGCGGGCTGGGGTACGATGGTCACAAAAGTCGAACCGAACAATCTTGTTGTGCGAGGGTACAAACTGCAGGAACTTGTTGAACACTCAAACCTTATCGAGGTCGCGCATCTTATTATTACAGGCGAACTTCCCGATGCCGACACAGTAAAATCGCTCGCAAAACTCGCTGTTGATGCCGCCAGTAAACCTCTTCCCGCTGTCTATCGCAATCCGAACGAGGATGTTTCCAAAACTTTCGAGAAATATCTTCTCAACGATGAGGAACTCGCGACTTACAATCCGGATGGCAAACTCGCGCAGTCCGAAAAAACCATATTCTGCCTCGGGCGAGTCGCGGCGTACCTGGCGAAAATCCTCGGCAACGATTCAATCCTGCCGGAAATGAAATCCGATGAACCGTTCTCGAATCTGATTTACAAAGTTGTTACAGGAGAAACGAAAGTTGATTCCGCCAAAGCTCGAATGCTGGAGGCAATGATAGTTGCCAGTATTGACCATGGTGTAACACCGCCATCCGCACAGGCAACGATTCTGGTTGCAACTGTCCGACCGGCGTATGAAGTCGCTGTCGCTCACGGCGTTGGCGCTATCACCGATGTTCACGGCGGCGCCGGCCAGAAAGCTGCGGCGTTTTTCACCGCTTGCTCTCAATTCGCTAAAAAGGAAAATGTCTCAATTGAGGACGCAACTACCGCCCAGATGAAAGAGTACATCGCGACTGGCAAACGAATCGAGGGGATGGGACACAGAGTTCACACTAAAGACCCGCGCCGTGATGTTCTCTGGCAGCTTGTCGAAAAAAGCGGCATGGCGGGAGACTGCATCGCGATTTCAAAAATCGCCGGTGACATTTTCGAATCAGTCCGCGGCATGAGCCTCCCAATTAACGTGGACGGCGTAATCGGCGCGATAATTGCTGACATGGGACTCGACCCCAAACTCGCAAAAGCCCTGTTTATCTATGGCAGAGTGGGCGGATTGTCCGCGCATTATTTCGAGGAAATAACCACACAAACAAGAATGCGACGGATTAATTTCGCGCAGGCTGTTTATAAAGGCGTTGAGGAAAGAGAATATCCAGTATAAAATACTGCGTTAGTTTGGATGATAAAAATAGTATTTGATTTTTTAAACGAGGTGTTTCATGGACTGGATAAGCTGCCAAAACGTCTTTAATTCAATTTCACAGGAAAGCCAGAAACAGCAGATGAAGTTTACATCGCCGTTAACCCCCGCAATCGGCGATTTCTTCCGACAACTATCAGCCGTACCGGAGGAACGCCGCTCCGGTTTCTGGATCCACAACGGCGGAACCGTACAGAAATGGGCGCAGGAGGAATTGTTCCGCATGGGTTATACTGACCAGAGATTTAAATTTAAAAAGAATGGAACTTATGTCGAGGTTGAATTCATGGCACAGAATCTAACCAGCGGCTCACCGATTGAAACACTAGGACAGGACACAATTGAGACTGTTCTGCAGGCATTTTATCTTGCCCTGAAGGATAATGTTTAAATCAAAATCCACGAAAAAGATATGCATCGCGAAAATGCTGAAATAATATCAAACAAGAATCTCACTGCCGGATTGTTTTCCATGCGGATTAAATCATCCGCAATCGCGCGAGACTGGCGTCCGGGACAGTTTGTTCACGTTCTGCCGCCTGTCAATGCCGGCAAACCGCCAATGCTGCGGCGCCCCATCAGCATCCTCGACTCACAAAATGATGAATTTGAATTTATCTATCGTGTCGCAGGTGAGGGAACATCGCTCATATCACAAATGAAATCAGGCGACACGCTCGATATAATCGGTCCTCTTGGAAACGGATTCGACAAAATCCCCGATTCAACGGGATCGCACATTCTAATCGGCGGCGGAGTAGGCGCTCCCCCGATGATTGCGCTCGCAAGGTTTCTGCATAACAACAAACTCGATGTCGAATTCTATCAGGGCGCGAAAGATACAAGCGATTTAATTCTTAACACTGAAATGGAAAAATCGGAATTTAAATATCGTGTAACAACAGAGGATGGCTCAATCGGCCATAAGGGCCTTGTTGTCGATATCCTGCCGGATAATTCAGAACAAATCGTGGCGGTTTACGCCTGCGGCCCAATCGGAATGATGAAAGCAATTCTCAAATGGCGAGATAACGCTGGATTCCCATATTTCGTTTCAATCGAAAACAAGATGGCATGCGGCATTGGAGTCTGCCTCGGATGCAGCGTACCAACAGTCGATGGCAAATATATCCGCACCTGCGTCGATGGCCCGGTTTTTGAAGCTGATACACTCGACTGGGATAAGATATAGTTAGCAGGTTAGTAAGTTAGCAGGTTCGAAAAGAAAATATGTAGCCCGGGAATCCATTTCCCCGGAAAATGCTTTACGAAAAAGGACAACGAAAATGCACTTACGAAGCGGCGGACGAGCGCTTGATGCGACCAGAAGCATATCAATCGAAACAGGTTACCTGAAAAATAATCCGGGAAGTGTGCTGTATCGCCTTGGCAATACGTGGATTCTCGCAACCGCGATGCTCGAGGATGATGTTCCGAAATTCCTGAAAAATTCAAAAGAGGGCTGGCTGACAGCTGAGTACGCAATGCTGCCGGCATCAACCAAACCTCGCTCACAACGAAATCCTCACCGTCCAAAGGGACGGCAAATGGAAATCCAGCGCATGATTGGAAGGTCGCTCAGAAGCGTTGTTAATCTGTCGGTTATCAAGGATAAAACAATTTTTCTCGACTGCGAGGTGCTTCAGGCTGACGGCGGCACACGGACCGCATCAGTAAACGCCTCCTTCATCGCGCTTAAACTGCTAATCGACTACTGCCTGACCGCCGGACTAATGGAGAAAAGTCCTCTCAATGATGATATCGGCTCAATCAGCGTGGGAATCGTGCAGGACAAAATTATGGTTGACATGGAATACTCCGAGGATTCAATCGCGCAGGTTGACATGAATCTCGTGATGACATCACGCAAACGGATAATCGAAATCCAGGCAACCGCCGAGGGCGCTCCCTTCCCAATGGAAAAGCTGGATGACCTTGTTAGCATGGGGTGGTCGGGAATCGAGAAAATGATTGATATCAACCGCGATGTTACAAGCAAAAAAGATTACGATATCAGTTTGTGAAATAATGAATTGATTCATGTTGTGAATAGCATTGGTGAAAATGCGACATCAGGTCGAATAACTCCGTTAGGTTAAATAACCCCATTAGGTCGAATTGCCCGTCATTCCCGCTTTCGGGCTTGTTGAAAAAGCCCTTTTTATGAGGATAAACCGTTATATGTAGGGGCGTTGCTTGCTGCGCCCCGACGTGCCCCATTAGAAGTGGTAACTTCAGGGCGCAGCAAGCAGCGCCCCTACGAAAAATCAATAAATGGACATTTTCCACGTTTTTCAACAAGCCCTTTTGCTCGACTTTCGACATTTATATATTCTCTGCATTTGCAACTTAGGGGAATATGATAGATTCATTGGAAAAGCAGGGACTTTAAATTCGTCTGTGTTCATTACTGGGTGTAACAAATCAACAGAAGGTCTCGAATATAAAAACCTCGGGTGCATCTCACCGCCCACACATCACGTCTTTTTGTGATTTGTGGGTGAAATGCGTAACTTCGCACAAACACCCATAAAGCCGGGACGGCTTTATGGGCGGCACCTGACGTGCCCCCCGAAAACCGTACCAGCGCGAGTTTTGGGTTTCGTGTAAAATT
>CBDURE010000178.1:0-6116 GCA_965369605.1 uncultured bacterium
GACAACATTCTCCCTCCCCGCTCGCGGGGAGGGCTGGGGTGGGGGGAACTTGATTGTGATACCTTTACCGACAGGCTCTTAAGGTATGTTAATTGCGATTAATTCCCTGCAATTCAAATTCATATAAAAGGCAGCTTGCCGATGAAATGATTGTCCTTATAATCTTATGCAGATGAAAACAGCGGCAATATATACAATCACACTGCTTATCCTCTTTCTTGGTTTGCAATCCAGCGCGACTGCCCAATCGGATGATGAATCACCAGACGTTCCGAGGCTGGAATTTCAAAACCAGTTTGATGACCGCTCGGGGATATTGACAGATGATGAGCTAGTAACCATACAGGCTGCCGCGGAGAAACAGGAACAAGATATCGGACTGAAAGCGTATCTGCTTATCATGCCAAATATCCCTGAATGGGATTTTGCTAAATACGCTCGCAACCAGTTCGACCACTGGCGAATGCAAGGCGTACTCAACAGTAAATCCTATCTGATACTAATATCCGTTGAAGATAAAAAATTCGAGGTTGTTCGAGGCTCATACATTGACAAACGTGACAACGATTACAATGTCCTGTGCCTTAGAAACAGCTTTTACATCGACTTGAAAAGCGGAAATTACGGCAAAGCGATTGTGAACTACATTAACGGCTTCAGCGAACTGCCATCGCTCAAAAAGAGCATCTCAGAGGAAAAGCGCCGCGATGAAAAAGCCAGCTATTATATTCTGATTGGCATTCTGATTCTCATTCTGGTTTTCATGCGCATGGGATTTGTTCGCAGACAAGAGGAACAAAGGCGTAAAGAGATGAAGAAAAAAACGGGACCGTTTATTGAGTAGAAGTGAACTCGGGTGCCGCCCACACATCACGTCTTTTTGTGATTTGTGGGTGCAATATTTAACTTCGCGGTAAACTCTACTCCCAATCCTCGACTTCCTTCAGAAGAGCATCAACCATCTCATCCTCCGATAAATCACAAACCTTCTCCCCTCTCCTGAAAAGCACACCTTTACCATCCCCGCCAGCGATTCCGATATCAGCGTGTTTCGCCTCGCCGGGACCATTAACCACACAACCCATAACCGCAATCGTAATGTTCTTTTTTATCTTAACGCACTTTTCCTCAATCTCCTGCGCGATGCTCTGTACATCAATCAGCGTTCTCGCGCATGTCGGGCAGGCGATTACACGAATCCCACCCGTGCGAAGTCCCATCGATTTAAGTATTTCAATTCCCGTTATAATCTCCTCGATTGGGTCAGCGCTCAAACTGACCCGGATAGTGTCACCGATGCCGTCATCCAGCAGAATGGACATCGCCGCCGCGCTTCTGATTGTGCCGTATCGAGCAGTTCCCGCCTCAGTTACACCAAGGTGGAGAGGGTAGCTGGTAGCATCTGAAATAAGTCGATACGCCCTGATTGTTTCCATCACGGAAGTCGATTTGGTTGCGATTACAATATCATCGAATCCGGCATCCTCAAGTATCTGAACATGCCTGAGCGCCCCGGATTTCAACGCCATCGGAATATCATCACGATACTGCTCAAGCAAATCCTGGGGAAGGCTTCCTGAATTTACGCCAACACGAATCGGAATCCCGCGCTGTTTCGCCTCTTTTGCGATTAGCATAACCTCATCCGGTTTCCCAATATTCCCCGGATTAATTCTTAACTTGTCGATCCCTTTTTCAATCGCCTCAAGCGCAATTTTGAAATTGAAATGGATATCCGCGACAAGCGGTATTGCAAGGTTCTTTTTAAGGTCGGGAATTATCGATGTTGAATCAATTGACGGGAAACTGACACGTACAATATCGCAGCCGGCATCCGCGAGGCTTTGAGCCTGAGCTAAAGTGGCGTTTAGGTCACCTGCAGGAGTATTGGTCATCGACTGGACAGTTACAGGCGCGCCTCCCCCTATCGCGACATTTCCCACTTGTATCTGTTTTGTCATTTTCCGTGCCATGTTATAAGTGAATCCCCAGATATATTATAGTCTCAGATATGATTTTACCGCGTGGATGCTGTGAATGAAAGCATTAGGAATTAAATAGCAGGGGGTAATCCAACGGCTATGAAGGCCTCCCATGGAAGCTGTCTCAGAACCCCGATTTAAACAAGATACATTGTCATTCTGAGCGAAGCGAAGAATCTATAAGTTGTTGTGTTGATGATTAAATCTGACAAAATTAATCCACGCTGTCCAGAAGAGATTCTTCGCTTCGCTCAGAATGACAGAATTCGCTCAGAATGACAGAACAAGACAAGTTCTGAGACAGCTTCCATGGTGAGACCCCATAACCTTGGTTCAGAGTTCGGCGATAGACATAATTCAGAATCCGTCCGTATGTTCTCTCATACAATTCCCCGAACGCATCAGAATCCACTTTTGCCCGTGCCACCAGTTCATTCTCTGGAAGATTATTTGTGCCTTTTATCCGGCTCTCCGATGATAAAGCATCGTTTCCATCGGACTTATTTCTTATAGCTGTTTCTCTCAGCATAATTGTGAGTAACGCTCATTAGCCTCCGCTCTTGATTTATCATACCCTTCCATACTAAGACAATGCGCCATCGTGTAAAAGGTTGCGTTTTGGAAAAAAAATCTTCAATTAAATTCCAAATCCAATTTGACGTTTTGAGACATTCACTCAATACTGCTATCATGTTTTTATCTGTAACATTGAGCAAACAGCAGTTTGCATCTGATTAGCAACCACACGGAGGTAATCGAACATGAACTGGAACGATATCCTTGCAATACTCACCACCGGATGGGCTGGTGGAGTAATCATCTTTATCCTGTGGCTCTTTCTGGCTTTTTTCCTTAAAAGAAAAACGCTTAAACGCCTTAAGGTTTACACCCAAAAGACAAAGATGAAAATCGATGACATAATCCTCGAAGTTCTCAACCTGCCATTAAACCTGCTGATAGTTTTTATCGGACTGTCATTCATGCAGAAAGTAATGCCTCTTGAGGGTGAACTTAACGCCTACCTTAATTACACCACGAAGATTGTTCTCATTATGGCAGTTATGTTCCTGCTCGATCAAATAATAAAAGTGGTTCTGATGGAGTTCGGCCAGAAATCCGCGTTCAGGCATCTGAGCCAAAGCGCGATACAGGGCGTCGTTCGAGGAATTATTTTCATTCTCGGACTGCTTATAGTAATGGACAGTTTCGGCGTGAATATCACGCCTCTTGTAGCCAGCCTTGGTATCGGCTCCCTTGCAATCGCTCTCGCGCTGCAGCCGACATTGTCGAACCTGTTTTCCGGACTTTCGGTCAGCCTCGACCGCTCTGTCGAGGTCGGCGATTTAATCCAGCTGGAGAACGGTGAAAAAGGTTACGTTTTGGATATCGGATGGCGAGCGAGCCGTGTACGCCTTCGCTCTGATAATGTCATTGTGATTCCAAATACAAAATTGGTTGACAGCATTGTAACGAACTACGAAACTCCTGAATCCTCAATGAAAATCTATATTCGCTGCGGAGTGCATTACGAAAGCGATTTGGAACAAGTCGAAAAGACTGTCGTGGAGGAGTTGCGCAAGGCGGAGCAGGAATTAGAAATGGTGGATAAGACTTTTAGGTCGTGGTTTAGATATGAGCAATTCGCCGATTCCAGCATCAACTTTTGCATTATAATGCGCTCAAGAGATTTCCAGGGGCATTACAAACTAATCCATGAAATGATAAAGCGAATACACAGCCGTTTTAAAGCAGATGGAATTGTGATTCCATACCCGTTAACAACACTCGACATACAGCCCAAGCACGAGGAACTTCTGCGTGAGCTTGCTGGAAGGAACGGAAATTAGTTGGAAAGTTAGCAGGTTAGTAAGTTAGCAGGTTAGTAGGTTAGTAGGTTAGCAGATTAGTAAGTTAGTAGGTTAGTAGGTTGGATAGATTCTTCGCTGCGCTCAGAATGACACAAAATCATGCCTATAGCAGATAGGGTGTCTGATGATAACTACTACTCAAAACAAGCGATTGAGCCATATCCGACCACGTGGTTTCTTTCACCTTGTGTATTCGCGCTGGTGGAGTATCCTATTATTTCACGATTCCATTTCAGACGCCTCGAAAGTGTCATCATTCCCAGTATTCCAATTAGCCCGCATGCCTGACCGCGATTTTTTACGTTTGATTCATCGCCGTCAATAATCCATTTCATTGTCTTGTTGTCGATTTCCTCCGCGCGGTCGAACGGGAGCATGTGGCTGAGATCGGATGACACAATCAGAAGCGTTGAATCATCCATGTGCGGCTCAAGGATGTCCGCTATTTCATACGGCTCGGAATTGCTGGTGAGGATTGGCACAATCTCGAAATGTTTCAACGCTACTTTTAAAAACGGCAGCTGGACATCAATCGAATGTTCATTTCGATGCGCTTCCGGTATGAATGAGCCATACGATTCAAGCAGAGTTTTCGCAAGAGGTGAAACTGAGACAGGTCCCAGCGGTGTGGTGTAGTGGCCATACGCTCCAATGCTTATTCCGCTGAACGGCTTGAAATGCGACAGTCCGAGCAGGATAATCCGCCATGTTTTTTGCTGGTCGAGATTTCTAATCAGGCGGTAACCGGTCGCCGCGATTGTGCCGGAAAAAACATAACCGGCGTGGGGAACCATCAAGGCGCGAAGTTTTCCGTCTATTTCAGCAATACGGGATTCGCGAAGGTATGTGTCAATCGTCCGTTTGAGATGCGCGGGGTCGGATGGATAAAACACCCCTGCGACTTCATTCGACATCTCATGGGTTATGTCCTGTATTTCATCCGGTGCGGACATGATTCTGTTTCCTTTTACACTGTCGGCGTCATTGATACATCCAGCGTATTGTAACATTTTGGCGGAATTTCAATATCCTGCAAATCGGCGAAAGTTGAGTATGTCCATATCGGGCGATTGTTTGTTTCATCACCAACCCGGATGTCAATCTTTGTGAATGACTGAAATTGATGAAGTGTCAGCAGCGTTGCCTTGAGAAATTTCATGGCTGAAAGATTGTGAAATGCGGATGCGAAATCGTGATGATCTATTATTAAAGTCAGTTTGTTTCTTTTTATTTCGCACTTTTCAATTCTGATTCCACTTGGCGCCGGACTGATAAGGCTGTTCGATAACGGCGGCACCGGGGGAGAGTAAAGCGTTTTTAGCTTCGCGACAACATCAGCCTTGTCCCCGTCCCATGCCCAGTAAACCGGCACAATGTATCGCCCGGTTCTCTCAAGGTAATATAGATAACCGGATGTTTTCCCTTCCGGCAAATATTCGTTGGAATTGGGTCCGCGTTTTCGTGACATTGGTTTGGAAATTATGGTTCCCTGCGGAAGGTATTCCATCTGCTTGCCGTCGACTAAAAACTGAACCCGCCTGATTCCGGGCAGTTCGGTAAGAGAAAGAACAATTGAGCGGACAATTCCCCTTTCCCATGTTGACCCTCCGCCGTACGATGTGATGTCGCCGGATAAATCAACGATAACGAGGTCGCCATCGGTTTTTACCGAATTGATTTTAGTGCCAGCGGGAATGGTTTTCATCAAGCCATCCACAGGAGGTCCCGCGACAATCTTATCTAGAATTTTTTTCGCGCGGATATCGATGGGTTCATTTTCGCTTTCGATTGGAAGGTGAATCGGGACAAAAAACTGGGCGTCTCCATTGTAGTAATATACCGGAAGGCAGTCGAACTGTTCCAGAACAAGTTCGGATGGCGGCTTTTCAGTTGGCGGTTTGGCCGGAGGTGTAATTGTAATTCCCGGAAGGTTTAAATAATCCTTGTAATAGGGATACGCTACAACGCCGGCTGCGATAATGATAAGTATAAACAGGAAACATCCAAGCCCTCCACAGGAAGACGCTTTTTTTGATTCCTGATATTCCGGTTTTCTTGATTTTGCCATGAGCTCCTCCCTGATTGGAAAACATAAAGATTAATTATCTCTTTAAGTCTATCATCAGTGCCTGATATCGTCCAGCGTGTTAGTGTGTTAGGAAGCTGTCTAAGAACATCCAAACAGCAAGAAACACGTCATTCCCGCTTTCGGGCTTGTTGAAAAAGCCTATTTTCTCCGTAGCTTATTTTCTCCGTAACCTATTTT
>CBDURE010000179.1:0-5975 GCA_965369605.1 uncultured bacterium
ATATGAAATCGAATTCGATATAGCGAATCTGACAGCTGATATATGTCCAATCAGGATAAGCGATTTTTTAGGCGACAGTTATCATGTAAATCTTACGCCGTACTTGTCAGCTGTGCCATGTGCGGATTGCATTAATATCAGTTCAATAGCAATTAACGGCGATTACCTTGATGTGGATATCCAAACCAAACATCCATATCAGCCGGATACGCGATATGACCTTCACGTATTCGATATGCGCGGAATAGTCGTTTCAGGCGATAACGTGCGTCATTTTGAGAACATTGGGATTGACTTTGATGGCAACGGCATTTATGAATCCACCGCAAGCGGGAACATTGATTTTCTCGTACACCCGGACGGTTTCACATCGTTTTATGACGCTGCGGTTGAGGATTATCTTGGCAAGGAATTCGAGGGTAACATTTGCCCATATAAAAACCTGTGGGTGAATCCGGCAACAACATCGCCGGATTCGAATTACGACGCGTCAGCTAATCCGATGTTTGGATTTACCGACCTTCAGCATCCGACAGGGCATAATGTATTCCCGATGGGAGGCGGTTTTGACAATCCACTGGCGACAACGTCATTCAGATTGGATTTTTCAAATCTTGAAAGTACAAGAATGATTCTCATCCTTGAGGCATCGTATGGATATACAACGCTGAAATTAACCCGAAAGGAACCGCGTTTTTTCCTGCCGGAATTTCATCGCAAGGACGCCTGGTTTGTCGGAGCGAATTTAGTCAGCAATGATTTAATAGAAAATGATCCCGCAACGACAGCAGTACTGCAGGTTGAGGTAATGGACTGGCAGGCCGGCTGCGCGCCCACAGATGGCTGGAACTATTTTGAATCGAAACTGACTGAAACAAGATTCGCGTCCGATGTCAGGGGAATTGCCATTGACATTCCGAACGTTTTGAATGACAAGATTAGTTTATTTGCTGCTGATCTGCAATCCGGCGATGGCTCCCCTGATGCGCCATATATCTGGCAGGTTGAATTTGCGAATGAAGCGCAAGCGCCGTTTGGGACATACTGGGGGCTGGTCGCGGTCAGGGATGAATTGGAGGGTTCGGTAAACGCTCCGTGGGGAATATCTGAGAATGTTCTTCTGCCGATTCATCTGAGTGACATGACGACATACCAGGCTTTTGAGGTATATGTGGAGCAGTTTAACATTCCTCCAGTAGCGGATCTCGCGGACAGTGACTCTGATAATGTCGTTGACAGCGGCGCTATTGTGAATTTCCAGCCGGGCATTTTAACCGATGATCCCGATGGCGAAATAATCAAATATGAATATGATTTGGATTACAGCGGTTCTGATTTTTCTGTTAACCTGACACAAAACACCGGCGATCTTGATTTTGGCAATCCGATATCGCATCAGTTTATAAATACAAGCGGCTCCGACAGCCATGTTACAATCGCGTTGAGAGTTACCGACAACGGCGCTCTGGGATTAAGTGATATCGACAGTACGATTTTCACAGTGCATCCAACCGCCGGATTGTATATATACGAGGATTTTGAAACGACACTTGGCGCGGCTTTGCCATCCGACTGGGGAGTCACCGGGCGGTATTCGCAATCGTATTTCCTGAACACTCTTGGGGAGGGTTGCTCGGATACATCATGGCGATGGGGCGTTACTGTAAACGCAATTCAGTGCGATGATAGCGAATCGCATTTCCTGAATGAATCCGGTAACGCGAATCCTGATATGGATGAGGGTTATGTCTATCAGAATCGCGCGACAATAGCATACACTCCTGAATTCACAATTCCCCCCACCGGCGCAACGATGACAATCAGCCATTGGTACGATTACACATACGAGGAAGTGATTACGAACACCATTTTCCGTGATGGCGGCCAGCCGATTTTATCGGTGGAGGATCCGGGAACTGTTGAGTGGAATGATTTCTGCAACGCTGAGGAGTTGAATAATCACCCGTTCAGGTCACTGAGTATAATAGGCGGTCCTGTGGGTTACGGTTTCCTAATCGGCAATGTATCGGGCAACCATCCGTTTAACGGGTGGTCGTGCCATACCGGGGATTCAGACGGATGGATTACGAGCATGTATTCCATCCCCAGCATTTTTGCGGGGCAGGTTGTGCGTATTGGCTTCCTTTTCGGCTCCGATGACCTGCGGATAAGCATAGCGAACGACTGCGATCCGAATATCATATCACCGACAATAAATCCTGAACCGGGGTGGCGTATTAACTGGGTGCGGATTGAGTCGAATTGATGGGTTTGGTTTTGGATTGATATTACATAGAAAAATAAACAACCCGGCAATTTGGTTTTGCCGGGTTTTTGGTTGTTGTTTTTTACAAATCTAGATTATAGAATTACCGTATGAGGAATCGCTAAACTTTATAATCAACTGCGACTTCAAGTATCGTATGGGGATAAAGTGAGGAATTTAGCCTATAGAGAGCGAAGATGAGTGAGGTAAGTTGAGTTGGATTTTGCCTTGATAATTCCTTTTCAGCATTGTATTCTGAGATTAGCGCTGAAAAGACATCAAAGCGTATTTCAGTGTATTTCTGGCAATGTTGTTGGAAAATGTTGATAACTGGTTGGTGGTTTAAATGACTAAACAGAATCGGATTGAGATTAATCCCAAAATCATGATGGGAAAACCGGTGATACGTGGCACTAGAATTACTGTTGAGCTTATCCTCCGCAAGCTCAGTGAAGGCGCCACGGAGACGGATTTGATGGACGCATATCCGAAACTTACCGGAAAGGATATCAAAGCGGCAATCAAGTTCGCCGCCGATACTCTTTCCCATGAGGAAACCGTAATCATGGAAATAAAATAGCAGGATGTTTTGTTGTTGCACAACCCGGTAGAACAAGAATAAATCACCCACCTCAGGATTAACATTCTTATTCATAATCAACTACGATATCAAGTATAGAAAAGCCGGTGTCAGACACCGGTAACCCCGGTAAAATCCGCAAGCAACTCGGCTAGAAAATATTGGATAAACTTGTTAGAACTATTGGATTAATATATAATGCTGGACGGTTTTGGATATTGCGTATTCACTCAATTGGATACACGTATCGAACAATTCCCGGGACTTTTGTTTAATCTAGCTGGGTGAATGCTGTCAATTCCAGTATCACCACATAAGGTGCTCTATGAAATCTTTAACGAATTGTATTTTTATGATTTTACTGTTTGCACTTTTCGGATGTTCCAGCGGTGAAAATCCACTAACACCATCAGGATCATCTGCCGTTGACAATATACCAACTGATAATCAACTGGCATCAGCAGATATCGCAGGTGGATCAGGCTTGATTGGTTTATTCGAGATTAATCTTGATCTTGAATCAGAAACAGGCGAACTAATCAGTTTGAGGAAATCATCGCTTTCGGATGTCCTTGAAGTGGTAGATATAACCGGTTTCATGAGCGTTCTTCCGTGCGTTGATTGCGCGAGAATTGAATCAGTTGGATTTGATAGTGATTACAATGTTGTTTTGTCGATAGGGCTAAAACATCCGTTTCCCGCAGGGGATCCATTACAGCCGATCACCGGTAAAAACAGGGCTGATCTCCATCTGTTTAATGTTGAGGGAATCCTGGTTGCGAAAGGGAATGGCGCTCCAACATCCTTTACAGCGAGTAATCAAACAATAAGCGATGTTCCGATGCTCAATCCCGACGGTTACACGCCATACCTGGATATGCACATTGAATGTTTTCTCTCAACCCCTGCAACGATTCATCCATATAAACTTCACTTTGATGACTATTCACACGGCAATTACTCGGCAGGCAATGCTAACGGATTCTCCTATATAACCAGTCCTCCGCCATCCGGTAATCTTGTTATGCCGATGGGGTCAGATTACGATGTGAAAGATTACATTTTGAAGATTGATAGCGGAACTACAACAGAATTCTACCTTGCCATTGGCTGCACGTACGGAATCAGCACTTCAACATATGAAGACAGGTTCGATCCGGTTTTCAGGGTCCCGCAATATAACAAAAAAGCCGCATCTGAAGTAATGGTCGAGGTTGCATATAACAATCTTGTCAGTGATATTCCGCAATCAAAGGCAGTACTCGACATTAAAGTCCTGGACATGAATCACGGGGTTGCAACAGGCGATGCGATTGATAACATGCTCGCTGATTCATCGGTCGCCTCAATTGGCATCGAGATCCCAACGCTGTTATCGTCACCGATATTAGTGAATTCACCCGTACCGGTTTCCGGTACAGGAAGGGATCCTCTTGATCCGCTTACATACAGTTTTGAAATTTTCAATTCAACATCGTCACCGGCAGGCATATATCCGGGGCTTGTGAAAGTCCTTGATTCCTACCCTCCCGGATCGAACACACATCCATATATCGGGTCATTTGACGGCGCAATGCGGGTAGTTCCAACATCAAGTCCATTGGAAGGACTCTTCCTGATTAATGAATTCGCCACATACCAGGTATTTGAGCTGGAGGTGGGAACAGAAGTAGTTGATCCAATCGTAACTGTCTTTGCCGATCCTGAATCGGGTGATGCTCCCCTTAACGTACAGTTCAGCGCTGAGGTAATTCTAGCACCCGGAGCAACGATTGACAGCTATTACTGGACATCCGGTGATGGTGGCGAAACGGACATACCCGCCCCGCCATATATATATGAAAATCCGGGAGTTTTCACTGCTACTTGTGTTGTGACTGATTCATTCATGAACAGCGGAGAGGATTCAATACAAATTACCGTTAACGAATCCGGTCCGCAATATGCAGGATCGAATACATGCCAATCATGCCATAGTTCAGTTTATTCGGAATGGGAAGACCATGGGCATCATTACGCGATGATAAAACTAGACGGCACTGCGCCAGAATTTCCATTTTCGCAAGTGGAAGATCCGCCTCCGGGAAGCCTCTGGTCGGATTTTCCTTATATAATCGGTGGCTATACACTTAAAGCGAATTTTGTTGATTCATACGGCTATGTCTTGAACGGTCCCTTAACACAATATAACCTTAAATCTGATTCGTGGGGTCCATACCAGTCGCTTACACCGCCAGTTGAAAATGATTGCGGCGCTTGCCATTCAACGGGATGGCAATCCTTTGCAGTGAACGGCGGTGTTCATCAGGATGATCTTGAGGGCATAATGGGAACGTGGTTCGAAGAAGGTATTGGGTGTGAATCATGCCACGGAATGGGCAGTGAGCATGTTGCTGCTCCACTTGCAAACTCGATGATCATTGATTCAACAGCCGAGAATTGCGGACAGTGCCACAGCAGGCAGGCATCGAACAGGGTGTATGCGCAGGAAAATCTGGTAATGGATCAGCAGCAGTATAATGAATTTATGGCTTCACCTCATTCAGGCCGTAACTGCCTGACCTGCCACGATTCCCATGCAGGTAGTTTCAGCGATGGATTAGCCGCAGGTACCGGAATTGTCGCAGAATGTACCGATTGCCATTCGGCATCCACTCACCAGGTTGGAATGAATATGGGCCACCTTGCATGTACTGATTGCCATATGCCATACGGAACTCTGGGAGCTGAACACACTAATGAAGGTGTACATATCACAGGTGATCTCCCAAGCCATATATGGTCTATTGATACAACCGGTATAACCCTGGAAAACTACTTTACCACTGTTGGGCCTGATACATGGATTACTCCCGATGTTAACGATAAAGTTAAACTGAATCTGGCATATGCCTGCATGCAGTGCCATGATGGCATCCGGGCATTCGAGTTAAGCAACTACAATAGTTGCGCCATGTGGGCTGATGGGATACATGATTAAGCAACAACGAATCCTGTTTAATGCGTAACCCAGGGACGCTTCCCCATAAGCGCTAAGTTAGTTATCCCGGAAAAAGCTACATTGAACTACTTTAAAATCGCAATGAATTGTAAAGCCAGAAATTTTAATCCGAGCCCCGAACGTTAGTG
>CBDURE010000180.1:0-5885 GCA_965369605.1 uncultured bacterium
GTTACGCATTTCACCCACAAATCACAAAAAGACGTGATGTGTGGGCGGCACCCGAGGTTTTTATATTCGAGACCTTCTGTTGTTTTGTTACACCCAGTAATGAACACAGACGAATTTAAAGTCCCTTCTTTTCCAATGAATCTATCATATTCCCCTAAGTTACAAATGCAGAGAATATATAAATGTCGAAAGTCGAGTTCCAGGGCTTGTTGAAAAATCTCACTTTGCCGTAACCCGGCCATGCCTTTATATGAAAATGTGAATCCAACCCGACAATCCTCGCAGGCATGCCGGGGTCCCGTGCAAATAGCCACCTCCCCGGAAATAGATTCACTCTTTTTGATAAAAGCATTCCGGGTTACTGTTAGACATAAGGTCTAATGCTATTAATCACCATCGCAATAATCTTGCCCCTTATCCATTACTCGCTATTTGCCATATTTATTTGTCGCATGGCAAACATTACGGTACAATAGTATTGGTTTGCTTAATATAAGACAGGGCTGCTTTCTATAAAAGTATAACAATTTTAGATTGAGGGTGATTTAAATGATCAGGAAAAGCATTGCTTTATTAATTATGGCGGTGGGTATTTTCATTCTTGGATGCTCCTCCAACAGCACGAATCCGGTTACGCCATCAACTGAAGGAGACAATCTGCCCGGCGTGATAACATCGGACTCAAGCCAGACAGGCCATGAGCTGGCTGGAGTCTGGACAATTAATTTTGATCCGATTTCGCAGGATATTTCCATGGAGCCTTATCGCAACATGGCATACCACTATTCAGCTCTTTGGCACCTTCTCCCGCCTAATTGCCCGGACTGCTTTCAAATCCATGTTAATTCATGGAGTTCAGGCACGAATGTTATTGATGCGGATGTTACGTTGAAAAATCCGTACATTCTGATTGGCTATGATGTTCGTGGAATTGTATTCACCGATGAACAGGGACATGTACTTGTCAACGATGACGCATGGACAGGTTTGTTCGATATCCCCGGCGGTGAGGATATAAATCCGTTCAAGGCTTTCGCAAAGGATGTTCCACGACATGCCTTTGTGCCTTACGCGGAAAATACGGAGAATTTCAAAATTCACTGTCCTGAACCGGGCGACATTCACTACGCGGTTGATGTTTCAATCAATAATAACTGTTTTGAGCCATATGCGATTGACAACTTTTTTCAAGATGAACTCCTGGCAGATATCGGCTCAACCGCGGATTTGAGTATTGATGTTTACGACTGGCAGAATAATGTCGATTTGGTAAAACTCGCCGCTGATGTTATCACCGGCGAGGAGTTCAGCTATTTCAGCAATTCAAGCGGATGTACATGGACTTATGAAATTACAAACAACACAGGCGCGTCAAATGGGAATTACTCCGTTTTAATGACTGCTGAATCAAACACACTCCCACTTTACAAATATTTGAAAATCCGCGTAGGACCAAAAGAGGGATGGGTTAGAACCTGGGGCGGAACTGGCGTTGACCACGCAATAAACTGCGTGACAGATGATATCGGCAACATATACACAACAGGTTATTTCAGCGATACGATATATTTCGGAGGAGAGCTAGTATATGAATCGAATGGAGCTATAGATGTATTCCTGTGCAAGCACAATTCAGATGGCGAGATTCAATGGGTAAATGTATGGGGTGGTTCTGGTTCCGATCAGGGAACGGATTTAGCTCTGGATGACATGGGGCATGTATATGTAACCGGACAATTCGAGGGGATAGTCGATTTCGACCCCTCCACCAGCATTGATGAACACACTGCCATTGGCAGCGGAGATTCCTATTTCAGCAAGTTTGATACCGACGGCAATTACATTTACGCAAAAACATGGGGTAGCTCAAGTTCGGATTATGGTGAAGGCATCGCGACTGATGATTGGAATAATGTCTTTGTCGCGGGTTCGTTTCAGGGCACAGCTGATTTCGACCCCGGTGCTGGAGAGGTAAATCTAACAAGCAACGGGGCGTGTGATATTTATGTAAGCAAATTCGATTCATCGGGAATTTTCCAGTGGGTTGGCAGTATAGGCGGCGGTTCGGATGATGGCGGCTACGCTGTTTGCACTGACAGCGCAGGCGATGTGTATGTTACCGGACAGTATCCATACTACTATTACACCCACCTTAGCAAGTGGGATGGTGATGGCAATTATCAGTGGACAAAAACATGGGGCGGTGGACACACTAACGGTGGACATGAAATTGCTGCTGATGATTCAGACTACATATATGTTACAGGCTGGTTTGTTTATACAGTAGATTTCGATCCGGGTTCCGGCACTGATTCACATTCGTCAAATGGTGAACGGGATGCTTTTGTAAGCAAGTTTGACACAGATGGCAATCACCAATGGGCGGCAACATGGGGCGGCTCAGGCAGAGAATTCGGCCAGGGTGTTGCATTTGATGATTCCGACAACGTATATGTATCCGGCTTCTTCAATAACAGCGTGAATTTCGATACAGGCGGGGGTTCAGATATTCACGACTCCGCGGGTGGAAGTGACGGCTATATAATCAAATTAGATTCATCCGGCAACTATATAATAGCTCAAACATGGGGCGGTTTAGGTAACGATGTCGGCTGTGGAATCTCTATATATAATACGAATTGTGTATATGTCGCGGGATGGTTTGCTGATACGGCGGATTTCTTTCCGGGGATGGGAATAGAGGAACATGAATCAAACGGCTCAGATGACTGCTATCTGCTGAAACTCAATTCCAACTGCGGCTGGGATTGATAAGCAATCAGGATAACAACTGGCAATTTATATGAAAATGACTTATAATTTATAGATGAGGGCACACCGCGCGGGTTGATGGGAATCTCAGGTGTGCTAGTTTGGCATTTCAGCACACCGGCCGATAATGTTAATGTGATTTAATGATTTGCGCCGGAGTCTAAAATGCTTATAATCTTCCGGGGATTCTGATTCATTTGTTACCAAAGATGGGAATCGACATTAAAACGAAATGTTTCTTTTAATCAACGATACGGAGGTGCCCTTCATGAAGGGTAAACGTATTCTATTCACAATTCTGGCCCTTGTCGCAGCAGCTGTTCTGTTAATCGGATGCAGCAGCGGGAATGGGACACGGGGAATCACGACACCACAGGATACGCCTCCAGGGAACGATGTAATACCTTTGGGCTCAGAAGGTTACTCAGGCACAGCCAGCCTGGGAGCTTTCGAGGTTGTTCTGAATACCGATGACATGACGTACGAGGTCAATCCAGTTCCTCGCTCGGCAAGTGTTATTGGAGATAACTACCAACTGGACGCGACCAAATTTTTTATCGATGAGCCTTGCGCCAATTGTTTTCGCATGGATGGTTTCGGAATAAATCCAAGCGGAAACCTTTTGGTTCAATTCTCTTTGAAGCATCCTTTCGAGGATACAACCAAACGGCTTGATCTGGACGCGTTTGATGTGAAGTTAATTATCATCAACGCGGCTGATTCTGAATTTGGAGACACCGAGTTTCCATTAAGCGGCGAGGTTGACACTAACGGCGACGGTTTGCCAGAGGTGCTCAGGGGGAATACGCAGTTCCTCTTAAACGCCGATGGTTACACGACTCATCTGGATATGATAGCCGAACTGCCGGAGTATTATCCTCCTGAAGGTTTGGGGCTGGATGGTAATCTCAATCCATTCAAGCATTTCTTCATTGATGATGATCCTGATCCAAACACGGACGGGGTTGAAATTCCAAACCATCGAATGCAGCAGGGAGCTGCCTGGGATACGAAGGAACTTGAAATTAAATTCCCGGCAGGCGGCGGGTTTGTCAAATTCGTTACCGCAATTGAGGTGGCGTACGGGCAGTCCGCGGTTCGATACACAAGGATGTTTCCCGTTTACTGGCTTCCCCAGTATAACCAGAAAGAGGCATACTCAATCACTGTTGCCGATTCAACAAATACCCTGAACACACAGTATGATTCGACAACCACGCTTCATATTGAAGTTCTTGACTGGCAGCACGGTTACATTGAGGATATTTTGTATCCTGATGCAGATAACCTGATTGGACTTGATTTTATTAGTAATATTGACAGGTGCGTTGTCGAGATTCCAGGCATTACAGCGTACGCGCTGACTCAGAACGCTCCGGGATCAGGCGGTTCAGGGCACACGGGCGATCCGATGATGTTTGATATCATTGTGGCAAATCAGTCAACACCGCTGGCAGTGGCGGGAACATACCCCGGACTGGTGACAATTGTTGACACGTATCATCCCCACAAGATATCAATACCGGATGATCCATATTATCCTGAATATATTGAGGACATTCGAGCGTACCAGATGTTCGAGGTCAATATTTTCCCGATGACGAATTTCAATGTTGTTCTAACCAGCGAAGGTGTTGATACCGGGCTTACACAAGGCCCCGCGCCGTACGCAAATTCACTTGTCGGACAATGCGACCTTGGAGTTTACAACGACGGTGTGCATGATGGCGTCCTCATGGCGGATGAAAACAACGACATCATTCGGTTTGAACTCGATTACACAAATGCTCCGGGCGGCACATTTTATACGGATGGTGCAACGATTGTTGACACATGTCCGCCGACAGTGCATCCGGGAAACACCGGAGGCCCGCTGCCTAATCAGGCGGTTTACAGAATAGATGCCGCGGACACGGGCGCATTTATAATTTCAAACAGCGATGATAATTTCACTGTTGGTGGTGGACCTGTTGGACTGGAAGATTGTCTGCCAAATTCAGCTCTTACCAGACCGTATGATATGTTCGGAACCGGTAGTTTATTTTTTACTGGCGGATGCGGAAGTGATGATGGACCTCCACTTGCTCTCGGCGAAAGAGTTTGGGAAGTTTTCGAGGATGCATCTGATCACGGTGGGGAAAACCCACTCTGCTACTTCTCAGCTGGTCCCAACACCACGGATTGTGGTGACACTATCGATTGTTATTACATTGAGGAACCATACGGCTCCGGTGGAAATATAGTTCGCAGCTTGGATCTCAACTACCTCTTGATGCCGGGACCCTATCTCTGGGCAGACCTTGAGTATCTTGCAGCGGATACAGGAACGTTCAAAGGCGGAACGGAAAAACTACTGTGGATACTTGTGCCGGATCTGGCGAATCCGGGAATAAAAGGAATCAACGTTCTGGATGACCCCATTGCCGCGCATACTGTATTCTTCCTGACAGATCCTCTGCTGAACGCTGTTGATCTTGAGGTTCTGGAATTTGATCCCGATAATCCTCGCGCGCTAAACGGAACCGGGCAGACATCCGACTGGATTTGCGTTCTCTACCGCGAAGGCATTATAGATATCTTTAATGAAGCCGGCGTTGCGATGGATCGAATTGACGGCACCGCCGCTTCAATTACTGAAGATAACGGCACGTTGTTCTATGGCGAATCGATGCATCTTGACGTCGATGATTATCTCTATAGAATCCACGTAACAATGGATGCCAACGGTTATAACAATGCCGCGGGAGCTATTCGAGTAAGTGTGTTTACGCTGTAGTAACTAATTACGATTAATGAACAAATCGAAACCCATCTGTCACAGGTGGGTTTTTTGTTAGCAAGTTAGCAGGTTATACCAATGTTACATCAAACAATATGCAGTCATGCATAATGTCATTCCCGCGAAACTCGACTTTCGACATTTATATATTCTCTGCATTTGTAACTTAGGGGAATATGATAGATTCATTGGAAAAGAAGGGACTTTAAATTCGTCTGTGTTCATTACTGAGTGTAACAAAACAACAGAAGGTCTCGAATATAAAAACCTCGGGTGCCGCTGAGATGCCCCCATATTTTGTACCAGCTAGAGTTTGGGGGTTTCAGCTGGATCG
>CBDURE010000181.1:0-5801 GCA_965369605.1 uncultured bacterium
TACATCAGCCTTTGTGAAATATTCACCCGATGTCAGCCCCAGGATTGACATATCGAAATATTCATCGTAAACGCCAAAAACATCAGAAAACACTTTTTCGTTATTAAATTTGACAGGGACTTTTTTCTGCACGATTGGGGAATAGCGAACCTTTACCGGTGACGCTTTCGATACCGCCTCAATTTCAGCGATTGTCAAGTCCTGCACATCGAATGATCTGAATCCGCTTTGTCCCTGTTCCTTTCGCTGATTTGCCGATGGGCTTGGGAAAAACCATACAAGATTTGAGCCAAGCGATTCAACCTGGCCGGTTATCTGTCGTTTCAAGCCATCCGCGAGCGAGACAATTGTGATAACCGCAGCGATGCCGATTATCATTCCCAAAAGGGTGAGCATCGATCGCATCTTGTTGGTCCACAATCCTCGGATTGCTATTTTAAATGACATTGTCAGTTTTGACATGCAGTTCTACCTCTTATGTTGCTACACAATATCCTATTAGACAGACTATTTGATTAAGGGTTTCGTATCAAGAATTATTTTTTGGTGTTTTCTTTTTGGAATTTCCTGTCGAGCAATCCAATTAGAATAAGCAGAAGTAAAGCAGCCGCGCTGACTATTCCACCTCGTACGACTTCGATTCCGTCATACCACATGAATAGTTTGTGATTGCCCTTAGGAACAGCGATAGCGCGAAACGCCAGATTCGCCTCGATTATTTCAACCTCAACGCCATCGAGTTTGGCTCGCCACAGCGGATGGTATGTATCCGCAATATATAAAAGGCAATCCTGATGAGCATTAAATTCAATCTCCATCGTAGTATTGGATTTCTTCACATTTGCTATATTCGATTTCGTGTTTCGGTAATTATTATTCGATTCAAGAGAGCTGCCATCCGGCAGTACAGGCTTGGATGATAGAATTATCTTTGTAGAAAAATCATCCGAATTTAAATCGTTTTCATATTCATCAAGCAACTCGTACTCACTAATCAGGCGTGCGAATGGCGGAGTTTGCCGATTGAGTTTATATATCTGAAAGGGCTCATTTAAAACCGGCTGGCCGAACATCTCGTCCAGTTGAGGCTCATCTTTCGCGAAACAGTATTCCAGGCCGCTCGCCTGAACAAAAAGCCCTTTTGGATTAAGAGACTCTAGAGTTCTCAGAGTGAACATAATACGGTCGCGCATAACTGTATCAGGCGCGGTGACATCGAAAAAGTTACGGTAATTCCCCATCATCAGTGAGTCATAACCGAAAACATCGTTTATCTTGAATTTGGCTGGCAGATTCGGCGGGAAGATGTAATCCTGATTTTTTCCCTTTGATATTGTGAAGTTGTCCGGGAAATAACGGATTATTCTGCCATCGTTGCAGATTTCCTTTATTCTGGCAACGTCATCGTAAAGAGGCATTGGCGATGGATGCGCGAAATATGCGTACTGGTAGAACATCGCCAGAAGTCCTGATGATATGAAAATAACAATGCAAACAATCGCGACTGACTGATGAATTCGACGCCCCCATGCGTGAATCCCCATTATCACAAATAGTAATGCGGTTAATCCAAAGTAAACTCCCAGAGCGATTTTATCGAGTGATTCACTCCACCTGAAAATCCCATATTCACTATTATATGTTTGAAGTGGTGGAATTATCAGGAATACAATCTGAAGAATCACAATTACAATCGCTGTGGCCAGAACAAGATTGGAGCGTTCATAGAGTTTGGTTAATTTGTCAAGTCCCAGCGCTGCAAGGAAAAACAAAATGAAATAGAATGTCTCTGATGGTAGAAAGACTGTGATAGACCATCCGGGAATGAATTTCGCCACAATCTGGTAAGCAAGCGGAAAGAAGCAAAAAAGGGCAATGATGAGGAAATATATTTTTATAGCCCTGAATCGTCTGCCAGCGCAAAAAAGTCCGATTAATCCGAGGAACACAATTACTGAACCTGTAAACTGACGATTTGGGTAAACATCCCTTTCAAATTTCGGATTGATAATCACCGATTTCTTTGACAGCTGATAAAATATAAGATTCCCAACGCTGAATTCCTTTCCCTCTTTTTCAAGGTTGGCTTTCTTTCGAATGATCAGATCCTGGGCGGATTCAAACTGCTTCTTCTCTGATGAAATTTTCCTGTTGGATTCCTTGCTGTAATTGTAGGTGGGATAATTTTGCACAGCGGATATCAATCCGCCAGCGACTGCCATTATCAAAACCGCGATAATCCATCTCTTAACCGATGCTTCCCATTTGAACGATTTATGAAATCGTCGCCACAGGAAATAGATTGCCACGAAATAGAAAAAATGCGCCACATGAATTGGGTAGCCTGAAATTAATAATTGCCCTATGCAAAATGCTCCAAGGCAGGCATCCGAAAGTCTGTTTCGTTCAAGGAAGCGGTCATGAAAGAGAAGTATTGGCGCTATCCAGATAAATGTCGCTACTTCAGGCGGATAGATATAAAACATCCATCCGCTGAGAAAAAATGCCAGTCCGCCGAAAAGCGATACAAACTGGCTTAGGCGCCAGTTTCGTAAAAACCAGTAGAAAAACAGCGTGCCGAAAATCGTCATTATGAAAGAGTACATTCCGGTAATTAACTGGGCAGGCGCGAGAAGCGCAAGCGCGAATGGAACATGGAATATCGGTACAAGGTGGTTTGCATATAGAGGAGTTCCGCAGCTCGAATATTGGTTCCAATGCGGGAAGTTTCCGTTTTTTATTTCCTCCTGCACAATTGGAAACCATACGCCGTACTCCATGTTGATGTCATAGAAAACCGTCTTTATTTCAGATTCGCTGAAGTCAGCCCGCCATGGATAGTAACTCTTCCAGCCATCGGGATTAATCGGCGTTGCGTGAAACAGCATCGGTGAGAATCTGATTATTATCACCAGAAGGAGAACGAGAATCGCTATTATGTCTTTCTTACGCTCTGTCATTTTTTGGTTACTATTTCCTGCATAGCAGAGGGTTTTAACCCACTGCTTTTATAATCACATTCGCATTGCTGTTCATTAGCAGAGGGTTAAAACCCTCTGCTATATTGTATCCTTCTGCTCTATTAATTTGCATTCGCAGTGGGTTAAAAACCACTGCTAACATTTTTTCTGTCAAATATTCCGATTAATACGCAAATCAGCAGGCTTATTGCGCTGACCATGCCTCCTGATCTGACCTCAATACCATCATACCACATGAATAATTCGTGATAGCCTCCTGAAAGACCAATAGCTCGAAATGCATAGTTTGCCTGTAATAATTCCACTTCCATACCATCCACTTTTATTCTCCAGCGAGGATGGTATGTATCTCCCATATATAAAACACATTCACCAGTTACATCAACATCAGTCCTAAGTGTCGATGAAGTTTTCTCATAACGTAATACTGACAGTCTGACATCATTTTTCTTTGAGGATTCAATACGTGCGCCATAATGTTGAAAATGCCATGTCGGAGGTTTATCCAGAATAACCTTATTTGTGAAATCATCAGTATATGGGTTTTCTTTATATTCATTAACAAGTTCATACTCTGTAACAGCCTTCATATATGCAAACTCGTATGGGAAACCAGGATTTTCAGGTGTATGCAAATCATATATCCTGATACCGCTCTCATCGTAAACGGGCATCTCGTCAGAAAATGGAACATCCTCTGATTGCTTTTCCATTATATATCTTGTGCCGGTTGACTGAATGAAAAGACCTTTCGGATTCAGCGATGTGGCGCCCAGAATGTGAAATGTTCCCCTACTCCGAAGAACTGAACCCGGCGCGGCTTTGCTCATGAATTCCTCCATGTTAGCAAGCATCATGTTGTCGTAGCCGAGAGAGTCCATCATTTCAAATCGTGATGGCGTATTTGGAGGAAGGATATATTCTAGTTTCTCGGTGAAAGAAAGCCGAGGCTGTTCTGTAGAATATCTTGCGAATCTGCCATCGTTGCAAATTGCGGATATTTCTTTCATGTTGCTGTCATCAGGCATGTATTGCTTATCTGCGAAGTATGGGTATAGATAGCAATGCGCCAGAATTCCAGTGATTATAAACGCTGTTAATCCTGCGGATATGTGAACTGACTTTAACCTGCCACTGAAAGTACGCGCTGCAATCAGTATTAGAACCAGTATCGAGATTGCCATGTAAACAATCAATGAGATTGCGTCCTGCGATATGCTCCAATGGTAATTCGAATTTTCCAATTTCAGTATAGACGGATGCAGGAGGCAAAGGAGTGCGCTGAGAAATGCCATCGCCAGTGAGAATATTCCGACCATACGGTTTTTGCCTTTAAGTTTTTCCAGATAATCGAGTCCCAAAACCGCCATGAAAAACAGCAGGAAGAAAAACACCTCGCGCGGATTCAATGCAGATATCGACCAGCCGGGGATGAATCGCGCCACAAGGAGAAATATCGGGCCGACGAGAAAGAATATCCCGAAAACGACGAAGAATATTTTTATCAGGTTGAATCGCCGATGAGCCGCGAACAGCCCAAGCATCGCTAGAAATACGATAACAGGTCCCGCGAATGTACGGCTTTCGTTGAAATCAATGTTGAAGTTGGGAATTATAATCGTTGTTTTTTTTCTGATTAAATTCAGGATTACATTCGCGATGCTCCTGCCATCAGTTCCCATGAACTCATCTGATTTCAGCATCTGTTTCTTTTGTTCGATTATCTCATCCGGCGATTGGAACATCTTCTGTTCCGATGATACGCTTCGATTAGTCAGCTGCATGAATTTGTATGTAGGATAATTCTGAACGGCTGATATTAGAACGCCGATAATCGCCATCATAAGAACAGCGAAAACCCATCTTTTAATAGGTACATTCCATTTGAAACTTCCTTGAAACCGCCGCCAGATAACATACGCCGCGATTAAATAGAAAAAGTGGGCAATCATGACCGGGTATCCGCCGATTAAAAGTTGCCCGACAAAGAATGTCGCCCAGCAGGCATCGGACATTCGATTGCTTTTAAGGAATCTGTCATAGAAAAGCAGGATTGGCGCAATCCAGATTAGCGATGCCACCTCCGGCGGATATAGATACATCTGCCAGCCTGAAAGGAAAAATGCAAGCCCTCCGAAAAGTGAAACGAAAACGCTGAAATTCCAGTTGCGCATGAACCAGTAGAAGAAAAGCGTTCCGATTATCGACATCAGGAAAATGTATCCTGCGAAAACCAAATCACCGGGAAACAGCAGCGCGATTGCGAAAGGGATATGAAACACGGGAATTAGATGGTCGGCATACCACGGCATGCCGCATCCTGAATATTGATTCCAGTGAGGAAACCGTCCCTCGCTGAGTTCGTTTTTGACCATCGGAAACCATGTGCCGTATTCCATGTTGGAATCGTAGTTGATGGTTTTTATTTCACTCGATGAGAAATCCGCCGCCCACGGGTAGTAGCTCTTCCAGCTGTCCGTATTAATCGGCGTTCCGGAAAAGATAAACGGCGCGAAGCGAATTATAATCACCAGAAGGAGAATCGCTATCGCAATGATGTCCTTTCGTTTTTCCATGAGTTCCAGTTAAAAATATCCTAACATCTATATCGGATTTAAAGAAGAAGTCATTTGGGATAAAATAGGAAAATGGAAATAATGAAACGTGTGAAAAAGCACCACGCCCCCCCTGTAATCCCCCCGCTAGCGGGGGGGTTTGGGCATAAGCTCTAAGCTGGTTATCCCTGAAAAAAGCTGCATTGACACACTGTTAAATCGCAATGAATTGTAAAGCCGGAAATTATAATCCGAGCCCCGAACG
>CBDURE010000182.1:0-5786 GCA_965369605.1 uncultured bacterium
TGGGCGGCACCCGGATTAATGGCGTATAGCTAGCCTGAAATGTCGAAAGTCGAGTGGAAGCCTGCACCGCAATAAAAAGCAATATAAACATTAACTTGAAAGCAATTCAGTATAAGAACAAGGGGAAAGCTTTTGTTGTCAGCTTTCCCCTTGAGAAACACAGATCTATTGCATCCCACGCATATTCAACCTGGTCTTTTCTCCATTCTACGACTCCCCTCCCTTCATTTGGCTGAGGAAGGGTTATCGTAGCAACGACAAAACATTCTGAGACAGCGAATTAGCCTGTGCAAGCACAGCCATACCGCTTTGCAGCAGAATCTGCTCTCTTGTAAACGCGATACTCTGTTCCGCGATGTTCAAATCACGGATACCGCTTTCCGCCCCTGCGAGATTCTGACGGCTGATATCAATATTCCTGATAGTGCTTTCCAGACGATTCTGTACCGAACCGAGCATTGCCCTGAGACTTGAAACCTTGTCGATGGCAGTATCAACTTTTGTAATCGCTGATTCCGCCGACTTTGTTGACGCTAGAGTTAATCCCCTTATGCCAATTGCCAGGGCATCCATCTGGGAAATTGCAACCTCAAGCCCCTGATTCTGGTTGGCGCCAATCTGGAAGTTAATACCGTTCGGAACAACATGCAGGAAGCTGCTACCTATAAAACCCTGAGAGATCGATATCATTGGTGAGAGATATGGATCAAGATTATAAGCCCCACCTGTCATACCGTTGTCATTGGGATCAACCTTGAATCCCTGATTTGTGTCAAGCCTGATTTCAAGGCCCGGAAGAATTCCATTCAACACCCCTGTAGGCGTAGTTGTCTGCTCAACGAGTTCCCCTGTGTGCAGGTCAACTATGCTCACCTGGTAATTGGCTCTACGGGATTCCTGAATGTTCATCAGGCTCAATGCGTTAAGAAGCCCCTCATCACCGAAGAATGCCAGTTCAGCACCGGGTATCGGTGATGTAATTGACATCGTTCCTCGTGCGGGGCCTGTGAGATTGAAATGAACAAGATTCGGGAAATGTCCGCCCGCGAGCGCCTGTTCGAGATTCAAATCGGAAGAGCTGTTCGGGTTGGCGAGCGCAAGGCTTAGTTTGCCAACCAGCTCCTCAACTGAGTCAGTGGCGTTGATATAAATCTTTGTCATCCTGCCTGAACCCGGCACTGCGATTCCAAGCTCCACAGTATCCCGTCCAGCGAACACATCCTCTTCGATAAATCGAGAGATTGAGTGAAGCTGTGTTGAGTGCTGCGCCTGAAGCACGTTGTTTGTGCTGACATGGAACATAGCAGTCTCACCCTCAACAAGGATAGCGTCAAACGCCAGCCTGAGTCCCTGCATTGAATCGAGATTCAAACTGGTGTCTGTTCCAGCGCCGTTAACGCTGATCGTGTTTGAAACACTGCCGGTTGTCAGGTTGGTTACACGATAGGTCTCGTTTGAAACCGCGGAAATCATGAATACATAATCACCCGCGACGGCTGAAACCTGTGTGATTGTGCCATACTCGGATAATTCGTTCTGTCCAACCGTGTCAAAAAATATCTGATCAGTTGAAGCCACAGTGATGGTTTCATCGAATCTGACATTAAGAGCGCCGGTACCTACTGTACCAATTGAGTTGATTCCGGTAGTTACTGAATCAAGTATGCGAGCGCCATTTGCTGTTAACGCGATACTTGCTCCGGCAATCAGCGCGTTACCCATGTATCCGCTGTTAGTTCCGGCAGGAAGTGAGAACGCTGAGACACTCAGGTTCAAACTGCTGCTGGACACGTCAACGTCATCAAGCTCAAGGTCTGTAACAACAATACTGGTTCCGGCGGCGTTTGATACGAAAAGCCGTCCATTCACGCCGATGCTTACCATTCCCTCGCCAGCGGCTGTAAACAGTGCGGTCGAGAGGAAACCCTCAAGTGCGCCTACAGTTAATGCCGCGGTAATCAGAATGGATTGGTCAATGATAGCGCCAGTGGAATTGTATCCTGTGAAATGAATCCTGTCCGTACCTGTTGTCAGCCCTTTTGCCTGGAACAGGTCAACGATATTATCCGTTCCGATAGCCTCAGTGACTCCAAGAATAGACAGTGTCGCGTTTCCTCCTGACACCATCATCCTGCCGTTGACATCCAGAGACTGAATTTCAATCTCGTTGATGCCTGTCTGGCTTGTTCCTCCAGTAAAAGACGCGTTGTTCAGGAAAGTGGTCATGCCGTTAAGGTCGCCGACCCTGTCCTCCCCCGCGATTGTGTTGAACTGATCGGATTTCCAGACACCAAGCTGCGGCGGGTCAAGAAGCTTTGTTCTGATCTGGTAGTTTCCGCCTTTGCCAACATTGCCATTTACAATAACATCCATTCGAGTTGGATCATCCACACTGATAAGCGCGGCAGCGGAACCATCAAGCAGTTTCCTGGTGTTGAATTCCGTCATTGTTGAGATATGGTCTATCTCTTCGATCAACTGGTCAACCTCTTTCTGGATTTCCAGCCGATCGTTGGCGGTAAGAATTCCGTTTGCCGCCTGAATTGCAAGTTCGCGAATCCTCTGCAGGAGAGCGTTATTCTCAATTAAGGCGCCTTCCGCCGACTGTATAAAAGAGATACCCTCAGCTGCATTTTGTGACGCGCGTGCCAGGCCGCGAACCTGTGCGCGAAGACGTTCTGAAATGGTCAAACCCGCAGCGTCATCCGACGCGCGGTTTATCCGCAAGCCGCTTGACAGCCGCTCGACAGAACGTTCCAATTCCCGTGATGTCTGTGATAGGGATCGAAGAGCGTTAAACGCGATAATGTTCTGGTTAATCTGAAGAACACCCATGCTCTTTCCTCCTTGAAAGACTTAGGTAATTCGGTTCACTCTGAACCGATGTTCGGGCATCCTGCCCGATGCGTGGTAATTAAATTGTCAAAAAAATACTACGGATTAAATCCGCTTAATGCATAAAACGACGTTGTGTTAAATAATCATCATGTCGAACTCTCATCACCTCGCTCTTTTTTGGATTTGATTCATTCACATTAAGTTACTTCGAATGTTTTTAAGAAAACTTTAGGTTGATTTGATTTCTTTTAGATATTTTCAGATGGATAAGGTTATCATCAGGTTGGTTAGATGAGATAAATGTTGATATGGGTGTATTAGAAAAGATAAATCGCGGGTAGGGGCATATTCTATGAGACCCTCCGAAATTAATGCTAAATAGGAGTCCCTCGTAGGGGTGGGTTTAAAACGTAATGTGTCATAACATACGCTACACCGTGTGTCAAAACATGCGCTACACTAGCAAGCTAGCTTACAAGCTGCGACCGGTGCGGTGCGGCTATCTCGAGTTTTTCGCTATTGAAGCGCAAGTGCTCAAAGATAGAGAGTAGTATAAATCAGTTTTTTTCGCTTTTTTTGGAAATTCGGCCTTAAAAAACTTTTTTGTATGCATGGCAGGATGGCGTCCCGCCTGTCTTATTGAAATAATCCTGGTGATAATTCTCCGCTTCGAAAAATTCACGTGCTTTCGTTACTTTGGTCGCGACCTTATATTCTTTATCCACCAGCAGAGCTATTAGTTTCTCGGCGATTTCCCTTTGATCATCGTCCAGATAGAAAACCTCCGTTCGATACTGCTCACCGATATCCGGTCCCTGACGGTTCAGCTGTGTGAAATCATGTGTATTAAAAAACAGTTTCGCAAGTTCATCGTAACTTGTTTCAGCGGGATTAAAGATCACTTCCACAGCCTCGGCATGGCCCGATGTACCCAGACAAACCTGTTCGTAGGACGGATTAACCACATGCCCTCCCGTGTAACCAACAGTAGTGGAAATTACTCCTCGCGTACGCTGAAAATGATACTCAGCACCCCAGAAACATCCTGAGGCGAATATCGCTTTTTTGTATTCTTTGTGAGTGTTACTCATTTTCCTGTTTCCATAGTAGAAAGAACAACTAATATAGAAAACACACATAAACTTTACATAAGAAATTCCATATGTAAGGAAAACGCCTAAACTTTACATAAGGAATTTTCTATGTAAAAAATAACGTGGAACTTTACATAAGGAACTATTGAAAAAAGCCTGCTTCTTTCGGAGGCGTAGTGGCAACTCCCCGTGGTTGCCCTGTATTTATACCATCCTTTGGGCAGTCACGGGAGACTGCCCCTACATATACTGCTTTTTCAACAGTCCCTATATGCCGCCGATTATATCATTAAGCAATCCGCCGAATGTGAGGATTGTCATGATAACATCCCGACCGTTAAACGGCTGGTTTTTCGGTGGAACGAAGATTATATCGCCGGGGAATACGTTGATATCGCCGATTTCCTTGCTTTTCATTACTTTTTTCAGGTCGATATGAATTATTTCCCTTTTCATGCCGAAACCTGCACGGCGGATGATATCGGTTTCACCCATCTGATTGCCCTTGTGGAATCCGCCGCATCGTCCGAGGTAATCCATCAGAGTGTCGCCCTCAACGAAATCCTGCGTACCCGGGTATGGCACCGCGCCGATTATATATACAAATTCCTGATGCTGGGGAATGCGGATTATCATATTGTCTTTCAGTTCAAAAGCGGAATCATCATCACTGTAAGCCTTTGATGCCAGATTGACTGTTCGTGTGGTACGCGAAAGGCCGTTGACACTTTCCACCGCGATAATCTCGCTTAAATTCATTGAGCCTGACCCGCCGGAGATTTTAATTATGTCGTCAATCGCATCGCCGGGAAGAATCTCGTAGCGTCCGGGATTGACTCCGCCTTTTACTATAATTGACTTTTCAACTCTCGGAATGAAAACGACATCGCCGTGTTCGAGTTTCAGATCGTTGTCCTTGATTCCGTGAATTATGACATCGGTTAAATCTACTGATTCAACATTGTCATTACGCTTGAGTTGAACCTTGCGTATGCTGCCCTCTGGAAGCACCTGAGTGAAAAGCGGATTCGTGCGGTTATAGAATTTCCTTTCGCCGTATCCCGCGATTGACGGGTCGGAGAAAACAAGCCGGCTTGTCAGCTGCATGAACTGGGAGAGAGTAGTACCTGAATAGCAGAGGTAAATTCCCGGCAGATGAACCTGCCCGACAAGATAAACCTCAATTTTACGAACCTGATTTATCTGGATTCGGACATCGAAATTACGGAAGTATTTCCCGCACGCCTCATTCATAGCCTCTTCAGCATCAGCGACAGTCAAACCCTCGATTTTGACTTTTCCAATCGTGGGCAGCATGACATCGCCCTGAGAGGAAATCTGCTGCTGGATTTCATCCGCGGTAATATTCCCAATGTTGATTGTGAGAATGTCACCGGGACCAAGCAGGTAATCATCGCCAATCGATTTGATAATCGGCTCGGCTGTGAGGTCGAAAAACCTGGCGGCTGTGGGCGAGTCGGGTATCGCGCTTTCGCTTTGCATTATGCTCGACAAATCACCCTGCGCGAATACTGGTAATGTAAGAATCGTAAATATCCCAATTGTAAAGAGAATCTTCTTTTTCATTCTGATTTCCTCAATCCATGAATTGCTCATGGTTTTTTATCGCAATCGAAAGCCAATCAATTTTATACGGGCTTAAAGATGTATTCAAGTGCGGGATTTTGGTTAATGATGCAACGCTCGCAGCGCTGGCGTCCCGCCGGGTGTGTCGACCCGTCCCGGGGGCGTGGCCTTTAACCGTGAGAAGCGGGACGCTTCTTACACAGCCGGCGGGACGGGGCTGTTGAAAAAGGTTGTTTTTATACTCCATCCCCCCCTTAATCCCCCCGC
>CBDURE010000183.1:0-5760 GCA_965369605.1 uncultured bacterium
CATGTTCCATGTTGATGCAGGTGGAACCTCCGCGCTGTCATCAATGACGAGGAAATACGGAAGCGCTGCATCGTCGTCAACGACTTCAGCAAGTTCACAAGTGAAACCATCCGCATCAACGCAGAATCCGTCGTAGACGTCCGCGGCTGTGAGGGCATAGTTTGTTGCTGTTGGTGCAGGATCTCCGCCCGGCTTAATAACCATGGCGAGATCGAAAACATCAAGGTCATTACGGTTTGCCGCTGAGGGCGGGTCACCACTGATGCCTGGTTTGAACGGATGAGAAACTGTGAAAGAAAGCTGCAGGTTCCCTCCGACCAATCCGATACCAGAGATTTTCAGGCAGTCCGCACAAGGCGCGACTGTGAAAAAAGCAATACCACTAACAATATAATCCTCCCCAATGCTGCTGACTCGTTTGTTTACCAATTCAGCGGATAAATCTTCAGGATTAATGTACAATTCGTATGCTCCCATTAATCCAACCGCATTAAAGGTGTCATTCGTGTCAGTTAATCCAATAATCGGTACACTGTCCAGAGACTCCGGTGATTTGTCCGGAGCGATCGGGTTGCCACCTGAACAGCCAAGAATCAATGCTATCATCGCGAAAAAAGCAACGATAACCAAAGACCTGGTATAAGACATGGCATACCTCCAAAAATGGAATGTGAATAGTATTTGCTCTACCGGTTGCCCGATATATGCTGTGTTGCTGGTAAAACTAAAAAAAAGAAAACCTTTCTTGAGAGTGGGTCTATTACTGCCCCCCATCTTTTTACGCATTAAGAATAATATACAACATTGATTTATTTGTCAAGGTAATTTACAGTATGTTTATTGATTTTAATCGTTTTCCCCGGTATGCCTGATTTACATTATGTAAAACTGTCAACTATGTACTGGACGGCATGGCCGGGTTACGGTTAATCCTTGTTTTTATCTGCCTTTTCAACAGCCGTCCAATGCCTGTAACGTATAATTTCAAATTACTTCTCTAATGCCTTATGGCTTGGGAAGATAATCAGGATGATGCTGAATATGCAGATAACCGCGCCTCCTGACAACCACACCCAATCGAATTCCTTGATTGTGACAAATCCCTGAATAGTTGTCCAGACAACCAGAATGATTGCGATTATCGCATACCATATTTTCAATCTGTTTCTGTATTTCCAGCCTACCTCCGCTTCCTTTTTAATGCCAATCAATCTAAGGCGTTCCAGTATCAACCCGGCAATAGTAAATATCGCAAATCCGCCAAGAAGAATCATCTCAATCATGCTCACTTTTATCGTAAGCGATTCCACACCAAAGGGAACTATCGAATAATTCATGATCGGTGAATTGAAAAATGATTTCTGCGTTATCAGGTAGACGATATTCATGAGCAGATGGATATACAACAAAAGGAATCCGAACGTGTAAAAAACATTTGATGTCTGTCCGCTTTTCATATTTACCTCTTAGGATAAGTCTTAAAGTGAATCTGAATTCTGTCTGGATGTGAAATGACAGCCTCCTGTGCCGCCAATGTTTTTTCAAGTGAATATGATAGAGAGCATTAGGAAGAATTTCAAGCTGTTCTCTGCCAATCTATCTAATATATAGTAACATTTTACCGGAATATTATTTTTTTCCATGGAAATACCGTCTAATTTCATGGTGCGGCTTGATTGGTTGATACTTTAAAGTTAGTTGATTGTTCTGGTATAATAATAAAACCGTTGCTGAATGAAGCGGGATTAGATCAGCTTATTGATATTTGTTGGACAGGAACAGGATACCTCACCCCCCAGCCCCCTCTCCACCATGTGGAGAAGGGGAGAAGAGAAACGCCATGTGGAGAGATAGGGGGAAGAATAATCATTCTCCTCTCTCCTGATGCAGGAGAGGACCGGGTGTGAGGTTTTTAATCCAGACAAAAGCGATATGGACACCTTGAGACATTTGTGAAATTGCATAATGGATATGGAGAAGTGACATGATTATCAACAAGTGGAAATTAACAGGATTATTCACATTCTATTTCATTATAATAGGACTTATTGGCAATGGTTGCTCGAAGGGTGTTGATTCTCCGTTAACGCCGGAAAATATCAACCAGAGTATTAATTCCCCAGTAACAGTTTTGGATAACCTGCCGACCTCGTTTTCCGATTTTCTTCCCGATGGCGGAAGCACGGGAGTAGGCGCGCTGGGAGTTTTCGATGTCAATGTTGATCCGGTTGAACTGACAGCGGGGATATCATCACTTCGGACAGGTTCAGCGATTGGCGATAGTTACATTGTTGATATTTCGAATTTCCTTTCCATAACCCCATGCGCAGACTGTGTGAAGATTGACTCAATTTCAATCAACAGTGAAAACAACATTGTTGTCAGATTCGCGATTCGACATCCTTTCAAAGCTGGAAACCTTGGTGAACCCCCATCAGCCATTAACCGGCTTGACCTTCATGTGTTTGATGTTTTTGGCGTTTTACATTTTCCCGGCGAATCAGTGGCATTCCCATTGTCAGGCAAAGTGCTTTCTCCTGTCAGGCTTGCCAATGCTGATGGATATACGGACAGATTCGATGAGCGGATTGATTTATTTTTCCCGACAGAGGGAGATCTTCATCCATACAAGGTCATGACACTTGATCCGAGTTTTGGAAATTACGACCCGTCAAGTGAACTGGGATTCACAAATATTCTCGCACCGACAGGGCATAACGTTCTGCCAATGGGCGGAGATTTCCAGTATTCAGATTTTGAAATCCAGTTTGAAATATCCGAAACGTTGTCTTTTACACTTGTCGTTACAGCCGCATACGGTCATTCAGCGACAAAAGCTGACAGGCTATATCCGGTTTACTACCTGCCTGAATTTCATCGCAAGGAAGCGTGGAAAGTCGATGTTGAAGTAACTGAAAACACGCTTTTTCACGAACTGGCAGACACATACTGTAACCTTGAAATTGAGGTTTGGGACTGGAATCACGGCGCGAATGTGGATTTGGAACTCACACAGAAGGATTCGATCAAAGCTGGGAGCGATGTGGTATCAGTTGCAATTGAAATTCCCGGCGTTACTCTGAGTCCTGTAATCGCATCCGGTCCTGGTGGAGGCGACGGCCAAACCGCTCCGCTTGAATTTTCCGCGCAGGTTTTCAATACAGCTGCCGGGGAAAGCGGCATGAGACGGGGACTTGTGAAGGTGATTGATTCGCGAATTCCAGGTTTGAATGTCGGTGGCATCGGCGATTGTGTTGACCGCGACGGTGCAACAATTTTCACGCTGAATGAATTCGCAACGTATCAAACGTTCGAGGTAGATGTTTTCACGCCGGCGCCTGTTCCTGTTATTGATACTGTGCCTGATCCTCCTGTGATTTATCCAAATGAATTTATAACTTATGATGGCTCCAACTCCTATGATAACGAAACGACCATTGTCAGTTATGAATGGGATTTTGACTATGATGGTGTAACCTTTGATGTGAATTTTACAGGTCCCTCACCGCTGCCACAGCAATCTGAAAATAACCATAATTCAGATAATTTTGAAGTTACGATTGCTCTAAGAGTAACTGACAACGATTCACCCATACAGCACAGTTCAATTGGAACACGAATAATTACCGTTCTCCCCAACCGTACACCAGTGGCTGATTTCATCAAATCGCCGCTGGAACCATATCGACGGGGAGACACAATCAGTTTCGACGCAACGGCATCGTATGATCCTGATGGCGACTTAATTACTTATGAATGGGATTTTGATTTTCAGCCAGGAGAGTTTACAGCTTCGCCGGATATAACCTCGACAGTACTGCATATATTCAACGAGATGGGAGCGTATCGAGTCGCGTTGAGAGTTGCGGATCAGGGCCAGCCGGAACCGCGCCACGGCCTGTATGTGGAAACCGTGTATATTATTCCAAGTTTTGATCCATCACTGGAAATTGACGCCACAATGAGCTGGCGTGAGTTTCCGCACAATATGAACTCAACTGTTATAGTTTGCGACCCGAACACGGATGATGTTTACATAGGTTATGCTGGAAGGTTGGGCATTGAAAGGATAAGGATTCACAGAAGCGCGGATGGCGGGCAGACATGGAGCGGTCCGACAGTGCCGAATGATTCTCCTTATGCAACCGGTGACTGGGGAATAGCATTGTGTGTTATCCCCAGTGAAATACCGGGAAATATTTTTGTCTTCTGGATTGCTGAACGTGCAAATTCCAGCAGCCATGTTTGGGATGGGAACAATATAAGATTTAATTACGGAGTCCCCGGTGCCGGGAACAGCATAAACTGGGAACAATTTTCCTGGAATCAGGATATAACTCATTTCAACCTGAGTACAAGCGACAAGTACGGATTGACCTACTATCGATATTCCGACCCGACTGATTTGTGCGTTATCCCCGATCCTATCGCAATAGGCACGGTTTATCTGGCCTATGTGGATGAAAACTCGACAATAGGACGTTCGGTACGTTTGATAAAAACAACCAATATCGAGGAGTACCCAAATTCAGACTGGATTCCGATGACAGCGTCCTCGCATGTTGACAGCACAACATCCACTTATAATTTCGATCAGGTTGATCTTGCGATAGACAATTCCAATAACCTGTATGTCAGCTGGGATGACAACGCGAACGGCCAAATCCAGATTCGGAAATATCCGTATGGCGCAGCTCCGGGAAATGCGGCGCAGGTTGTGGCATCAGATTCTGACAGCACTCACTTGAACAGTCCGAGAATTTCCCTGGACAAAAATGAAAATCCGGTTGTCGTTTACAGTGATACACATTTTTCAGGCGGAACAGCGGGAGTTTCCGACATTGCCATTTGTTATGGAATAAGTACAACTCCCGTGATGGGGCTTCCAATGCTTGTCAACACAGCGTCAAGCCAGCCGTCAAACCAGTATTCACCCGAGATTGTAATTCATGAAGAGAGCGGGATGATTTTCGTTTTGTATGAGGATCGCCGCGACAATGCCTTGTATGGTGAAATCTACTGGACTATTCTTTCTCCTATTTTCAATACGATTCTAGCGGATGAACTGGTAAATACATCCGACCCGGGGCACACACTCACTGATTTTGATGTGCATGCGGCATTTAGCAGTGGAGGGACAGATGTCGGTTTAATTGCTACTTGGGAAGAGTATAGTGAGGATACCTGGGTGGGGAGAGCGTATTGATGATTTGTGCAGCGAAGTTATGCATTTCACCCACAAATCACAAAAAGACGCGATGTGTGGGCGGCACCCTATAGAATTTGGAAAACCAACAATCCAGATTACAATAAAAGAAGCAGAGAGTTAAAACTCTCTGCTTCATAATTTTCGTTTTAATCTGTCAGATATTTTTAAGTGCTACTCCGACCCAATATGCTGGGAGCCAAGGTAGAATATTCTGAACTTCTTGTTCTGGAAAACAAATTCATTTTCCTGGCTGTCCTCACCCTCGAAGAAATCAATCCAGATCTGAACAAGGTCACCGGGGGCGGCGGTTTGAACAAGATCGCCATCAATAATGCAATAGGACATGGGATGATCCATCACAAAACGCGCAATGCCCTGAACGTAATCAACCACGTAGATGGAACCATTTTCAAGCATGGTGTCCACGCCAATTGAATATGATTTGTTGGAGAACTGGTTGTTGATAACAAATCTGAAGTCAATCAGGTCAGCGAATTTGTAGGGGTTAAGCTGGCAGTTAAAATCGATCGTTATGTCAAATACATCATCCA
>CBDURE010000184.1:0-5695 GCA_965369605.1 uncultured bacterium
CACTACTGTCCGGTTAAAATAAGGATAGTTGCGGTGATGGGTCTCTGATTCTTTTTGCTGCCTGACAGGGATTGAGAGACAGAATATCCAACAAAGACACCCTTTCCATCAGGATTTCCCTGAAGATTCTCGCCAGATTTGTTAGACCGAAGCGATATCGAGTTTGGAATTTAATATACGCCAACAAGAGATAATAACACATCGCGACCCATATTTGCGTCATTACCGCATTAATGCTGGTGCCAAGGAACGATTTGATCTTCAGGTTCTGTTTTATCCATTTGAAGAACAATTCGATATCCCAACGCGCCTTGTAGATCGCCGCTATTGTTGATGCTGCCAGTTTAAAATTGTTTGTAATAAAACAAAAATCCTTTCCGGTTTCATCATCATGCCAATCGACAAGACGCAGTTCCTCTGGATAAGCCTCCTTTTGATAATAGCCCTCCAGTTGTATGCTCATGTCGCAGACAAGCCCCTTCACATCAGGCATCTCATGCAGTCCGGTAACCGTGCATTTCAGATTCTTTTTCGCCCTGGTCACAAAGAACACGCCATGCGAGTGCAGTGAATAAAGGAATTCGTAGTCGATATATGCTCTATCCATTGCGACGATGCTGTCCGGCATAAGAGGCAAATTGATTTCCTTCGCGACTTTTACATCGTGACGCTTGCCACTTGTCACGACCGCAAACGATGGAAGGCAGCCGCGATGCTCATAAAGGCAGTGAATTTTCAATGCCCCTTTTCGCTTGCGGTACTTTGCCCATGGGAAGATGGACAGGCAAAGGCTGACAACCGTCGAATCCAGCGAATAAAGCGGATTCTTGAACTTGAAGCGATGCTCTGGAGTCAATTTACGGCAATGCTCAAGGAGGCGGTAGAACAAACCCTCGAATATCCGCCAGTCGCGATTGTTATTGGCGTCAGCAAGCGTACTTCTCGCTACGCTCTTTATCCCCAGATGGTACAACTTGCCTCGTTGCGCGTTTAATCCCGTAACGATGTCACGAAGTGAGTCTCGCCCCTTGATCTGACCATACAGAAGCGTTGTAAACTGATTGTAGCAGGTGAATTCCTTGACGTATCGGTCGCCGGAATACTGCCCGACCAAACTCTCAAATTCATGTCTCGGTATTAATTGTAGCAACTGATTAAAGATTGTGTTATTATGGCTCATGGCTTGAGGTCCTCTCCCTATAAGGGTTTTGAGTCAACCTCATCTTACTCGGATGAGGAAGGACTCTCAAGCCACTTTTTTTTACCGGACACTAGTGATTTTATAATAAAAATAATATCTTGAGAATTGTTCTGAAGAGTTCAAAAAACCATCGAAATATACCTGAGTTATAGGTTCACGTGGAATACTGCGAGCCGCTTCTGTTCGACATGCACTGCTTTGTTTTGTGGTTGTTGTGTTAATTGTCCTAGTATCTTCAGATGATTCTTTATTACTCAATAAATTCGAAATGTTCTTACATTTACCAGATTGGTTTGCGGAGCATGATATTAGTATCATTGCTAAAAGAACCAATGCAAAATATTGAACTCTCATAGTTATAGACCTCTTTTTTGTTATTAATTTATTCCTGATGGATCAAAACGCATAATAAAAACATGATCACCCCAGAAATAGAACATTCTTCTGATACCTTCCGCCTCGGAAAGTGGAAAAGGGGACAGAGACCTTTGTTATAGCTGATTATATATGCCATCTCGGATGCTCTCCTTGACAATTCGCGAAACTGAATTCCTTTTTGCTCGCTATTCAGGCTTGAAAACATAAATCCACACAGCCACCTCAATTACGCATTCTTTTCGAGTTAATTACGATTACTCCTTTATATTACCATAGGAAAGGGGACGGACACTTTTTTAGAACTAACAGTGAAACAGATATTAAGTACCAGGAAATAATTCTCATATCGTCACCTCGAAAGTAAATTATTTCAATCGAAATTCTATTTTATAAGTATATCAATATTTCCCTGCAATAGGAATTAGCTTTTGGTAATTGAAATATGCATCTGTTCTATATTTTGATTATCAGGAATGTTAATTCAAAGCTAAATATGAGAATGGCAAAAAAACGAAACCCAGCGATTTCTCGCTGGGCTTCAATTTATATTACTCGAATTGCTATTCAGCCTACTACCAATCGCCATTTGGCAGGAGTTTCAGTAGGAATGCGTCAGTTTCACCATTTGATGTATGCCATTCCGGAACCCATGTATCAGGGCTGAAATCCACAGTGTTGCCAAAAGAGCCACATACGAAGATATTTCCAGAAACATCAGTTATGACATCGCGTCCTTCATCATTTGAGGTATTGCCAAAACCTCTTGCCCATTCGAATGAAGCAGTTGAGCTAAGTTTCAGTACATATATATCCTGCCCATCTGCAGCTGTTAGTTCCGTAACCCCCATGCTGGGATCGAAATCCACAGTTCCGCCGAAAGATCCAGTAAAAATAATGTTATCTGAATTGTCGATAGCAATTTCCCAACAGGTCTCAGAGTATTCTTCTCCCCATGTATTGACTCCGATGTATGACATATTCAAATCGAACCAGCTTGCGAAAGCATCGGAATTGATACCGTTAGTTGTTCGAGAATCCACAGGAGCGCCCGGGTTAAAGTCCACTGTGTTATTGAAATAACCAGCAACAATGATATTACCGAAACTATCAGTCGCAAGATCCCTGCCAATCTCCTGACTTGTGCCACCCCAAGTTACAGTCTTATCAAAATCGCCGTTTGTATCAAAAGCGGTTAGAAAAACATCCCAGTTCCCGTTTGACATGTGGTGATCAACCAAAATCGGATCTGGATCAAAATCAACTGTGCTTTCGAATTTACCCGTTACATAGATAATTCCAGGTTGTTTTGCATCTATAGCTGAACAACTGTCAGGATCAACTCCTCCCCATGTTTTTGCCCATCTGAAACTAAAGGTGGAATCAAGAGACAATAGAAAAATATCACTAAATCCATTTGATATATGATCATCAACACCTCCGGGGCTTGGATCGAAATCAACGGTTGCGTAATAACTTCCACCGATGAAGTAATTCCCCAAATTGTCTGTATCCATGCCGTATGCCCAATCGAATTCTGCTCCTCCCCATGTTAGAACATCATTATGATTCCCATTTTCATCAAAACTTGATAAAAAGCAATCATCATAACCATTTGATGTTTTTATATTGGATTCTGTTGGGCTTGGATCGAAATCAACCGTCTCCGTGAAATTCCCAAGAACTAAAATATCGCCTGCATCATTAATGATGATGCCTGATACAAAAGCAGAGTACGTACTTCCCCAGGTTTTAACCCAAAGGTAATTTCCCATAGGATCAAACTTGGATAAAAATATATCTTGAGCCCCATTTGCCGTTCGGTAAACTTCGCTGTTGGGATTTGGGTCAAAATCAGCAGTTTGGATGAAAGTACCAGCAACGTAAAGATTACCAAGATCATCGTATACCATTCCTTTGCTTATATCATACTCCGGTCCTCCCCACGTTTTAGCCCATCCACTATCGTCAACAACCGATGCGGTAAATGTTTGATATGTCGCATATTCCGGTAATGAAATATATTCAAGATTCGCACCACCATCATCAGTATTAACCAGGAAATCACGATCGCCTGTCGGCGGAACAGCCATGGGAACTCTATCATCGGTGACTTTCACCAATCCCGTGTAGAGACCTGCAGGGAGCAGGTTTTCATTTGCAATTGGAATATGATAGATCAAAGGATCATTCGGCGTGCCTGTTCCGCCTATGGAATTATTTCCAGCGGTTCCCTGTCCTGATGTATTCATGCCGGGAATCTCAACCGAAATCTGAGAAACTTCAGAGGAGGCAAAAACAGATGATGGATTTAGCAGTAACGGGTCAACAGCAGCGCCAATTTGCCAATCGTAAACCCTGACTTCGACATCTATCTCAGTCGTATTATCTGTTTCGAGCCAGTAGTCCAGTTGCGATGCTTCGACTTTCCATGCGGATTTTTTATTAAATTCAGGATTGAAATATTGAGGTTCGAGTCGGTGTTCCCAGGTTGCGCTCCAGCCATAGCCCATTGTCAGATAGAGGTCGAATCTGAACATGGATGTTTTGGATGAGAAATTTGCATTGAAAGTTGTTGATGTTTCCATCTCGAATTTATTCCACGTATTTGTGCCCGTATCGCTGTCATCAATAACAAGATAATATGGCATCGCGGATTGGTTGCCAGCGACAGTTCCCAGATCGGATGTGTATCCATCGGGATTGAGGCATATTTCATTGTAAATATCCGTGCTCAGATTTGGGTAATTTGTAGGTATTCCATCCAATGGAACAACAACAAGCGAGAGGTCAAACACATCCAGATCAAGTCGATTTTTAGCAGTTGGCGGTTCAGCAATATTTCCCTTATCAAATGGATGTCTTGCTTCGAACATAACCTCAATTCCCCAACTTTCCCATTTAAGCCCTTTAATTATCAGGCAATCACCACATGGAGAAATTGTGAAATAACTGAGTCCACTGACCAGATAGCTTTCACCTATACTCGATGATCGCTTTAATGTAAGTTCGGCCGATTTATCCACAGGATTAATCGTGAATTCATAAGCGCCCATCAATCCGATTGAGGTTGAAATATCAGTGGGATTTGATAGGTTTGCCATAGGCGCAGAATCCAGAGAATCACCTTGTGTCTCTGGTGTTACGAGCGAATTACCGCCCGAACATCCGATTACGAGGAGCAATGCGCTCATACAGATAAATGTTGTAAACAATCGTTGCAGGTTCATTTTGTTAGACATCCTGATTAGTTATTGGTAAATAAAGATATTGATTCTATATCTAGAGTAAATCAATGTTGATAAAGGAATTTACATTCTATCAGAGAGTTTATATTCAGTCAATCAGGTCGAAATGCGGGAGTATAATCCTTTTCTATTCAGGCAATTGAACGCATCATTCTCCTGATTAACGCGATTATATGATACAATCATTTTCAGGATAGCTTTATCTTAGCTGTCCTGATTTTATAGTGCTTTTGCGAAACGATTTAATACACACACTGGGGGATTGGACATGGCAGACAAGGAAAAAAAACTAAAAGGTACACAGAATCGCAAACGAAGAATCGCTCTTGCTGTGATGATACTTGCGATTTTTGTTGTGATATTTGTAATTAAACAACAAGAGTCGGATGTCCCTGTCGTGCCGATTAGAACTGACATCGACAAGAAACTCGTCGTTCTCGGATTCGACGGCATGGATGCCGGGCTTACCGAGCAATGGATGCTCGAGGGGAAACTTCCCAATTTCGCCCGGCTTGCAGAAGGTGGTTGTTTTCACCCGTTGATGACCTCCACGCCGCCCGAAAGCCCGGTCTCGTGGAGTTCACTGCTGACCGGCATGAATCCCGGCAAAACGAACATTTACGATTTCCTCCGTCGCGATTATGAATACAACATTCTGCCGTCATGGGCGAAACAGACTCCGGGGAAATATCTGTTTAATTTCCTCCCCGTACAGCTGCCAAAAGCTGTGAATCTCCGTGATGGCGATACTATCTGGGAGGTCTCGACTCGTAACGGGATCTCAACGACTGTGTTTCAGGCGCCAATCAGTTTTCCAGTCAGCAAGGTTCCCGGAAGCAGGATGACTCCCGGTCTTGGAGTCCCCGATGCC
>CBDURE010000185.1:0-5652 GCA_965369605.1 uncultured bacterium
CGGAGGAGGTTGTTACTCTCAATGAGCTTGCCACTATCTATCGCAAACTCGGCGATTATGACAACGCGCTGAACACGTTTATTGAATCGCTTCAGGTAACAATGGAGGTTGAGGAGGAGGTATGGCAGGCGGCGACTCGATTTTATATCGCGCTTGTTTATATCGATACTGATAACCTTGGGGCGGCTGAATTCGAACTTGAGCAGTCTCTTGAATCTTTCGAAGCCGCGGAACATCCCCAGACAGACATAGTCCGCGCCAAACTGGAAAATGTCCGCACGATGAAAAACGAGCAGTAGTCCTCCGCAATCTTAGTTGGTTTTCTACAATCACCAAAGTCTGTCATTCCGACATTCGCGAAGCGAATGGTCGGAGTCCCTTTCTTACTTACGCTCATACCTCTTATAAAACTTGTCCTGATTCTTCTTGTACGCCCATTTAGCCTCAAAATAATTACCTACAAGAAACGCTGATTTTGTGAAATACATTTTGTCAGGATTTCCGAAATGCTTGTTGAATGTTTTCTCATCCAGCCTGAGCATCGCGGTTGTCGCTGAGCTTATTGAATGATAGCTTAACGGACTATCAATCAGCCCAACTTCCATATCTCTTTTTATCCGCGCGGGCAACATACCCTTTTTTGCCTTTAATAACGTTTTAATTGCCATTACCAGCTTCTCAGGATTTTTCTCAATCCATTCATCCATGCCGGGGAACTCGCCGAACTCATTGGAATATCGGCTCAGTTCTATGCATTGAATAATTCTTCCTGCAAGATACTGGCTGTCCGGATTCTCCTGAAGCAGTTCGCTGAGAATATCAAGATACCTGCCGCAGTCGATTTGTGTAAGAGGGCCAAGAATATTTGCAATACTGAGCGGATTGCCAGATTTCTCAATTCCTCGATCTCTTGCGATATTCTCACAATCCTTTAACAATGCGTTTACTCTCTTGCGGTAACCTCGCTTGTTCATCTCTTCAAGCAGTTCAGGTCCTAAGGATTTATGTTCTTTTTCCCAAATTGTAAAAAACGCCAGGAGTACCTCATCGGGAAGCAAGTCCACAACTGGCATACAGTGATAAGCAAGATGAAAATGCAAATCATTTACTATTCTGTCAATCGCGTCCTTGTTTCCAACAGTGGCGCCCATGATTGTCCTGAACATCTTGACATTATTATTTTCATCGGAATCCGCGTCATACTCCCTGGCATATCGCGCTCTCGACTCTTCATCAACTGATACAAGCATTAACTTGCATATCTCAAGAAACTTTTGTCTATACTTATCTTCCTTCTTATACTGTGCAGCGAACATGCTGTCCCAATCGAGCTGGATTCCCGCCATTTTCAAAATCTCGGGCTTGACTCGACGCCAGTTGTGGGAAATGTGCTCGGATATCATATCCTTCTGCTCATCGGTCAATTCAACGCCGTGGAGTTTCAATCCGCCCATCAGCTTGAGAACGTAATCCGGATATCCCAGTTTGTCGAGTTCAAGAATGTCCTTTTTAACCTCCTCAACAGCGAATGGTTTGAGTTTAACGCCCAACTCATCCATATATTTCAAAGCTTCATATTTCTCAAGGGATTGTCTGGGCCACAGTTCGGTTTCGAATTGTGTTTTATCCCATAGAAGCCTGTTGAAATCCTTTTCAGTATTAGAGCTTCCCAGTTTATAGAGAGTGTAAACAGCCTGCGCACGGAATGGCGAAGTGTATCGGCGAATTGTAATAAACCTTTCAAGTGCGGGGATAAATCGGGCTTCACGCTTCTTTTCAATCGCCTCAAGAGTTGCCCCGACAGTTCGACTGTCTCCCGATTCCGTTGCATAGTCCCAGATTTGGGCAAACCATTCCGAGTCATCCGGCCTGCTTTTGATAGCATCGGAAATGGCAAGATAACCAAAAAACACCACCATCACGATGAACATAATTTTCAAGTTGCGCATGATTAACTCTCCCGCATCAAAATTTTAGACACACAAATATCATACCCCTCATATTCTTAGACATGCAAACATGAAAATGTTTGGCGGTAATCCAGATTATTTTCCGATTTATCCCAGCTTATCCTTGATTATTTCCTCCAGCGACGGTTCGCTGGTTACTTCTAAATCATAAAACACACGCACGGATGGCTTATCGATTGTTACCAGCCTGCGCAAATCAATCGGAGTTCCAATCACAACCACATCGCAGTCAGCGGCGTTTATGGATTTTTCCAGATCCTCAATCTGCTGGCCGGAATAACCCATCGCCGGCAGAAGATTCCCAATTTCAGGATATTTACTGAACGTATCCTTGAGTAAACCGACAAGGTATGGACGAGGGTCGATTATTTCAGACGCGCCGTACTTCTCAGCCGCGACAGTTCCCGCGCCGATTTTCATCCCGCCATGAGTGCAGGTAGGCCCATCCTCGACAACAAGAACTCTCTTGCCCCTGATTGCGTTTTCATCCTCAATTCTGGCTGGTGAATTCGCATAAACAATTATCGCTTCGGGATTATGCTCAGCGATATTTCTTTTGATTACCTCAGCGCCCTTAGGCGGCGCGGTATCCATCTTGTTAAAAACAATCACATCCGCGCGTTTGAAATTTTCATCGCTGGGATAATAACTTAATTCATCCCCCGCGCGATGCGGATCAACCACGGTGATATACAAATCAGGCTTGAAAAACGGAATGTCATTGTTGCCGCCATCCCATAAAACAACATCAGCTTCCTTTTCAGCCTCTCGAAGGATAGCCTCGTAATCGACACCGGCGTAAACGATAGTGTTGTTTATGATATGCGGCTCATATTCCTCCATCTCCTCGATTGTGCATTTGTGCTTTTTCAAATCCTCGATTGACGCGAACCTTTGCACTTTTTGAAGATTCAATTCACCGTACGGCATCGGATGCCTTGCCGCGACAGTCTTTTTGCCCATTGAATTGAGAATATCGCGAACTCGCCGCGTGGTCTGCGATTTTCCGCATCCCGTTCGAACGGCAACAATCGCCACAACCGGCTTTGTTGACGGCACCATGCACGGTTCTACCGGCGCAAGCCTGAAAGCGGATCCTGCATCAATGACACGATTCCTCTGTTTTTCAACGAAATCGTATGAAACATCAGAATACGCGAAAACGCATTCTTCAACGTGAAATTCCCTAATCAGCGATTCAAGATTAACCTCATCATGAATCGGAATTCCGGTTGGATAAAGCTCACCGGACAGTTCAGACGGATATGTGCGATCTACAATCCAAGGGATCTGTGTCGCTGTAAACGCAACGATATTATATTCAGCATTGTTCCTGTAACATGTGTTAAAAACATGAAAGTCCTTGCCTGCAGCCCCCATGATGATGATTCTTCTTGCCATTATCTCGCCTTCCTTATATCAGCATTTCGAGTATAAAACCGGCACATTAACGGCTGCCGGTTGGTTATTAATTACAATCACCAGAATCAATATCATAGCAAATAGGTTTTGAATCGCAAGTGTTACTGTCTGGTTAAAATCGAACGAAAGCAGAAATAGCCGAGAATATTCCACTTTGGTAGTAATAAGGACCTCACCCCCAGCCCCTCGCCACTAGTGGCTCTCCTGATGCAGGAGAGGGGGCTGGGGGGTGAGGCCTGTTTTTGGGGCTATAACTTAACCGGACATTAGTAAATCGCAAGCATTATGAGTGCATGATTAACATTCATTTTATCCTCATTCTGCGCTATAATTAAATCTCTTTAAGATTGAAAGGACTGTCATTTGGCAAATAAGAAACAGGACAGCATTGAATTCAACCGCGAAGCTGGCATGCGCCAGATTACCAAACCAACCGGAATCCCGCCGTGGGGATGGGCGCTCGCCGCCGCGATACTTGCCATCGGCATCTTCGGAAGCATAATCATCAACAAAAACCGGTCAACATGCCCGTATGAAATGGATGCGCTATACGCTCTCAGAGCGCTTGGCAACATCGAACTCGCGTATCGGGATTTCAATATCGAAAACAGGTACGCAACCCTGGATGGTTTAAAACAGCACGGGTTTGTCAAATATGGTTTCACTGATACGAAAATTGCGCGCGGATACAGGGTCGAAATAGCGCCTTTTTCGTTGCACAACGACAACGTCCACAGTTTTGTGATACGAATATTTCCACTATCCAAAACGCGCCCGTGTCGAATCTTTCAGGTGGGGCCTGACCGCAAATTCAAGGAGTTCCATCCGATGGTCGATTCAAATCCGCACAGAGTGGATAATTGGATTGATGCGACCTACATTATTGAGCAACTCCCTGAAAGAGACCGCCTGCCCTGGATGGGCGAGAATTACATGTATAATTGATAACAGTTGAGCATAACGCAGAGACAAGGGGCGTAAGCCCGTTGTCCAGCCTTAATAGAAAGGTGAAAAAAATGAAAAGATTATTAACCGCTATCTGTATTCTTCTACTGATTTTATCCGCATCCGGCGCAATCGCCGATGACACGAAACTAAAAAGCCACTCATCGGACATGGCAGGAATGAAACTTGATTATCCATCCAGCTGGGTTGCGGATGATTTCAGCTGGGGTTTTATGCTCACCGACCCGTCCACAACCGCTTCCGTAAGTGTTCAGGTCTATTTCCTACCGGCTGAATTGGAGGAGGCGTACAATATCAACCTGAACCTCGATTTTTCAAAAGTCTATGGCGACCTGTTTGAATCTGTCGATGAAGGCGAAAAGGAGATATCCGGCTTCACGTGGGATTACGTAATCAGCCGCGGCAGCATAGGCACTCCTCTAGAATATTTCGAGACATCATATTCACTGTTGATTGAAAACACTGTCTATTCAATTCAGCTGTTTAATCCGGCAAACGCTCCAAAGGAAATTCTCGATGATTTGAAAGATGTCATCGATTCAGTTAAGTTGATGTATCGTGAAAGCGAACTGCCATTGATTCGGGAATACAAGAAGAAATGGGACAAGGCTGAAAAAGACGGCACCGGACTTTCGTTCGATATCCCATCCAATGGCATCAAAATAGACTATTCACCGCCGTGGATGTTCGCCGGTACCGGCACAAGCACCGATGCCGCTTTTCATTACCTTTCAGGAGACCCATATAAAGACATCGATATGCTCCTTATTACATTGAAGAATCCGGATATTAATAAATCAGTTGCCATGCTGCAGGGAATTCTCGCGTCACTGACATGCCCCTACTCATCTGATAATGAAGATGAGGCAACTTTCAACAAGGAAAAATACTACGTTAAATTGCTAACACAGGGGAAAGATGAAAACGTCCTTCACACCAGATTCTACGCCGTTGAACATAATGATGAATCCACAATAATCATTTTCGCCTATCATGGGAAAGCAAGCGTACACGCTGACGAACTAATTGATGATTTCATGGAGGGTGTGAGTTTGTAAAGCCATTACGGGTTCCTGTCATCACGAACCGTTCTGAACAGGCAACTTTTTCTACGATTCTACACATCTTAATCCTTCGGGTGCCGCCCACACATCACGTCTTTTTGTGATTTGTGGGTGAAATGCGAAACTTGAACGCGAATCACCCATAAAGCTTTAATCTTGATTGATGGTTTTCTACATCCTTCGGGTGCCGCCCACACATCACGTCTTTTTGTGATTTGTGGGTGAAATGC
>CBDURE010000186.1:0-5634 GCA_965369605.1 uncultured bacterium
CTGACACACGGTGTAGCGTATGTCCTGAAACCGTACAGCAAGCAGCGCCCCTACGTAATACCCCAAAATGAATATTCCCTCATTTTCAACACACCCCTATCTTGGAAAATTCTTGCTATTATCTATTGCGAAACACTTGGTTATTTGGTAAAATTACCAAGTAATAACTGGTATACCTAAGGTGGTGCTTATGAAAAACTGTGAAAAATATGAAGCGCGTGCAAGAGTAATCAAAGCGATGGCTCATCCCGCAAGACTGTGCATTGTTGATGAACTGTCAAAGGGAAAACTGTGCGTGAAAGAGCTGACATCAATTATCGGCGCTGATATTTCAACCGTATCAAAACATCTCACGGTATTGAAAAACGCGGGAATCATTCATAGTAATAAACAGGGAGCGAATGTTTTTTACATACTGAAAATGCCCTGCATGCTCGGCTTTTTCTCATGTGTTGAGACTGTAATAAAAACCACCGCGCAGGAACAAATGAAACTTGTTACATAAGGTAAGGAATCAATATGACATCAGGATTTAACTGGAAAAAAGAATTTAATCCGCTTGCGATAATCGTTATCGCGTTTTTTGCGTGTTATTACATGCCCGTTGAGAAAATTCCATTTTCGAATTTCATAACCGAATCGCTTTTTCTCGTACAGGATTATGCTCGCGAGCATGTGCTTTTATGCCTGATACCGGCGATGTTCATAGCCGGCGCGATTGCTGTGTTTATCAGCCGCGATTCGGTGATGAAATATCTGGGCGCGGATGCGAACAAGGTTCTGGCGTACGGCGTGGCATCCGTCTCGGGAACAATCCTCGCGGTTTGTTCATGCACGATTCTGCCGTTGTTTGCCGGGATTTACAGGATGGGAGCGGGAATCGGGCCGGCATCGGCGTTTCTGTACGCCGGCCCCGCGATTAACGTTCTCGCGATTTTATTGACCGCAAGGGTTCTTGGAGTCGAGCTGGGAATCGCTCGAGCTGTGGGGGCAATTCTTTTCAGTGTTTTAATCGGTTTGGGAATGCACTTGATTTTCCATAATGAGCAGGAAGAAAATAACAAGCCGAAGATGGTGCTTCCCGATGATGAAGCATCACGGCCGCTGGTTCAAAGCGGATTGTTTTTCTTTACCATGGTCGCGATCCTTATTTTCGCCAACTGGGGCAAACCGCAGTCGGATACAGGCTTGTGGAGCGTGATTTACTCAGCCAAATGGATAATCACATCAGCAGCGGGAGTGATTTTAGCCCTGATTCTTGTCGGATGGTTTGAATTGAAATGGTGGAAAATCGCGATTGTCAGCGTTATCTCGCTGATACTCGCACTGGCGTTTCCAGCGTATCCGGTGATCGCTTTCAGTGCCGCGTTTATCGGGTTATCGGTGATAACCAGTACAGGCAAAGGAGAAATGAGCGAATGGTTTTCGCAGTCGTGGTGGCTTACGAAACAGATTCTTCCGCTTCTGCTGATTGGAGTGCTGATTGCCGGAGCGCTTCTGGGAAGGCCCGAATCAGAGGGCTTGATACCATCCGAATGGATATCAAAACTGGTCGGGGGCAATGGATTCTTCGCGACATTGTTCGCATCAGTCGCGGGAGCGTTTATGTATTTCGCGACTCTCACTGAAGTTCCAATCCTTGAGGGGCTGATTGGAAACGGAATGGGCAAAGGTCCCGCGCTCGCGCTTTTACTCGCCGGTCCTGCGCTGAGCCTGCCAAACATGCTTGTTATCAGAAGTATCATGGGTACCAGAAAAACAGTAGTGTTTGTCTGCCTTGTGATAATCGCCGCTACAGCGGCGGGTTTGTTATACGGATCATTATTTTAAACCATTAGAGGTGAATTAAATGAAAATCGAAATTCTTGGCGCGGGATGCATGAAATGCAGGGAGCTTCATCAGGCAGTGATGAACGCTGTCGCCGAGCTGGACATTGCCGCGGAGGTTCTAAAGGTCGAGGATATCAACGCGATTATGAATTATGGCGTAATGATGACTCCTGCGCTGGTTATCGATGGCGATGTAAAATCCGTTGGCAAGGTGCTTTCGGTTGATAAAGTAAAGGAGCTGATTTCACAAAGAAGTTGAGCATGATCACTGGTCGATATACAAGGAGACATACAAGATGAAAGGGAAAGCCATAATCAGCATGATATTGTTGATTTTCGTAGGTGCAAGTGTAATTGTTCTTTTCGCAAAGGAATCGAATAATCATAAACCATCAGATGAGATTGATATTCAATCATCAATTACTGAGGAAGTTCAGAATGAGCCGACAACTGACAATAGCGTAAATTCAGCAACTGATACCGAACAACCACCCGAATTACAAGCGAAAAAAGAGAAACCAGCTGATATTCCTACACCGGGCGATGCACAGGTGAAACTACCTGCAAACCATAAGATTATTGCATCTTATTTTCACGGCAACAGGCGCTGCTATTCATGCAACACAATTGGGAGTTTATCGGAAGCCACTTTTCTGAAGAACTTTGAGCAGGAAATGGCGGACGGGATTGTGGAATGGCGCATAATAAATGTGGAGGAACCCGCAAACAACCATTATGCCAGGGATTACAAACTTTCCGCTCAATCGTTGATATTGTCATACACGATTGATGGGAAGGAAGCCCGATGGGTAAATCTCCCTAAAGTATGGACTCTCTATCAAAACAAAGAGAAATTCATGAAGTATGTGACTGATGAAACCCGGGAATTCATGAGGAACGAAAAATGAGCGAATACATACCGGGGCTTATATCAGCATTGTGGCTGGGCGTATTGACATCTATCAGCCCGTGTCCACTGGCTACAAACATAGCGGCAATTTCATATATCGGGCGTAAAGTCAAAACACCTCGCCTTGTGTTATTCACCGGCCTGCTTTATACGATTGGCAGATCTTTGGTGTATGTTCTGCTTGGCGTTCTTTTGGTCTATAGTCTGTTATCAGCGCCATACATATCAAATATCCTGCAGAAATACATGAACAAGCTCCTTGGACCTGTTTTGATTCTCGTTGGCATGTTCCTTCTTGAACTGCTGCATTTCAAAACATCAGGTACGGGAATAAGCGAAAAGCTTCAAAAACAAGCGGATAGATGGGGAATATGGGGGGCATTTCTTCTTGGGATTGTGTTCGCGCTTTCCTTTTGCCCTGTTTCAGCCGGACTATTTTTCGGAAGCCTGCTGCCGCTGGCGGTAAGCGCCAAATCAGCTGTTTTAATTCCGTTGTTATACGGTATAGGCACAGCTGTGCCAGTATTTATTTTTGCAATACTTCTGGCTTTTAGCGTCAATTCAATAGGCAAGGCGTTTAACCGTATCACTCATTTTGAATTCTGGGCGCGACGCATCACCGGCGTAATCTTTATCCTTGCCGGCATTTATATGTCTCTCATCTACATATTCGGAATTATATAAACTCACATGGCGCTGTATTGTCCCGGGGTTACAAAATGGGCAGTGTGAAACTGAAAGTCGTTCCCCTGCCCTCGACGCTTTTAACCGATATCTCCCCACCGTGAGCCTGAACAAGTTCTTTCACGATAGCAAGCCCTATTCCAGTGCCGCCGGTTTCGCGTGAGCGGGATTTATCGCCGCGGTAGAAGCGTTCGAAGATATGAGGAATATCTTTTTCAGGAATTCCGATTCCCGTGTCGCTGATTTCCACTTGAATATGGCCACTCACAGGCTTTGCGGATATCTCAACCTTGCCGCTATCCGGTGTATATGAAATCGCGTTATTTAGAAGATTTACTATAATCTGCGTGAGTCGATTTTTATCAGCCTTAACCTCAGGTAAATCGGATGGTGTCTTCGCGGTGAAAATAATTCCCTTTTCCCTGAATCGCGGCTTGAATTCATAGGTGATCTTATACATCAATTCGTTCAGGTTCACAGATTCCAGATTCAGTTTGGAGCTTGAGGATTCAATCGCGGATAGTTCCCTTAAATCAGTAACCATGCTTGTCAGCCTTTGAGCTTCCTCACGCAGCAGTTCGAGCGTTTTTCTTGTCGGCTCCTCGCCTTTTATCACTTTGTCATGAAGAGCCTCGAGATATCCGCTGATATTCGTAAGCGGAGTCGCGAGTTCATGCGATACATTCGAGACAAGTTCGCGGCGCATGGTTTCGATTTTCTCAAGGCTTTCAGCCATGCGATTAAGCGCGATTCCGAGTTCCCCTATTTCATCGCCTGATTTTATCTCCACTCTTTTTGAGTAATCACCAGCCGCTATCTCCTTTGTGGCATCGATTATTTTTCGAGTCGGATTCACAATCCTTCTTGAGATAATCAAACTGAGAATGACAGCAACCAGAGTCGCGCCAAGCGCCGCCCAGACAAACGACCTCTTGACTGATGAATAGAATTGCTGCGTAGCCCTATATCCACGCCCTTTACCAGGCCCCTTCCCCTGCAGAGGCCCTATTTCCCCAATGCCAAAACCATCCTGGCCCGGTTCATCGAATTGTTCGCCTATGGTTTTCTGGCTAAAATGCCTGAAATGATGTTTGACCGAATAATCAGCCAGCACACTGACAATAAAAATCGCTATCAGAATGATAAACACATAACTCGCAATCAGTTTTGTCTGTATGCTAATTTTCATTATCCTCTCTGAATCGGTAACCTACTCCGAAAACGGATTCTATATAGGTCGGGTCGCGCGGATTGTCATCAAGTTTTTTACGGATGTTTTTAATATGCACATCTATTGTCCTGTCGAAAACAATCTCATTTTCATTATCGTAAATTTTCGACATAAGCTGATTACGTGAAAAGACCTGTCCGGGTGAGGATGCCATAACGCTCAACAAGCGAAATTCCAGCGCTGACAGATGAACCACCTTGTCCGCTTTTTTTATCTGGTATTTTTTCCGGTCTATTTCCAAATCCATGATTCTGATTATCTGCGATGAATCACTCTCGCCCTCCTGATACACGCGACGGAGAATCGCCTTGATTCTCGCTACAAGGACTTTTGGGCTGAAAGGCTTGGTTACATAGTCATCGGCGCCGATTTCCAATCCGAGGATTTTATCAATCTCTTCTGATTTCGCTGTAAGCATGAGGATTGGCACTTTTGATTCAGCTTGAATTCTCTTTGCTACCTCAATGCCGTCGATTTCGGGAAGCATCAAATCCAGCACGATCAAATCCGGCGATTCGCTTTTGAACAAATCAAGTCCGCTTTCGCCATCATAAGCGGTGCTTGTTTGGAACCCTTCATTTTCAAGATAGAGTTTAACAAGATCGGAGATTTTTTTATCGTCCTCAATTATGAGTATTTTTCTGTTTCTCATATTCATGGTAAATCATACAGCATACTCAGATAAAAAGGGAGACCGTTTGGTCTCCCTTGTATCATGTTCTCCAAATTGGATTGTATTAATCATTACCTGTTGTGCCCCTGGCCACTTCCGTCGCCGTTACCTCTTCCGCCGCCATTTCCATTACCGCCTCCGTTGCCTTTGCCGCCACCTTTTCTGCCTCGATTGCGTTTTTTAGCTTTCTCCTGGATCTGGCTGACAACATCAGGATCATCTGAGGTTATAGTTATGCGGACACCGTTGTCGATGTTCTTAACAACCCTTGTAGCTTTTGGAGCATCGCATTTGTCTCCGCCGTCA
>CBDURE010000187.1:0-5582 GCA_965369605.1 uncultured bacterium
TTCCGAAATCCCCTTGCGTTCCTGACCGAGCAGCTCAACATCTCCCCCGCGACAGCCACATCCGTATTTGTCATCATCATCCTCGCAGCAATCGCATTGACCGCATTGTTGACCAAGTAGTTCGAATCACCTATTATTCATATAAAGGAAAGTATAATTTTTATGTACATGTATTCAGACGAATCAGGATTGCTTGGTCCCGGAAAGAAGCAAAGCTATTATTTCGGTTTGGGAGGTCTTGTAATACCGGATAATGAAATTGGTCACGTTAGAAAAATAATTAGAGGATTACGAGAAAAACACAATTTTTTTATTAATTTCGAATACAAGAACGGAACAAGGCACAAGGTTCCATTTTGCAAAGACCTGATAGACTGGTATTTTTCCTATAAGGATATTGGTTTTTTTGCGCTTGTTTTACGAACAGCAGATCTTGATTGGTCATATTTCGAGAAAGGTAATCAGCAGGCACATGTTGTGTGTTACAGTTTCTTTTACAGAAAGATGTTGAACCTTTTCTATCGTGATTATATTGAGGAAGGGAATCATGTGAGAATCGTGATAGATCAGCAATCGATTGGTCAACGAGCCTTGCGTAATCGTTTTGATTATTTCAAGGACGCCCCTGCAATCATTGACTGCAGGGAAGAAATTTCTCATAAAGACGATTTACTCCAGTTTGTTGACCTTCTAATCAGCTGTACTGTTAATAGATTTACACTATTTGAACATCCTGATCATACAGTTAACCCGGTAAAAAATGACTTAAGTGAGTATATAATGGGGAAGCTTCAGTTGAGGTATTTTTGGAATTGGCGACGAGTCGGAGAAACATGGGGGCCACCTGATATCCGCTGGGTAAAGGATAGAAATGACCCAGACTGGGAGAGGCCTGCTACGCCTGGCACGAAGAGATGGAAACATAAATTCGACTTGTTCTCCTGGCATGGGAGATAAAAAAAACCCCGGCCCTCCGCATAATCATGCGGTGGAAAAGGGCCAGGCACCCTTATTTTCCCACAAAAACCCGATTTTGTCAATACTTTCACTAAACAATCTTGTAGTTTTTCTCGCTTCTATTGGAAAAAAGGAGCATTAAATCGTTGACATTAACTCTGAAACCTGATATACAAAGTTCACTACTGCCAAAAAATATCGGCAGAAAGAAAAGCACGGAAAAATTCAAGATGAATAACTTTATCAATCAGAAAGGAGGCCCCGCGAGCATGATTAACCGTTACCAGCTTCGCAAGCGCAACAGCAACGCGTTTCGTATCAATGCTCATGGGACCACTGTGCCCATTTGCGGGCCGATTTATGTCCTTTCCATGGTTGATAACCGACATCGAGGGTTCTGTAAGATTCCGGAGGTGCTCACGACATAGGTGAGTTCTCAAAAGCGGAAAGATTCAGACCCTCGATCGAAAAAGATCGGGGTTTTTTTATTGGCCATGAAATCTGAGAGAGAGAAAAGAATCTGATCAAATAGAAAAATAACACGGAGAGAATCATGAATACCAACAGAGGCCAGGGTGGCGCGGTCACGGTCGAGACCCCACCCAGACGCCGAAAAAAAAAGGAACTAAAACAAAAACCTGAAATGAGAGACATTCAGAGGAGACCGACAATGTTTGCAATCGAAGTAAACGGGATCGGAAAACACTTTGTAAAGTGGGAGTCGCGAAAGAAGAAGTCCAACGGCTCGGTCGACGGTCAGGCCGGGAAAACCACCTGGTACAACCGCCATCTGCCGTACCGTAAGAAGGTCACGGCGATCGATAATGTCAGCTTCAATGTTTCGACCGGCGAGATCTTCGGACTCCTCGGTCCGAACGGAAGCGGTAAATCTACCCTGATCAGGATTCTCTCCACACTTCTCATCCCTGATGACGGCGAGGTGAGGATCTTCGGGATGGATGTCACCAAGGATGTATACGGCGTCCAGCGGTTGATCAATCGTGTCTCGGTCGACGCGGCGTTCTTCAAGAAGCTTTCCGCTCACGAAAATCTGATGTACACGGCCAGGCTGTATGGAATTCCTGTGAAGGAAGCAAGAGTCCGCGCGAAGGAGATACTCGGGAAAATCGCGTTCGATGTCGACCGCTATCTCGATCCGCTCGAGGATTTCAGCCGTGGGATGCAGCAGAAGGTCGCGATCGCGAGAGCGCTTCTGACCAGTCCGGTGGTGCTGCTGCTCGATGAGCCGACCACCGGCCTCGACCCTAAATCCAAGCGCGAGGTCCAGGCGTTCATAAGCAATGTCCGGAAGGAGCATGACGCGACCATCATCCTGACCACGCATGACATGGATGAGGCCGACCGTCTCTGCGACCGGATCGGAATCATCGACAAGGGCAAAATCATCGCGATGGATACATCAGATGGTTTGAAATCGCTTGTGCTGAATGATTTGAACGGCAGCACGGGCGACCGGACAGCCGATGATATCACTATCGAGGATGTGTTCCTGCATCTGACTGGTGATACTCTTAAAGACGAAGAAGAGGATGAATAAGTAATCCGCATGAATTTCCATGCGGAGGAGGTGACAAAAATGAAATCTCTTGATATATCAGTCACATCAGTATCCGCAAGGCTGCTGAGCGAGTTGAAGGCGAGCTACGCGTTCCTCGAACGCAATGTCAACCTGATCCGGCGCTATATCGGATGGGAGATCTGCTTCCTTGTCTACTCGATGGTATCGACTTTTTCCATCGGCTTGATCGGAAAAACGATGGGCGCCGACAACGAACAGGCGGTCTTGTACCTCGTGATCGGCGCGCTCATGTGGAACTTCCTCGCGAACATTTTCAACGAGATCGCGCATACGATATCGTGGGAGCGATGGGAGGGCACGCTTGAGTACACCTTCATGGCTCCGGTGCACAGGCTGACCCACCTGATGGGCGTGACCTGGTTCGCGATCCTGTACGGGCTTTCGAGAACGTTGATCGTGCTGCTTGCGTCAAGCTGGTTCTTCGAGCTGAACCTGTCGGACGCGAATATTCCCGGAGCGCTGATTGTCCTCGCGGCGGCATGTTTTCCGATGCTTGGACTCGGCCTGATCGTCGCGGTGCTTCCGCTTCTGAGCGCGGAGAAAGGGTCGCAGGCAGCCCACATAATTCTCGGGATGATCCTGCTGATCTCCGGCGTGTACTACCCGATCTCAGCCCTCCCGAACTGGCTGCAGCCTTTCGGGTATTTCAGTCCCGTGACCTACACCCTTGATGGTGTGCGCGCGGCGATTCTTGAGAGCCAGCCGACAGCGGAGCTGCTTCCTCTGGCGGGTATGCTGATCATTTGGGGACTGATATTGATACCCATCGGATACTGGATATTCCTCCAGGGCGAGAAGTACGCCAAACGCCACGGCATGCTGAAAAGAAGCGGGTGAAGAATAAGGAATGCTAAAGTGAAAAAAAAGAGGATAGCGGAATGACCAAATTCCGCTATCCTCATGGTAGATTACCAATTATCATCCAGACAAGTTGTCAACCTATCTGTCCATTTAGTCCATTTACCGTTAACAGGTTCGTAGTCGTAATCTCCACGCCATGTAGTGTACATTATAGCTCGAATTGGCACATCCTCTGATATTGCAGCATCTATTAAATCCTTGATGGTCGCCAGTTCGACGCCAGTATAATCTTCTGTGTCATAGTCATAATAACCACAAATAACCTGTTCAAGGCCAAGTTCCTGCGCATCATTGCCACCGAAATGACTGAATGAATTCTTTATAGATTGACAATCATTATCTTTAACGTGGTACCAGTTTGCTACAATCCAAGGTGGCTTTTCATATACCTGAGAACCATTAGGTATAAGACCTCTCCAACTCCCCTCTAGGGTGCTACCAACCATCCAGTAATTATCATGTGCATTGTGTTCTGGATCGAACATGTCATTCCATACAATCAGTTCCCAGTTGGGGTTTACTTCATGGGCCATTCGCTTAATCCTTCTTGCTACGTATTCAAGCAACTTGCCGGCATCATCGTATTCCCGACAACGATTGCAATTGTGTGCTATTCGCAACTCATCAATACCAATAAATATATTGTCGAAAGTGTAAGATCCTCTAAAAGGACTGAACTCTAGCATTACTTCCTTGATCCAGTCGTATGGTTCATCAGCAGTCAGACAAAATGCAGTCTGACTACCAAATGACCAGTTTGCGTGGTAGTAATCAACCAGTATAATTTCATTATGGCTGATATTTGATGATGGGGGAATACATAATTCCACATGCGTTATCTCCGGATCTATTGCCTGTGGAGGCTGTGATGGAACCTCGAAAACGACAAAATAATCAAGGCCCTCAATATAAGGAGAAAGGTTTGGGTCATCCGGTTGCACGGTTATTGGAGTGCTCAAGTCCCCACGGTCGATACAATAACTAAGCCCTGCATTCGTTATTGTTATATCATCAATGTAGTAATCAGCTCCGGCTCCATTTTCGACCCCAATGGTGATCCTGACATTCCTGATGTCCTGGCTGTTGAAAATTGCATGAAATGATTTCCAGTCATCCCCGGTTTCACCCATCCACCTGCCTTGCTCGTTTAACCTTATAAGCCTGTTAGGTAAAGCATCGCTGTCTATAACCTGGACCCTTAGAGTATTTATTAGGCCTTCGGTGGGAGCGGTATGCTCTGAGCATTTGTATTGGAACGTGATTAAGTAGCACTGCTGCTCCTCAACTGTAATTTCCTGGTGAATACTCCCTCCCATATTAGAAACAATAATGAACTTCGCGCTACTGATCCCCCCAGTAGTATCAGGAAAAACAGACCCAATGGAATTCCAACCGGAAAGGCCATCTTCAAAACCATTATTTATAAATTTCAAATTTGAATCCTGTACTACTTTTGCAGTACCAAATTCATTTGGGTCTGGCTGATCCACTTTGAACTCACAACCCTCAACGTATTGACCTTCATTTAAATTAAATGCACGATGATGCTTAATAAGACCTTCAGAATGGCCTATAGGCGCCATTGAAGGTATGACATCGATTGGAGGCTCCAGATTATTTGCCGCATTACAAAATAATTCAAACCTGTCTAAATAAACATCATCAAGATTGTTGAGATTGGCATTGGAAACAACTACTTTACTATAACCTAATGAATGAGCTCCTTCAAGAACATCTATGGCAATGGGCAATTCGCTATGGTTGGCAAAATTAGCTTGTGTGTAATACCAGAGTTCGGGTTGCCTAACATTAAGTTTACAAATCTGATACGCTGTAAGATCGAGCCAAGGCTTATCTATCGGATCGTTAGCATAATCTTCAACACTTATCAAACACATATACTCACCGCACTCAGCACCTACGTTATTGACGATATTAGCCTCGTAGTGACATATATCGTTAGTCTGAGAAATAAAATCTGCTACGATTTCTCCATTGAAAAGATCAGGGCACTCTACTATAGGAGCTGAATGGGTCCCGCCCTGATTCACATGCTCATAGACATCTATTAATAATGTCGTTGAACCGCCATGAGGTCGTAAGCCTGTACCTACAGATTCTTCAGTAACCTCAATCTTCCATGGTTCAGGGCAGTTAGCGGTAA
>CBDURE010000188.1:0-5505 GCA_965369605.1 uncultured bacterium
ATGCAAAAATATTTCCCCCCGCTCGCGGGGGGATTAAGGGGGGGATAAGATATAAAAACAACCTTTCCCAACAGCCCCTTTCGCGGGAATGACGGGATCTTGTCTCGTGTAGATAGCGAGTAATTCGGAATTAAATTATTAGGTTTGGGAAATTTTAAGAACGCTAAAATGGGCGGTACAGGATTTGAACCAGTGACCTCTACCGTGTGAAGGTAGCGCTCTAACCAACTGAGCTAACCGCCCTTATTAGCAAAACAGCATTTTATCATAAATTCAGGAGCATATCGTAAAGATATGTTCCCGATTTTTCTCATACCATCTACCGTAAAAATCAAAAAGCTGGTATATATATAAATAGGGAAATCAGGAAATAGCGGTAGTCATGAATCAAGGAGCAATGAGACATGATTAGCCGCTTTTTTTCGTACGTTGTTACATCACTAACGTTCCTAACCTTTCTTTCCATCTACACTCTCTACATGATTTACCAGGTTGATCTTATCAATCGGCCAATCTTGGGAGTTGCATCGTTCGTGAATTTCTAACGAACTTTCCGTTGAGTTAACAATATATTGAAGAGCATTACAAGACTAATCCGGCATTCTGGATATGTCTGTGGATTGTGAAACGCCAGTTAATCATCAACTGTTTCTAAATCGTCGGAAGGCTCGATTTCATCCTTGGACAGGTTGCCAATATCCAATTTGCCGGGTTGTTTCGCTTGTTCCGTTTGCAGTAATTCATCCAACGCCTGAAGTTTCTCAAGAGCTTTAGCGTGATATTCATCATCGCCAATACGTTCGAAAGCGGATGCCAGTTTGGGCATAAGTACAATATCCATTTTCAAATTGTCAAACGCTTCCCGGAAATTATCACGCGCCGCTGTTATATCCTTTGAGTTTTCCAGATGCAACGCCAGCTGATAGAAATAATACGGTTTCATTTTTAAGTCGTCACATTTATCGATTGCCAGTGTAAAATATTCCCCTATTTCATCAGAGATTTTATCATCAGGATTTGATTCATTAATCCTTTCAAGTACTCTGCACATTAAGAAAGCGGCGATATCGCTTCTCTCGCCCTTATTCCGCAGATATTTCTTTATGTCCTTTCCCGCATTTTCATAGTTTTCATTGAAGTAATTATCAACCGCTGAATAGAACCTGTCTTGAATGCGAATGTTCCATTTGTCGCTTAGTTCTTTCTCAAGCTGCCTTTGAGCTTCTTCACGCGGGAAAATGAAATCCAACTGCCTGATATCCGCCCAGTCTTCCCCCCTGTCATTAGTGCCACATTCGATAACCTTGAAAATCATAACTCTGTCGTAGTGCACAACGGGACCAGAAATAGCGCCAATATCAGCATTCCAGACAGCATCATCGTAACCCGGATTCCGGCCCTTAATCATTCGAACAGTATCCGAGGGTTTTTCTATTTTGTATTGCTCAGCCACAGATTCAAAATCATCTGATTTGCGCAATTGAGCTGCAATCTCATTTCCCTTTGTAATCGCCATTTCTTCAGCCAGATTCACAACATCCTTTGAACTGATATCGTTTCCAGGCTGCGACATGCCTGTTTGCCTGATAACTTTGATCAGCGCGGTATATTCCAATTTCAGCAAATCATCAGGAGATGGTTGAAACAGCACGGTTCTGACAGAGCGATGATAATTAAGATAACTTTTGACCTTGTCCCTGATGCTGATAAGGTAAACTGAATCAGCGTTGACATGCGCGATTACGGTTTTTTGCCCGGTCTCATCCCTTTTGCCCTCATTGACGCTACCGGTGCAGCCTGCCAAAAAGACAAGAAGAAAAACTATAAATGGAATTACTCTATGCATCGATGTACCTCTAAGATAATTACTCTCTCTTTTTTTATTAATCAAGTTTGGAAAAATCAAGTTCCAATTCAACTTTTCTTGCTTCATTCACTTCTTCAATTAATTCATCGATATCCTCATACAGGAATCCCTCGCCTGTCTTCACCCGGCTGGATTTCTCCACATGCCTGCTGCCGGACATCACTTCCGATTTAATCTGTTCCTCGAGCAAATCAATCTTGGATTTCGCAATCGCGGTATATTCATCATCACCAAGAGTTTCAAATTTACTCGCAAGTTCTCTTGTCAGTTTGATATTCCCTGTAAGATTATCAAACGCAAGCCTGAGTTGTTCGAGTGCTTTGTCATTTTCACCTGATTTAACCATCACATCCGCGAGTTCATTTCTCAATAAAGTTTTAATGCCAGCATCACCACAAATATCAACGGATTTCTGCAGGTTTCTTTTTATATCCTCAAGCAAAGCATCATCCTGTGAATATTCAAGCTGTTTGGAAACTATTCTTGCCATGAAATAAAACGCGAAGAAATCTCGTTTGCCTTTCTTCTTTAGGTATGTATCGAGGGTTTTATACGCATCAGGAACATTATCGGAGAAATACATAATAAGCGATTTGTAGAATCCATCGTTTATTCGAACATTCCAGTCCGCAGACATCTTATCCTCAATAATCCTGGTTGCGATACTGAATGGAATGTCGAAATAAAGAATTGTCGCTTTTACCCATTCGGTGCCGTTATCATCAGCGCCTTTATCTTCAATCTTGAAGAAATAAACTCGTTTATCCCTCATGCTTATCGATGGTTTTGAAATTTCACCGTTTTCCGTCTCCCATAAAACCAAATCCCATTCTGGTATTTTGCCTTTGATTATTTCCTGCGGAGCTTTCGGGTTGTCAAGCTTGAACTCCTTAACGATTTCATCCATTCCAGCGCCTTCGTTGAATCGCGAATAAATCAGGTTAAGTTTATCGTTCATCAACTCAAGCGCGAATTCCTCCAGTTCTTTCCTGTCAACATTCACACCGGGTTGATTTAATCCCATTTTCCTGATTTCTCTATTAATGCTGATAAAACGGAAAATGAACAGGTCATCCAGCGATGGCTGGTAGAAAATTCCGTACTTGCTTCTGGTTTTATCAACCACAAATTTAATGCGGTCATCCACATTAACCTGATATATCGATTCAGCGTCGACATACCCAACGATCCTTTTCTGCCCGGTCTGATCACTGCTCCCGGACAGATTCGCACCGTCGGTACATCCCGAAAGACTCAACACCAGAATTATCATCGAAAAACAAATCGCATATATACGCATTATCTGTCAAAACCTCCGATATGGCTTTAATTCCCAATTTCATTGTAATATGATTTATCATCATGATACAAGGTTCGAAAGAACAAATGCAAAAAAACCACAATTAAAGATAGTAGCAGAGGGTTTTAGAGTATTTCGGGAAAGGGCAGCAGAACAAGAAACCCCCAACCCAACTCTCCCCGCGAGCGGGGAGGGAGAATGTTGTCTTTTCCCTTCGCAAGTGTATAGACCGGGTATATCGTTGCAAATGCACAACGTTTCCCCTCGCTCGCGGGGGGATTAAGCGGGGGATGGAAAATAAAAACAACCTTTCCCGACAGGCTCTAAAACCCTCTGCTTTTTTATCTGATAATGAAATTAAATCACTCTTTGTTTAAATCGACAAAATCCTCGACTATTTCATCCTCTTCGGTGTATTTGTGAACTTTCGCTCCCATCGCTCTGAAGAGGCACAGCACGACTCCGCCATACAGAACAACAACTCCAATGAGAAGCATAAGCCATCCAGCGCCGTTGATCTGCATTTCCTGAAAGACCGCTTCCTCACCGTTGGTAACTACAGTTTCGAGAAGTAAATGAATCATCATTCCACCTCCTGTTCATCATCAAGAATTTTATCAAGTGACTCTTCAATAGCATCATGTCCCTTAATTGCCTGGAAAACAATTCCGAGAACAATCACGAGAACTACGACAAACCAACCACCGGCAATTCGGAACCATGTTGTATAACCATCAGCTAAACCATACGGTGTTTTGATCTCCTCTATAAATGCAAGAACAAGTGTAATTCCAAGGATTACCGGAGTAACATATTTGATAAAGATAATCCACCATTCTCCGGCAACTATTTCACTGACTTTGTTAATGTATTTCTGGAACCCTCTGATATTAAACACCCATCCAATCATGATACACTCGATTATTCCGATTACAGCGATTCCGAACGAGTTAATCCATTTGTCGACAACATCCAGCCAGTACAATCCTGAACGAGTTACAAACAGGATTCCAATGGTGAAGCCAATCAGGCAGAACCAGAATGCTGCGACCTCTTTTTTCATTCGCCATTTATCGACCATGCCGGATACAAACGCCTCAACAAGGCTGAAAGCTGAATCGATTCCCAATGTTAGAAGCATTATGAAAAACAACGCGCCGATAAAGGCGGCTCCTGCCGGTAGAAGGCTGATTGCCTGTGGATAGGTCACAAACGCCAGACCGGGGCCTGATGCGACAACCTCCGATACAGGCTTGTTAAGTGTCATTGCCATATAACCCAGTGTGCTGAAAACCGCAAATCCGGCAAGAAAACTGGTTCCGCAGTTTGCCAGAGCAATTATAAATGCATTGTTCGTAATGTCACTCTTCTTAGGCATGAATGAGGCATAAGCTATCATCACACCAAATCCTATTGACAGAGAGAAAAATATCTGCCCATACGCTGCAAGCCAAACACTTGGTTTTAAAAGCAAAGACCAGTTTGGATTTAAAAAATACGCCAGTCCGGTTTGCGCGCCTTCGAGTGTAATTCCCCGAAAGAAGAGAATCACCAGAATCAGCCATGGGAGCGGTACGGTAAACATGACGATTTTACCGACATTTCTCACGCCTTTGAAAATGATGAAATAAATCGCCACCCATGTAAGAAATAATCCAAGGAGAAGATTCCATTCGACGCTGAAAGTAGTTAGAAAACTCTGCCCAACGTTATCAGCCGTAGCCAGATTAAGGCATTTAACATAGAACACTTCGCTCCAGTCAGTAGTGCTGGTCCAAAGATTCTGGCTGAATCCAGCGAACAGATACCACCACGCCCACGCCATAATTGCGGCATAATAAACACCAATTGCGGCTGAAATGAAAATAGTCCACCATCCGAACCATTCCCATTTCTTATTGAGTTTTTTAAAAGCGAGTGGAGGAGAACCCTGAAGTCTTTGCCCCAGCGAGAATTCAAGCATCATGATGGGAATTCCGGCTGTTAAAAGCGCTATGAAATATGGGATTAAAAAAGCGCCGCCGCCATTTTCATACGCGATGTATGGAAATCTCCATACGTTGCCTAGTCCGATTGCCGAACCAATAGCCGCTAGGATAAAAGCGGAGCGGCTATTCCATCTGTCACGTTTTGCCATACGGTAACCTCCTGTGTTTTCTTCTATAATTACAGCGATTAAATTGTATTAATACTGTAAAGGCAAGTCAAGGAAACAGTTAGTAGGTTAGAAGGTTAGTAAGTTAGAAGGTTAGAAGGTTAGTAAGTTGGTAGGTTGGTAGGTTGGTAGGTTAGTAAGTTAGTAGGTTAGTAAGTTAGTAGGTTAGTAAGTTAGTAGGTT
>CBDURE010000189.1:0-5389 GCA_965369605.1 uncultured bacterium
ATTGGAATAACCATCTGCAATCACTCCCGCCATTACCAGCATCAACGCCATTGTTAGTATTAAATACGCCTTCTTCATTTTGTTCACCTTCCTATTTGATGAATAGATAAATTAAGTATTTCAATTATATTCTCGTTCCTAAACATGATAATTAAATGAAAAAGATGTGAAGAAATTATGAAATTTGAAGTTTTTTTTTTAAGTGAAAAAAGCGGATCGAATTTAAGAGAGGTAAATTGCAGGTTTGAATAACTCAAATAAAAAGGGAGACCGTTTGGTCTCCCTTGCTCGGAATTGTTCATCCTAGGGAGGTAATTATTACCTACAGCCACCGCCACTTCCGTCTCGCTTACCGCCGCCTTTGCCGCCGCCTTTGCCGCCGCCACCGCCGCCGCCGTTACCACTACCGCCGCCACTGCCATCACGTCGACGTTTTCGTTCTTTCATCTCTTCCACGCTAGCGGGAGCAACAGATGCCATTTCGATGATTGCAGCGTTATCGACACTTGTAACAACCGTGTCATCTGAATTGCTTTGGGCTGATGCTGAATTTGAATAACCATCCATAACTGCTCCCACCACAACCAGCATCACTGCCATTGTTAGAACTAAATACATCTTCTTCATTTTGTTCACCTTCCTACTGATGAATAGATAAATTGAATATTTCAATTATATTCTCATTCCTAAACATGTTAATTAAATGAAAAAGATGTGAAGTAATTATGAATTTTGGAAGATAAAAAACCGGACATGAGTCCGGTTTTATTCAACTATACGCATGTATTTTCGTCTTTATTCGCTTTCAGCCGTTTCATCATCCGGTTGTGAAAGGTAATCCGCTTTCATGTTCAGGTTATCGACATCCATGTAATTCGCCGTGTAGAGTATTGCCCGTTCACTGCCAACAACAAATGTTTCACGAGCCTGTTCCGTAGTGCCAAACGTGAGTTTCCAGACTTTTCCATCTTTCATTGTAGCTGTAACTTCAAGCGTTGTCGTCTGAATAGTGTCCTCACCGGGCATCATTCTTTCAGGGAAACCCATCGCTTTGTAGTTGCAGAAAATCGACAGCAGCGAGCTGACTTTCTTCTTTCCCGGGATATAATCAAACGGCGATGTTCCAATCCAGTTGCCGTCATCATCCTTCTCAAGAACAATAGGTTTATTATCGTTAGGGTCGTTAATCTCGAATTTGACAACATCATCCTGTTCGAGTTCGTAAATGACTTTTGTGCGCCAACCCGCGGCATCGCGCTTGAAAATCATATCGAGCAGTCCGGGGATTTTATAGATTTTATCCTCACCGCATATCGCGATATAGGTCCCGGTAAAGTTAGCGGCTTTCTCACCAACATCGAAACATGCCAGCTCGTTGCCGGTTTCATCCAGCAGGCTGAATTTGCTTCCAAGCGCGCCGATTCGGTAATCTATCATCCTTTCGCGATTAACACTGACAAGTTCCCAGTTGTTGAATCCCTCTTGAACAGTTTCCAAGACCTGAAGAACAGCGTCCTCATCGGCGTAATCCCACGCTTTGATTTCCTCTTTTTCCTTTTCCTCTTTGCTCAAGTTCGGCATTGTTTGCGCCGCGCCGACCCACCATTTGCCATCACGCTTCGTAAGCACTGTTTTGGAGAGCAATTCCTGAATCTCAATCGTGTAAATGTCATCGGTGTTGACATCGACAAGCGCCACGCTTTCAAGTTCGATGCGCTCCTTAACAACTCTCTTCTTGCTTGCGCTCTGGCTGATAGTTGCAATAAGCAGCACTGCAAACACAACAGCGAGAATTATAGTTCGAGTTGATCCGTTTTCATTCCATATAGATCGCATTATTGACATTGTTATCAAACCTCAAAAATATGCCGGGAGCGCCTTACGCCTGTACGGCAATGACGGCGCTTCCGTGCGGATTAATTTATTCCTTTGAAGATAATTCTTTTTCAAAACGTTTCTTTCGGCCCGCTTTAAGCACAAACCTTATAACTCCAATGAGAATGACCAGAAGAGGAACAGCGAAAAGATTAAGCGCGCGAATTATTCTGCGCTGCGATTCTGTTTCGATTTTTTCTGAATCCAGTGGCCGATTTGTAGCGTGTCGAGACCTTATTCCAATCAGTTCATCGCCTATATTCAGATAATCAAGTGTATTCAGAAGCAGGTTCTGTACTTCAAGCGAACCGCCTCTTTGATTCCAGAGATTATTTAGCGGGAGCTGCCCTGATGTGAAAACAATAATATCAGTTTCGGCGCTTTTCTCCTTGAATGGTTCCGTTCCACCAGCGGGTTTGCCATCGGATGGTTTAAGCGGCCTTTCCTTGCCTGAAAAATAACTCGTGAAATTACCGCTGATTAGAGCGCCAAGAACAAACTGCTCACCATCAGGCAGAACATTGAAATCCTGCATGGGCGACGTGTTAAAATCCTTTTTCATCAACCACGATTTATCCGACGATTTAACAAGCTCTGTAACAGTAATGCCCTCAAGCTTGTCTTTCAGAATTTCTATTGAGCTTGGCCAGTGGAAAGTGGCTGATTCAAGTGATGATGTTATTGGATTATCAGCGTTGAAATTTTCTTTCTCAATTCTAATCCAGAATGGATACGTTTTCCGTATCATTGAATATGCGCCTGTCCTGAACTGCGCTGTTTCACATTTCTGGTCCAGAACAAGATCATTATTTATCTTCACTCCCCAATTCGCCAGGAGATCAGACAAACCGCTGTTGAACCTTTCCGGCGGTTCATTCAGATTGTCAACTCCTCCCATGCCGCTAATCATGCAGATCAATTTCCCCCCACCCATGACAAACTGGTCAATCACCCAAATCTGATAATCGGGAATCGAACCGGGATTGACCACCACAAGAGTATTCACAGTGCTGGGAACCTTGTCGCGATTCTCCAGGTTGACATCCCACGCCTTGAACTGTTTGCGAATCGCCTCGACAAATAAAGCCATTTCTCCCGGCGGAGTCTGTGTCTGTTGATTTGCCTGTTGTGTTCCCGGCTCTCCATGCCCCTGCAGTATTCCAACTGTCGGAAGATCATTCTCCTTCTGAAGCACTTTAACAATACGGCTCATCAGGTCATATTCGAGATTGTCAACTCCACTGACAAAGGGAATCGATTCTGTTTTGTTCTCATGCTCGATAAGAATGCCAAGATAGGCTTTCATCATCTGAACCTGGTCTTCCTTGACAACCTGGAATGACACTTCAGGAATCTCGGCCATCTCAGCTTCCTGCCTGTATTTGGGTTCCTCTTTCGGGTCAATGAATTTCAAACGGAAATTCGAGTTCGCATAAGCATCGAATTCCTCCAACATGTCTCGAATCTGCCTGTCGAGCGAGAGAAACTCAGGTGGAAGTTCGCTGGACATAAAGACCTTCACGTTTACGATGTCATCCAGCTCGCTCAGGATTTTCTTTGTGGCTGTCGAGATTGTATATTCCCGGTTCTCGGTCAGGTCAACTCGCTTGAAACTGCCAATAGAAAAGATATTAACCAGAACAAGAATTCCCACAATAAGGAATACGTCGATAACTGATGTTGTTCCGTATTTGTATTTTTTATACATAAATTCGTCCCATATTGAGTACAGATATTTTACGTAAAAACAAAAAAACAATTACGCCCACAAGCGTGATCCCATCTGCCGCATGGTGGCGTATATGAAAATAAAGATCACGGAAAAGTAATATATGATATCCCGCGTATCAATGACACCCTTTCCGATGTTCTGGAAATGGCTTCCCAGTCCGAGGTACGCTACAACCGACTTGATTCCCACCGGCAGCGACTGCAGGACAAACGATTCACCTATAATAAGCAGGAAAAATGACGCAACAACCGCGATTATAAAAGCCACAATTTGATTGTCGCTGAACACGCTCACAAACAATCCAATCGCAAGATACGCGCCTCCGAGCAAAAACGCTCCGATATATCCGCCAATTATCGGCCCCATGTCAGGTGATCCGAGACTCATTAATGTAAGTGGTATCGGAAAACTCAGGATAACCGTTAGAACAAGAAACGCAAACGCCGCAAGATATTTTGCGGCAACTATTTCCCCATCCCTGAAAGGCAGCGTTAGAAGAACCTCGATAGTTCCGCTTTTTCGCTCCTCAGCCCACAGCCGCATTGTTACTGCTGGCACGAAGAACAAAAACACCCACGGCAGCATAGTGAAATACATTCTCATGTCAGCTTGCGCAACAACGAAAAACCGGCTCATATAGAACCATGTGCTGACGACAAGAAAAACCGTAATAAAGATATACGCGATTGGGGAATTAAAATAGAGCGAAAATTCCTTTTTAAATATCGTCCAGATATTTTTCAACATTATGTTTATACTCCTGTAATTGTCTTCATACTGTTCATTTATTAATCAAGCCATATCACACTTCACGTGTGGTTAAATCCTTGAAAATCTCCTCGAGTGTCGCGCCGGACGGCTTAAGTTCAAGAAGTTTCCATGAGTTCTTCACTGCCAGATCAAAGAACTTTTCGCCTGAATCCTCACCGGGCAATGGCATTGCTACATGCACCTTGAATCGATGCGTTCCGTTGTGTTCCGTTCCACCATGTTCATGCGATGTCACCCAGTCCTGTGTCATGAAAACGGACTCCACGTTGTTCTTGTCAGCTTTTAATCTTAGTTCAAATGATTCCTGTCCCTCACTGCGACGCCTTAGTTCCTCCGGTGTGCCCTCGCCAACCATTTTGCCCTCGGAGATAATGAGAATCCTTGAGCAGGTTACCTCAACCTCAGGAAGGATATGCGTACTGAGAATAACAGCGCGATCCTTGCCGAGCTGTTTTATAAGTTCGCGAATCTCAACAATCTGGTTTGGGTCAAGCCCGGTTGTCGGCTCATCCAGAATGAGGATTTTAGGGTCATGCACAAGCGCCTGCGCAAGTCCGACCCTCTGGCGAAATCCCTTTGACAGTTCACCAATATCCTTGTGAACCATACGTTTGAGTCCGCAGACTTCGACCATCTCGTCAATTCTCGATCGCTTTTTTTTCGTCGGCATATTGTGAGAATCCGCAATGAAATTCAGATAATCAAGAACGTTCATCTCACTGTATAAAGGAGTCTGCTCCGGCAGGTAACCAATCTGGCGGCGCACTTCAAGCGTTTGGCGAAAACAGTCATAACCGCCTACTGTGGCTGAACCGGAAGTAGCTGAAATGAAGCACGTGATTATTTTCATCGTTGTCGATTTGCCGGCACCGTTTGGGCCAAGAAATCCAACAACCTCGCCAACATTTACATCGAATGAAATGTCATTCACGGCGACAGCATTGCCAAACAGTTTTACAAGATTCCTGACTTCTATCATTGGCTAATTCACCTGATAACTTATTTTCTTTT
>CBDURE010000190.1:0-5303 GCA_965369605.1 uncultured bacterium
TCCCCTTTTTTTACGGGGAGCAAATAACCCACACAATATATTGAAGCGCCAAATAAGAAAACTGATTTTATCAACCATGTTCGTTAGAGTTGCTTTTTGCTTTTTAGTTAGTATGTTCAAGTGCCGGTCAGAGACCAGCGCTCCCAGGAAATAATATTGGAAAACGTAAGAATTTAGGAATTTCGGTATCTAATGTTTATGGTGGTAGTAACTCAGTGGGTGTCCCACCTGTAAAAGCAGGTGGGACGTTTTTTTTTGCATTGGAAAACCAGTTATGCAACATTTTATATAATTATAAGTCATAGGTTTGGAGTGTTCTTAAATTTATCTATAAGGAGATTAGCATGATGCGTAAATTGTCTTTAATCAGATTTAAGGTGATTCTGATTATTCTGCTGCTATCGCTGATAATATCTGGCTTTATCGGTTGTAGAAGGAGCCGTACGCCTGAAGAGGCGCAAACGGTTAAACTTATTGCTCCGTACTGTGTGAAACTTGAGGAATATAAGGTTGAATACTCGTATTACCCCCCGGAGTGGAATGACTTGTTAAGCTACCTGCGCAAGGACATGCCAACGAATCCTTACACAAATGAACCAATGATTGCCCTTGAGTCGAAGGAATTTGATCCCGACATTTCACCGGGCAATATTTACTACCAGAAAGTGCTGCAATATGGCGAGGTTATTAATTGCCAGGTATATATCTTCGGGGAAAGGGGTGTAATTCAAGTTTATCAACACTCAAATCCATTAGCTCCGCGGTGATAAAGCGAGGGGGGTTGCCGGGTTACAAATTATGTAGGGGCGTCGCTTGCTGCGCCCCGAATTGGCTATGTTTAATGCGGCACTCCGGGGCGCGGCAAGCAGCGCCCCTACTCCCGCGCAATCAGAAAAATTCTTAAATCCATTACGTTGGTGTTGGTGGCGCCTGTAATTATCAGGTCATCGAGTGGTTTGAAAAAGAGGTAGGAATCATTATCGTCGAGGTATTTTTTAGCGTCGAGTCCCAGGATTTTAGCTCTTTTGATTGAGTTGTGGTCGGCGATTGCGCCCGCGGCGTTGGTGGGACCATCCGTGCCGTCCGTACCGGCGCTTAGAACAACGATTCTTTCACAACCCGCAATCTCAATCGCGGCGGCGAGAACAAATTCCTGATTCCGTCCGCCAAGGCCTTTTCCCCGGATTGTAACTGTAGTTTCACCGCCCAGGAGAATACAGGTTGGCGATACGCTTTGGCCGTCGGGAATAACAAAATCCCGAATAATTGTACTGTAAAGATATGCCAGATCACGGGATTCATCGGTGGAACCATACTCCTCAATTTTGGATGTCAGATCAACAGCGAGGTATCCAAGGGAATCGGCTTTTTGTTTTGCTGCAGTGAGAGCCTCCTCGTTCGTACCGATAATCACGTTGTGAACGTTTTTGAAAATGGGGTCGCGCCTTTTTGGAGTTTCGGGGATATCACCCATCCTACCGGCCTTTAGTCGCCGCAACACGGTTTCAGGCAGTTTTTTCCCAAGATCGTATTTTTGAAATATCTTCTTGCAGTCCATGAATACGGAGGAATCCGGAACCGTTGGCCCCGACGCGATGACATCCAGGTTATCCCCGACAACGTCCGAAAGGATTAGAGTGAGCACAGTCGCGGGGGATGCCGCACGCGCGAGTTCGCCGCCTTTGATTGCGGATATGTGCTTTCGGATTGTGTTTATTTCATGGATTGTCGCGCCACATTCAAGCAGATGGTTTGCAGTGTCCTGTGTGTCCTTGAATGAGATACCATCCGCGGGGCAGGGCATAAGGGCTGAGGCTCCGCCTGTGAGTAGGCATATAATCAAATCACTGGCGGTGGCGTTTTGAGCGATTTCGAGAATCTTCTCGGCACCTTTCAGGCCGTTTTCATCCGGCACCGGATGTCCCGCCTCGTTTATTTCTATATATTTCAGATCAACAGTGTGGCCGTATTTGACGTTAATGAATCCGCGGGTGATTCTGTCGCCGAGAATTTCCTCAATCGCTTTAGCCATTGAGGCTGCCGCTTTCCCCGCGCCGATTACATATATATTTTTACACCTGTCGAGAAGATAAGCTTTATCGTCAATGACAAGATTTCCGCCATCAATCCTGCAGTGCTTTTTAACCAGGTCACTCGCAATGACAGCTGAAAGTCCGGCGTTGAAAATTGATAACGCGTCCTCCCGCATCGTTGTAATATCTTTGATTCCACTGTTCATGGCAATTATTCTTAACTGTAAAGATGTTTTTTAATAAACTCAATCGATTTGTCGATGTAACCCGGAATGTTATCGTGATCATGATGCGCATGGCCCTCAAGTATCATTAGTTGTTTGGGGCCTTTATACATGCCGTGCAAGCGAATTGTATCCTCAACATCGATATCGATATCCTTATCTCCATGGATAAACAAAACGGGTACGGAATCGATATTGCGGATATCATTCGCCACGGAGTTTTTCCACTGGTTGCCTTCCGTCATCAAACTAAGGACGAAAGCAACGTAATGGCTTATAAATGATGGAATGTTTTTGCGTTTAAGGCGAATTCCAAGCACGGTTAGCATATCGTAATATGGGCTGTCGGCGATTACCGCCGTGATATTATCAAGAAGTTTCATTGAACGCAGAGCAGTTACAGCTCCCATTGAGCCGCCCCATAGAATCATTTTATCGATATCGACATCCTCGCGCGATTTGAGATATTCAACCGCGCCGAGAACATCCAGCGTTTCTTTCAAACCGATTGTGCAGGTATTGTGGGGAGATTCACCGCATCCTCTAAAATCGAAAGTAAGAACATGCCAGCCCTCTTTCAGCAGGCGTGATGTTCTTTCGTGATATCCGCCCATATGATAAGCGTATCCGTGCAGAAGAATGACAATGGGCTTTTTTTCGTTTGATGCTGAATAAAACAATCCGACAGTGGGTATGCCATCCGATGTTTGAAACGCGATGCGTTCAGGCACTACTTCGCCAGCGATATAATAATCAGGCTCGCGTTTTTTTACTCTGGTTTTCAGATGAACCTTGCGGGCAAGAAAAGCGCATACGACAATCGTGCCTAGAAGAAACAGGCTGACAAAGGCAATCAGTATAATTATGATAACATTTAGCATTGTAACTTGCGTTTCAAAAATTGCGACTCAATAAATAGTGTATATAATCATTCCTTGTTTTTCAAACCCAATTCGAAAGCGGAGTGAATATGATTGAAATTAATGTAAAGACAACCAAAGCGCAACAATTTGTGAATATCACGGGGGATGTTGTGAAAATGGTCGCTGACAGCGGTGTGAAGGAGGGTGAGGTTATGGTTTATGTTCCTCACACGACTGCGGGAGTAACGATAAACGAATCGGCTGATCCGGATGTTGTCAGGGATATTATCGTCACTCTCGACAAATTAATTCCCGTGCGTGGCGATTATCATCACGCGGAGGGAAATTCACACGCGCATATTAAATCGAGCCTGATGGGATGTTCGCAGAGAATTATCATAAGCGAGGGCAGGCTTGTCCTTGGCACATGGCAGGGGATATTTTTCTGTGAATTTGATGGTCCTCGCTCAAGGCGGGTTTATATCAGCGTTACGGGGAAATAATAGGCGCGCGACACAGGATATTGTGTGTCAATACGTAAAATAATGCTTGCATTTTCAATTGAGCGCTGTATAATGCTCGCAATTTGTGTCATCGTGTTAGATATAAATCAGATTTAATATTTACGGTTCCAGGAGTGATATGGAACCGGGTGAAACAATTACCCTATTTATCCGGTTCCCACTCAAAGGGAACCATTCCCCGTCAAAAGGGAATATTCGATAAGAAATCAATTACCTTTCCTCATTGGAAAGGTTTTTTTTGGGTGTCTATAATAAAATCTGCAGGAGGTCGATTCAATCATGTTTAAAACTGCTGTGCTCGCGCTTGAGGATGGAACGCATTTCAGGGGACGGGCATTCGGCTCGGATGGCGAATGCGATGGTGAAGTGATTTTCAACACGTCGATGATGGGATATCCGGAAGTGCTAACCGACCCATCTTACATGGGGCAGATGGTCTGCATGACGTATCCGCTTATTGGGGATTATGGAATCGCGATGGAGGATTTTGAATCGCGCAAGGTTTTTCTGTCGGGTTTTATTGTTAAGGAAAAATCCAGAATCGCATCCAACTGGCGGTCGCGATGCACACTGGATGAATTCCTTAAAAGCCAGGATGTTGTTGGAATTGAGGGAATCGACACACGGCGCCTTGTCAGGCACATTCGGGAATCAGGCGCGATGAGAGGAGTGCTTTCGACTGTTGATCTCGACCCGGCAAGCCTGACTGAAAAGGCAAAAGCGATTCCCGAACTAACGGGGTGCAATCTGGTGCGGGATGTTACCTCCGAAAAATCCTACAACTGGACTGAAAATTTGCCTGATGCTGAGCCGCAAAAAACTGAATTCAATGTTGTGGCGTTCGATTTCGGAATCAAGTACAACATCCTTCGAAGCCTGGTCAGCCAGGGCTGCCGTGTAACAGTGGTTCCGGCGACAACGTCCGCGGATGATGTCCTTGCGATGAATCCGGACGGCATATTCCTGTCGAACGGTCCCGGCGATCCGCAGGCAGTGCCTCATATCGTTAGTGAAATACAAAAACTTATCGGCAAAAAACCAATCTTTGGGATTTGCCTCGGCCACCAGATTCTTGGGCTGACATTCGGATGTTCATCGTACAAATTAAAATTCGGGCATCACGGCGGCAACCAGCCTGTAATGCGTCTCGACACAAGGCAGATTGAAATAACAACGCAGAATCACGGCTTTTCGATTGACGCTGACTCAATCGGTGACAACCAACTCGAAGTTACTCATGTTAACCTTAACGACAAGACAATCGAGGGATTTGCGCATACTGAAATTCCGGTGTTCTCGGTTCAGTATCATCCGGAGGCGGGACCCGGCCCGCACGATTCGCGATATCTTTTTGACAGGTTCGCGCAGATGATGCGAACCGGTCAGCCTGTTGGGACACAGGCAGCCTTGTCCGCAACCGTTTAATCGCTTCTTGAAAATATGGGTAACCGATGTTCAAGAACTCGCTTAAACCCATGTCATTTCATTTTACGATTAAATATAAAACCTGGGAGCGCTGGTCTCTGACCGGCACCTGGATAGGGTTAATAGAAATCAACAGAATATATCTAACAGACATCATTCCAAAAGAAAAGAGTTGAATTTATCAACCATGTTCGAAAAATCCCCTTTTTTCATTTCAAGTTAGCCTGCTCAAGT
>CBDURE010000191.1:0-5276 GCA_965369605.1 uncultured bacterium
AAGTGTAGCGCATGTCTTGACACACAGTGTAGCGTATGTTATGACACATTACAGCAAGCAGCGCCCCTACGAAGAGATAACAAATCGCAGGATGGTGAATGATGACAGAACGTGAAATAAGAGTTCGATTCGCCCCGTCGCCGACCGGGCAACTTCACATGGGAAGTGTGCGAACAGCACTCTTCAACTACTTGTTCGTAAAGTCAGGCGGGGGAAAGATGGTGCTTCGCATTGAGGATACGGATGAAAAACGGTCAACGGAGGAATCGCTGCATACAATCATCGACGGTTTGAGATGGCTGGGAATCGATTGGGATGAGGGACCAGAGAAGGGTGGAATCGCGGAGCCGTACTATCAATCGGAGCGAGTGGAAATTCATCGTGAGTATGCTCAAAAGCTGATTGACGCGGGGAAGACATATTACTGCGACTGCACTGGCGGGGAGGGGCCGACTACGTGTGACTGCAAGAATAAAGACCAGGAGGCGTTGAAAAATTCCCCCGATTCGGTTGTTCGATTTAACATTCCTGAGGGTATCACTGAAATTAACGATCTGGTGCGCGGTCTGGTTACATTTAATAATCTTGATATAAAGGATTTTGTCATTCTTAAATCGAATGGGAATCCTGTCTATAATTTCGCGGTTGTAGTGGATGATATCACAATGGGAATCACGCATGTCATCCGCGGCGATGACCATCTCTCAAATACGCCGAAACAGATTCTGCTTTACAAAGCGTTGGGAGTCGAGTCGCCGATTATGGCGCATCAGCCTCTTATTCTGTCACCGCTTGGCGGGAAATTATCGAAACGCCAGATTGCGAAGCCCCAAAATACGCCGGATTCGCAGAATTATGTTCCCGCAGTTAATGTCGAGTGGTATCGTGAAAATGGATTTCTGCCGGAGGCTTTTGTTAATTACCTCGCGCGCCTGTGCTGGAGCGATGGCACGGATGAGGAGTTTTTCACGCTTGATGAGCTTATCGAGAAATTCTCCATGAAAGGCATTTCTCCAACTGCCGCGCTGTATGACTGGAAAAAACTCAAATGGTATAACGCGAATTATGTTCGCAATCTGAGCGTTGAGCGGTTTATCGATGAGTGCATGCCGTTTTTTATCAAGGCTCACGGCAAAGATGCTGTTGATGAAAAGGGCGAGGAGTGGTGCCGTAATCTGCTTCCGCTGTATCAGGAGCGGGTTGAGTATTTCGCTGAAATCGGCGATAAGACCGGATTCTATTTCGAACGCCCTTCTGAGTTTACGCCAAAGGATATAAAGAAAGTCAAATGGAACAAAGAAACGAAGGATTTACTTATAGAGTTTACGTTTGATATCTGCGCCAAGAGTGATTTCACAGTTGAGAATCTTGAATCAACGATAGGCCAATTCGCTGAGCAGAAGGAAATAAAGCTCGGACAAATAATGCAGCCAATAAGATTAGCGGTATCGGGTACACGCGCGACTCCGGGTTTGTATGAGGTTTTGAATCTTATCGGCAAGACGGAGACAATCGAGCGGGTGAAGTGGTTTGTTGACAATGTCGATGTGGTTGAATGAAAAAGCAGGCAATCCAGAGTATCACTACTTCTTGTGTTCGCTTTGAAAACAAACATATTTGTCATATAATCTAATTCGTTAGTTCGAATATTGATTTCAATTCATTACAAATAATTTTGTGAGGTGTAATAATAATGAGATATTTCATTTCAATAGCTACACTACTGGCAATTCTTGCCATTGCGGCAGGATGTTCCAGTGGTGGTAATAACGCTGTAATCAGCAATCCAGCAGGTGAAAATAACACTGAGAGTTTTGATTCTCTCCCGGTAATCGCTTTTGATGGTGAAAGCGCGATTGGTTTTCTTGGAGCATACAGTTTGGCAATTTCACCTGATTTTGTTGATGCTGAACTTACTCCCATGCGCAGTTCAGCTGAAGGAGAATCCTTTATAGTCAGTGGAAAAGGGTTTTTCACGATTTCACCATGCCATGACTGCTTAAAATTGAACAGCATAGCGCTTGACGCGGATGGCAATATCGTTCTGGGAATGATTGTCAAACATCCTTTCACCGAAGGAGATGTACTAAAACCGCCAACCGCTATAAATCGACTTGATCTTGATGTTTTCGACCTTGCGCTGGTTGTCAATCCGGTTGAAATAACTCCAACAACCTTCAACTTGACAGGATTGGATGTCTATCCCGGTATTCTGCTTAATGCTGATGGCTACACATCTGAAATAAGTGAAGTTACAGATGTGAATTCCGCGCTGCCATATAAAATCTGCTATGAAAGTGAATTCAACAACAGATTTGAAATGGGGACTGAATACCAGAATTTCGACGTGGTCATCGCTCCCGGCACAACTTTGCTTTTCGACCTTTATATGACAATGGGCTATGGCGCGAGCGCGAAAAAACCGGAGCGGCTTAATCCGACATATTATGTGCCGGAATTCAACCGAAAAGCGGCGTGGAAAGTGGAAGTTACACCGCCGCAAGGTGAAGACCCACCTGAAATTGACAATACATGGGATGATACTGACACAACCACTGAATTCGACGTGACTATTGATATCTACGACTGGAACCACGGCGCGACTATCGCAGGAGTATTTCCTGATCCGGCAAATACTGATCAGATTAGTGCGTCATCGGATATCAGTGAAGTTACAGTTGAAATCCCCGGAATGACAAGCGCTGTTTCAAGCGCATCCACAGTTGATATGACATCAAACGGCTGGGATGATCCGCTGACATATACGGCAGCGATTGCAAATGAAAATGGACTGGCTGAGGGTGAGTATATCGGCCTTGTCAAGGTGACAGATTCAAGAGTTCCGGGAATTTCCGTCGTTGGCGGCGAACCTGATACGCTTGTCCACACTCCTGACGGTATTCGTCTTGAATGGTACAACATTCCTGAATTCACTGTTTATCAGACTTTTATTGCAACAGTATTAGCCGGAGGAATGCCACCTGTTTGTGATATCAATGTTGATACAAATGATGTTGGCCAGGGTGGCGCTGTTTATGCTGATCCGGGAACAAGCAACGATCCCGACGGCAGTATCACAATGTATGAATATGACGCTGACTACGACGGTGTTGATTTCAACGCCTATGTTACCCAGACAAGCATCGATCCTGAATTCGGAAATCCGGTCGCTCTTACAATGCCCTGCAACAGCACTGGATCTGATATCACGGTAACGGTTGCAATCCGAGTTACTGATGATGACGATCCCGCGCTTTCAAGCATCTGCACAACTGATATTACAGTCGGGAGTGAACTCGGAAGCCCGGGAAAAGTTACCGCTGATACGGTTAACAGAGGCGAGGGTATCGGAAACGCCTACAGGATTACATCCATTGATCTTGACTGGCCTGATAATGCCTGCGCCGTGGAATTTGCAATCGAGCGAGCGAATAACGGAATGACTCCCTCCTCATGGTCAGTATTGGATACAACAACTGAGAGTTTCTATAAATTCCAACCTACAAATGTACAAGGTGTGGACAGGTTAAGAGTGATTGCAAGAGTAGTGGTCGGCGGAAATCCAGCCACTGATTCTGTGCCATCCGGTGAGGTTTTGTTTATATTTGATTCGCATTATTTTAGCAGTGGCCATAGCTGGTTAGAGAGGGATGAGCATAACAACGGCAGCCATTGGAATTTCAACACGAGTACATGGGGATTCCCAACCCTTGATGATTCAGGTAGTGGAGGGTATGGGATGGCAAGCTTCTCAACCAGCTGCCATTATGGCCAATGCGGTTCCTGGCCCAATAGTTGGTGCGCATGGCTGGTTCTAGTGCCTGATATTGTTGATCAAGATGCCGCCTATATTGACATGTATTATTTCCAAGATTACAGTTGGACCTTTGGCACAAGTGCCGCGATGGTTCTGGGAACATCCACAGGTGACGTTCAGGATAACGCCCCAACCGCTTGTGATATTACACCAACCCAGGATCACAGGGATTTTACTTCATATAATAACCAATGTAACGCAATAGATGTTGAATTCTGTGAAAGCGGCATGTGGGGATTTACCGGTTATCAATGGTGGATTCATACATCATACTGGCTTAATGACATGATTGATGATGCTGATCGCGATTATTTTGTACTGGCATGGGCGAATGGTCCTGATTCTGGTGGCAATGGCGCTGGATACAACGATGCGCAGGTGATTGTAGTTTACTAACACTCATATTTAATAGGTTTAATTGAAATTATGCGGCACTCATGTGCCGCTTTTTTTCGCCTTTGATTAATGCTGCCTTATCATCTATAATTGATATTGCACGTTAGGCATACTCTGAAAACTACCACATTTAAATAAATCTTGAGGTGTGAAGTTGCATTTTCTGACAACTTCTGGTAACCTGAAACTTAGTCGCGACTAACTTATTGGCTGAGTAGTTAATTATCAAATAACAGGTTTAACCATAGCTTTGGAGGTTATAAAATGCGTACTTTAGTTGGTTTGTCATTAGTTCTATTTGCACTTGCATTTGCAGGTTGCTCAGGAGGGGGCGATAACGCCCTGATTCCAAATCCGGCGGGTAATATCAATGCTGGAGATTTTGATTCGCTGCCTGTAATCGCATTCGACGGCGAAAGCGCTATCGGTTTTCTGGGCGCGTATAATCTGGCTGTTTCACATGACGGCGCCTGGGCTGAATTGATATCCATGCGCCATTCAGCGGATGGTGAATCATATATTGTTTCAGGCGAGAATTTCTTTGCGATTTCTCCCTGCCAGGACTGTTTAAGGATTAACAACATCGCGCTGGATGAAAATGGCGACATCGTTCTCGGTATGCAGGTTAAGCATCCATTTCCAAAGGGGAACTCATCGCAGCCGCCATCCGCGATAAACCGCCTTGACCTGGATGTTTTCGATCTCGCGCTGGTTCTTTATCCGATTGAGAGGACAGCGGATACATACACGCTTACCGGAATTGATGCCTATCCCGGTATTCTTGCCAATGCGGATGGATTCACTTGTGAACTTGCCGAGGTAATCGATGATGATTCCGCTCTCCCTTACAAAATCTGTTATGAGGATGCAAAAAACAACAGGTTCGAGATGGGGCTGGATTATCAGGATTTCAATCTTGTTCTGTCAACAGGTTCGGAATTGGTGTTCGATGTTTATCTGACAATGGGGTACGGCGCGAGCGCGAAGAAATCCCAGCGTCTTGAGCCGATATATTACGTTCCCGAATTCAATCGAAAAGCCGCATGGAAAGTGGATGTTACAC
>CBDURE010000192.1:0-5196 GCA_965369605.1 uncultured bacterium
TTTCCAAGCTGGCTTCTTTCTATTTACCAGGTTATGTTTAATATACAAACCCGGTGCTCCCTCACCGGGTTTTCTTTATGCGGAATTTTGTAACCCGGTGTCCCCTCACCGGGGTTTTCTTTTGGCGGCATATTCGATATATCCTATATATATTAATAGATGTCCTATATACCATATTGCAAAGATAAATATAGGAAAATGTATTTACTGATTCACGGGTTTATGCTAGAATTCCATCAACATTTATTGATAACATTTGAAGTTGAGGGGCTGCAAATGAAAATATTGTGTATTCCAGGAAGCCCGAATAAATCGGGCAATACAGCCACAGTGCTTGGCTGGTTGGAGGATGAACTAAAATCGATGGGGCATGATACTGAACGTGCCAACATTATCGATTATCAAATCAACGGCTGCCTTGGATGTTTCAAATGCTCGGAAACATCAGGCAAACCCGGATGTATTCAGGACGATGATGGCAATACGATTCTTGAAAAAATGATTGCTGCTGACGCGATTGTTATTTCATCTCCATTGTATATCTGGAGTTTTTCAGGTCAGATAAAAGCATTACTTGACCGAACTGTATCTCTTGTCAGCGGATATATGACACCTGAGCACAAATCACTTATCGAAAACAAAAGAGTCGCTTTACTGGTTACATGCGCCGGACCTGTTGAGAACAACGCTGATACAATTCAAACAGAATTCAAGCGATGGGCAAACCTTACCAAAGCCGATATTGAAAAAAGAATCTCAATTGTGCCTTTTTGTTCAACGCCTGAAAATCTCAGCGATGCTGCCCGTCAGCAGATGCGTTACCTTGCGGATAATCTGGTAAACTAGTATGTATGGATAAAGACCGGATAATCCATATGCTTGTAAACGAAGAAGCCGATTCGCTTTTTCAAAAAGCGGATGGCGTTCGACGAAAACATTGCGGCGATGAAATTCACCTTCGAGGAATTATCGAATATTCCAACCACTGCCGATGCCTGTGCGCGTACTGTGGCCTTTTCGCGGAAAACCACGATCTTCCCAGATATCGGATGAACAAAGAGCAGATTCTCGAAACCGCCCGTAAGGCGTTTAATCAGGGCGTAAGGACAATCGTTCTGCAGGGTGGCGAGGATCCGCATTTCAACGCAGACCTCTTGTGTGAAATCGTCCATGATGTAAAGTCAATCGGCGATGTCGCTGTTACTCTCAGCAGCGGTGAATTTGCTCGCGATGATTACCAGAAAATGCGCGATGCCGGAGCTGACAGGTATCTCCTTAAAATCGAAACAACTAATCCTGAAATATACAAAAATCTGCATCCGGGATTAAGCCTGGAAAATCGGATAAGATGTCTGAACGATTTAAAGGAACTCGGATTCCAAACCGGAAGCGGCGCGTTAATCGGGCTGCCCGGTCAGGCAATCGAGGACATTGCTGATGACATTCTATTCTGCGCTGGTCTCAATTTCGACATGGTAACTTTCAGCCCGTTCATTCCTCACCCCGGAACACCGCTGGCAAAAGAGAGTGGGGGAGATTGGTTGTTCAGCCACAAAGTTCTTTCAGTCCTGCGTCTGTCAATGCCGGATGCCCACATTCCATGCAGCACCGCGCTTGCGTCGATCACACCCGACGATTACAAAATCTCGCTGCAATCCGGAGCGAACGTCGTTATGGCGGATATCACCCCATCTGAATTCGTTGAGTATTACGATATCTATCCCGGCAAAGCGCCAACTGGTGAGAAAAAGGAACGTGATGCGGTCGAACGCCTGAAAATAATCATTGCTGAATTGGGACGTCCTCTTGCCATCAACCGTGGTGATTCACTCAAACTCTAATCGTAACCCGGTGTCCCTTCACCGGGTTTTCTGGGAAAGGCTCCCCAAGATACAATTCGGTTATTTTGAATACTGCACTACGCTAAAGCATGGTGTTATTTCAATTTTTTCAACCTACTAACCTGCTAACCTACTAACTTACTAACTTACTAACTTTCTAACCAGCAAAGCCACTAACCGCCATCAACCTCAAGCATACCCGGAAACGGCGACAGCATCCTGTCAAAAACGCCAAGGGAAAATGCGATTGTTAGACCGTAATTGGAAACCGGAACCCCGGCATCTTTCACGCGCAGCAACCGTGATATAACCTCTCTGCGATTCAACATGCACGAACCGCACATGATAACCATCTTATATTCCGAAAGGTCATCCGGGAAATCATGGCCGGCGTAATGCGTAAACTCAAGATCGCCGCCGACATATTTCCCAAGCCATTTCGGGATTTTCTCCCGTCCGATATCATCGGCAATCGGGTGATGCGTACACGCTTCGGCGACTAACACTTTATCACCGGGTTTAAGATTATTTATCGCGTAAGTGCCTCGTACAAATGTTTCAAAATCGCCTTTCCAACGGGCGTAGAGTACAGAAAATCCGGTAACAGGAATTTCAGTGGGAACATCCGCCGCGACCTGCAAAATCGCCTGTGAATCCGTTATCACGATTTTTGGATTTTTATTAAGCATGTCCAAAGTACCCGGTAGTTCATTTTCCTTGACAATAATCGCGCGGGCGTCGTAATCCAGAATTTCTCTGATAACCTGCGCCTGCGGCAGTATCAATCGCCCTTTCGGAGCTTCAAGGTCGATTGGAATGACGAGAACGACTGTATCGCCGGGTTCAATAATTCCGGTCAGGATACTTGTCGGATTCATGAAATCATCGGGAGCGAGTTTGACAATAGCGCCACGGAGATCAGCCATGCCGATATCATCAAGCGCATTAGTCTCGACTGCTGAACTTGCAATATCTTCCGCAAGTTTTATTGAGCTGCTGTCGGGTTTGCTTAAATCGATTTTGCTGAACACAATCACGGATGGTATTTCGAGTTTTTTCAGTTCCAGCAGAATTTTCTTTTCAAATTCGCCGATGCCGTCATCGGTGATCACGAGCGCGATATCGGTTCTATCCATCGCTTTCAGCGTTTTACGGATTCGCTTTTCGCCAAGATCGCCGACATCATCAAGCCCCGCGGTGTCGAGAAAAATAACAGGCCCGATTGGCTTTAGTTCCATCGCTTTTTTTACTACATCAGTTGTGGTGCCCGGTATCTCTGAAACAATCGCGATTTCCTGTCCGGTAAGCGCGTTCAGCAGCGATGATTTGCCGACATTGCGGCGTCCGAACAATCCGATATGAAGCCGTACTCCTCTGGGTGTGCCTTTCATGGTGTCCCCTTGTCCCCTTATAATGCTGAATCAGCCAGCATGGTCGAAAATCATCCCCTTTACTTCAATACCCTCAATCTGCTGAAGTTTGCCGGACATCTCCTGAATTTTACCCTCATCACCAACTAGTTCAAGGATAAGCAGGCCGGTACCGGCGCATTCATCACCGTTGATATCATGCAGCCCGATTCGCGTTTTGATATTGCAGCCGTATTCAGTAAGTATTTTCTGGACATCAACCGCGCTTTTCAAGCGTTCTGTAACATGAACACCATAGATATAATGTTTCTTATTCATAATCAACTCCTGTATCGTCTGCGCTGCACTAGCGTGCGGTGCTCCCGGCATTTGGATTATCTATTTATGTAACCCGGCATCCCTTTGCCGGGGTCATGGCGACTTAACAATAAACATCACGCTTTCCTGAACGTACCTTCTCCAATTGCTTAATCGAAAATTCACGCATCGTATCATCCATGTTATCAAGGATTTCAGCGATTAGTTTCTCTCCGACATCGCGCGTATCATCAGAGCCGTAATCAAGAATGTACTCAAGGAATGTTGTAAGCGCGTTGGGTTCGCAGTGTTTTTTAATTTCACCCGGTTTTGCCAAATCCATGAAATCCATTCCGGTACGACCCAGCCTGTAACACGCAGTGCAAAACGACGGGATATATCCCTGCGATGCCGCATCCTGAATGACCTCATCAAGTGAGCGATGGTCTCCCAACTGAAACTGGCTTGAGACGCCCTCGAACGGATTATCAGAATATCCGCCCGGATTAGTCCTGCTGCCCGCCGAGATTTGCGATATGCCCAGCGAGAAAGATTCCCCGCGGATACGCGGTGTTTCACGTGTCGTGATTATCATTCCCGTATATGGAACCGCGAGCCTGAAAATGGCGATTATTTTTGCAAAATCATTATCGGATACTTCATGCGGAGGATTTGTTGTTATCTCACATCCAAGCGCGGGTTCGAGACGTGGGATGCTAATCGTATGCGGTCCAACTCCGAATTTATCCTCAAGATGATTGACATGCTGCATCATTCCAAGAACCTCAAACCGCCAGTCGTAAAGCCCGAAGAGAACGCCGATTCCGACATCATCAATTCCCGCTTCCATAGCGCGATCCATAGCCATGATTCTAAAATCATAATCTCGTTTCGCGCCACGCGGATGAACCTCGGCGTATGTCTCCCGATGGTATGTTTCCTGAAATATCTGATAGGTGCCGATGTTCGCTTTTTTCAGTTCCTTGAATTCATCAACATTCAACGGCGCGATATTCACATTAATCCTGCGAATCTCACCGTTATCGACTTTCGTTTTATAAATCGTTTCAATCGCTTTCAGAACATAAGAGATCCCCTCATCCGGATATGCCTCACCGGTAACCAGAAGAACCCTCTTGTGTCCCTGCATGACAAGCGCTTTGACCTCATTCGCGATTTCATCCTGCGACAGCGCGCGACGGACAATGTCGCGATTGCTCGCACGAAAAGCGCAGTATGTGCAGTCGTTGCGGCAGAAATTGGAAATATAAAGCGGAGCGAAAAGAACAAGCCTTTTGCCGTAGATTGTTTCTTTCACATAACGCGCGGTTTCGAATAATTTCTCAAGCAGCGATGGTTCCTCAATCGCGGTAAGGTGCGCGACATCCTCAAGATTCAAGCCTTTAAGCTCACGGGCTTTATCCATAATGCTGTTAATCCTGACTGAATCATCCGCGGTACACGTTTCAAGAAGCGAATTTATTTTCGCTTCGTCTATCGGAACTGAATTTGTTTGTTTATCCATGATTGCTCTTCCCTTTCCCCTTTCCTGGGCAGTGAAACTGAAGTAAACATCTCGGGTGCCGCCCACAAGCAGTTGAAAACGCCAGCGATTTCAAATGCTTGTGGGTGTTTCGCAACGAAGTTTCGCATTTCACCCACAATCACAAAAAGACGGGAGTGTGGGG
>CBDURE010000193.1:0-5079 GCA_965369605.1 uncultured bacterium
GACAAGCGAGATTTTCAGCGATGATGTAATCGTGCATGGCTGGATTAAGCCCGGAATCAGAATAACCCCCACTGATGTAACCAGCACTGACATGTTGTGGTGTGTTAATACTCGAATTGCAACAACATCAGATGGGCTAATTCATATTGTTGCGGACAATTATTATGGAACAGCCACACCGACGTATTCCAACCTGGAATATTACAAATGCGATTCGAGTGGAACCATTCTATTCGAAACAGTTATTTATGACAGTTATTCTAGCGATCCCGGTATTGTCACGAATGGCATGGATGTGTATGTTTTTTACTCAATAGGTGAGGGATTGAATTATCGAAAAGATACCGGGAGTGGATTTGAACCGGTAGTATTTGCATTAGGCCGCGAGTGGGGTAAAACCCTGGATTATGCATCCTATGCCGTTAATCCGGATGGCGATGTTCTTGTTATGATGTCTGAATACGGCGGTGAGGATTCATCACAAACGGTTCCGAATACCGCTTATGTTTCGTATGCAATTGATGAAGGAAGTGGTTTTTCGCCGAAAGCCACAGTCGCCACTCCTGACAGGTGGTTCACCTGGGAATATCCCGGCAATGGTTCGGGATGCGGGATTACTGTTTGCGCAACAGCCGATTCAACTGGTGTATTCCACATGGCGTGGGATGGCTTGCTTGCCTTTGGGAATATGAACAGGCAGATTTGGTATGCTTTCTATGATGGTGCGCTTAGTTCCAATAGTGATATTGCCACAACTGGTTCTTCTGAGTTTTTCCCTCTCCTGCGCGTTGATGGCGATGATAATGTCTATTGCGGATACAGAACATACTCAAGTAACTACATGGCGATTAAACAATCTGCAAATACAACTTTTGACACTCCTTTTCTCGTTGCCTCCAGTGCAAAGCAGTTAAGTTACGACATCCACCCGGTTAGCGGTGAGATTATGTATATTTACGAAGTGTCCTCTCGTAATTGGAGCAAGATTTTCAACACTTCGGATACACCGGCAGACATGCTTAACGCGTTTGCTTTCAGGGGTGATGATACGGTTGATGCCGATCAACGCTGGCCCAATCTGACTCACAGCCCGGATGGACACTGGTATCTGATTTGGGAGGATTATCGTGACGGTAACAGGGCAATGTTTTTCGAGATGTATTATTAAAGCTGTTTATTTAAATAGAATTAATTGTAACCCGGCATCCCTTTGCCGGGAAAACACGAGAATAAAGGGGACAGCGCCCTTTTGTATCGCTGATTATACCTGCTATTCACAATGACCTCCATGACGACCCTTGAAATCGCATTCTGTTGCACAAGGCATCCTTAATAATCGAACAGTGCATTTTATCATGGATTTTGATTGTTGCCACTATTGCACATCGACGGAAAGTATCACTGCGATATCACATTCGCCCTGGTAGTTGTCGGTTACACGCAAATTGACGGCGCCTTCGTAATCGGCGGTGTATTCGTGGGTTGGATTGGAGGGCGTGCCGGTGTAGGCGTCGTCGATCGGTTCGTCGAAAACCTTGTCGCCGTCGAAATCCCAGTGGAACGTGAGAGTGTCGCCGTCATCGTCGTATGTGCCGGACGCGTCAAACTCAACCGCCACGGGCGACGGGCCGGTGTGCGGTCGCGGCGTGATGACGAGGAGGTCGCAGACGGGGTCGTGGTGAAGATCGAATTTAGTTAAAACCTCACCCTGTGCAGAAGGATGAAGAGTGTAAAAATCACCATTCCAGTCTATATAATATTCTGATGTTCCTTTACAATTTGGATCGTAATTTATAACATATGTGTATATTAATTCATTTTCAGGAGATCTTTTCTTTAGAAAGCTCCCTTCAGGATATTTCCATATATCCATATATATATAACCATGCATGTCTTTAATATTCCGACTGTTTTCGCCGGTTGGTGAGATAAATTCGTAATTATAACGTTCTTGGTCATTTGGCTCTCCGGAAAATAACAATTGTGGTGACGACATGGATCCATCAAGATTATATTCAACAAGGTACCTTTTGATATCATACATTGATGACAAATCATAAATGCACCAAAACCCTCCATTTTCTGATCTCCAAATGAAAGCTACATGTGCATGCGGTAAAGGAACGGTTTCTGTGAATAATATTTCAAGATCAGAACTTAAAAGCGTCAATCTTGTGTCAATTGCAAGCAATACTTCCCCTGTGTGAGCGATAGAAATATGTGATGGCATTGGAATAGAAAAAACTCTTAGATCAATAGCACCAATTAGCGTTCCATCCAATGAGTATTTGGCTAAACGTTCTGTAGTTTCAGCATAATCAGCGATAACAAATCCACCATCAGGAGATAATGCGCTTGGACCCGGTGGGGGACACATATCCCAGTTAAGCCATTTCTGTGATAATTCTCCTGGTTGTTCACCCCAAGGGATTGTGAATAGTTCTTCTGATGTATATACATTTTGGGCATAAGATACGCCTGACACATAAAATAATGGTAATAGTGCCAAAGCAATTATGATGTAAAATCGATTGCATAATTTTTTCATTCTCTATCTCCTTACGGACAATTATTAAACACTTCATTTTCGTTCCATCGACGAACAAAATGCCAATGATTTAGATCACTTGATAGTTTACCAGAAACAGCAAGTTCGCGAGTGTGGAGACCAACATGACCTGTTCCATATTCAGGATGATCCTCATTTGATGTACCCCAAGATAACCATATCATAGCAGTATAAATAGTTACTTCTGGATTATCGGGATCAATTCTTGTACTTGCCATACGATCAAAAATGCCAACATGCGATGTATCTCCCCATACTATTAAATCGCCAGCTTGAAGATCACTAAAAGGAATACAATTAGCTCCTACAGCATCACCCCATAATCGTCCTTGTGTTCTTAATTCATCCGCAGTAAAATGTGGAATAGGGTAATTTCCCTGATCATCCTTTCTTCCTAATCTCCTTATAACCTGGGTTAAATAACCGCAACAATCAACAGTTCCTCCAGCATCACTATGTGGGTTAAGAGTCCCCCCCGGATTTTTATAATAATCGCCACTATATATATCTGCAACAATAGTCATATAAAAAAGGGGTCAGTCCCCTTTTTAGATGCCCTTTATTACTGCCTATACAGGCATCATTTACATTTCCAAATGGTATGTCGAATGGCATCTTGACGTTTTTGTCCTCAAGATCAATCGTCAGATTATGGTGAATTTGATCTGGCATCCTGCTTACTATTATACAACCGAATCTATTTAACAACAGCGAGGATTCAAGATTCAGTTACTCCACATCGACGGAAAGTATCACTGCGATATCACATTCGCCCTGGTAGTTGTCGGTTACACGCAAATTGACGGCGCCTTCGTAATCGGCGGTGTATTCGTGGGTTGGATTGGAGGGCGTGCCGGTGTAGGCGTCGTCGATCGGTTCGTCGAAAACCTTGTCGCCGTCGAAATCCCAGTGGAACGTGAGAGTGTCGCCGTCATCGTCGTATGTGCCGGACGCGTCAAACTCAACCGCCACGGGGGACGGGCCGGTGTGCGGTCGCGGCGTGATGACGAGGAGATTGCAGATGGGGTCGTGGTTGCCGGGTGATGTTACGATTATATTTCCTGTTAGATATTGTGTTAAGTATAAAGTTCTTCCATCAGGTGAAACATCAAAGAAACCAAACGGTGATGTTGCTTCAGGGATTTCATAAACCTCATATTCATTAGTGATAGTGTTTACCCTTACTACATAACGCTTATTACTTGCACACCATAGTATATCAGCATTAGCAGCTTTCTGAACGAAATTTAAACGTATTGGAGTACTAGCAATGGGATATAGAAATGTCAATTCAAATTCTGTTTTGTTATCTGCAGTATCAAGTATTCTAAGCGAGTGAGTAAGATTGTCAAAGTATGAATTTGGAATGGCAAAATACCTGCCATCCGTGGACCATTCACAACCTTTTGTTGGCATTGACCGGAAATTGTGGTTGCCTCCAAAAGTAAATCCAACTTCTTGAAGTGATGTTGCATCAAACACATCTATGAAAGAACCCTCAGATTCAGCGTATGAAAGCTCCCATTCATGTGAAACAAGTACATTACCACTATAATTAGAATACAATACATCCATTGGTAATACAGAAGTATTTACTGTGTTAGATTGCGAAAAGCTGCTGGCATCAATCTTAGTAAGGAATCCTGAATTCTTATAATCCAGAACAGCTTCATCCCTGCTACAGAACTCATTAGGAATCGGATAGGTTTCATGTATCGCCCAAATCCAATCACCATTAGCATCTAGTGTAAACCCCACAATATCCCCATTAATGTCGATGGCGGTAGTTTGACTATTTAATAAATTGATGCGAACCAATTGTGAAAAGGGCCACTGTGTTGATGTCGAGTAGAGATAAGTTTCACTGGGACTTAGTGCCATTAATCCAGGTGCAACGACATCGAATTGCCGTATCTCCTGCATCGTTGCAACATCTATCTCTAGAATTTCATTATCCTCGAAGTATGAAATGTATAGTTTGTCACCTGTATGGTTTAAAATGGCCTGTACACAGGTGGATTCTGAGAATTGATATTCAGCAGCAAATACATTATATGGTTCAACCATTACAATCATCAATATAGTAAACAGGAATACTATGATGGTTAACTTGATTTTTTTAATTGTTGTTTTCATTAGCTTGTTCCTTTTTATATATGATCCCAAACAATGAAATAATCACCAGTTGGGTTAACCCATGAGATATTATGTATTTTTAAAGTAAAACGATAATTTCCCCAGATTGCCGCAGCATCACAAGCTGGGTGTAAATTGTGGCAACCATTCTCTTCGTCTCCACTACCATGTAGCGCTTCATTTGCTTTCACAAGAGCATTTTCCATCCACGCAATCACTGCTGGATCATTTGCGAAAAAGGGGTCAGTCCCCTTTTTACTCCTCAACCTCCATTGTTACCTGAAGCGATTCAATGAACGTGTTCAGCGCGTTGTCATATTCGCCGAGTTTGCGATAGATAGTGGCAAGCTCATTGAGAGTAACAACCTCCTCCG
>CBDURE010000194.1:0-5038 GCA_965369605.1 uncultured bacterium
TTTTGTTATATGCTCCAACCGCGACCTGTGGCGTTATCTGTATTGATGGCGTATCGTCATCATTCACCTTGACATCGTGATGGACAGAGAATGTCTGCCCCTTGTCAAGGCTTCCCGTTACATAAATATCACCGCAAACATCGGAACGCATGTCGCGATACACTACGAAAATTCCGCCATTTGGTGACATTGCGATATTTGGATTAATTGCGACATTGTCAATGCGGTTGATTCTCTGATTTTCGCTGAACGATGCAGCGCCTGTTGAATGCGCGAAGTAAATGTTGAAATCGGCTCTGCCGGGTTGACGTGAATCCTCCCACGCGATATATGCGATGCCGTCGCTATCCACTACCAGTGATGGTGCGCTCTGGTATTCGGCTGTTTGATCGTCATTAACACAAGTCTCAATTCCGTATGATGTCCCGTTGTTTGTGGAACAAACAGCGAAAATATCCTGATGGTTGTTGCGGTAATCGCGCCATGCAACCCAGACTGTGCCGTTGGAATTGGCATCCATTGTGGGATTACCAACTCGCAATTGTTCACTCGATATTTCCTTTTCAATATACGTCAATCCGGAATCGGTGCTGCGCGCGACCCGGATATGCTTGAACGAATTCCCGGATGGCTTTTCCATCCAGCAAACGAAAACATCACCAGCGTCGCCTGTGCAGACTGTAGGTTCAGTCTGGAAATCATCAGCGACAGTTTCAATGTCATTCACCTTGACAACACTACCGAATGAATAACCCTGATTATTGCTGGATGCCGAAAGAATATCAGGCGCGTCACTGAATGGATTCAGGTTGCCATAATCCTCCCAGACAATATAAACTTTGCCTGTACTGCTGACAGCTATCGATGGCCTCTGTTTTGCGTCCAGATGGTCGGAATCATTCACAGTAACCGGAGGGCTGAAAGTCTCTCCGTTATCGCTTGACCTTGAGCACAAAATTACGCCTGTGTAGCCCTCAATATCTGTCCATGTTACATAAACACGATTCTCATCAACCGCTACTGAGCGTGTGCCAAGAACAATGTCATACTGTGGAAGAGCAATATCTGTGATTGATTTGTCTTCGCCCATCTGAATAAATGTGTCTATTTCGGTGTACTGATAGGTTGACATGTCCATGTCTTCCACTATCCGTTCATCGTTTACACGCGTGAGGCATGAGTAAAGCGAGAAGGATGATACCGGCACATTGAATCTGGCGTGCATCGGATTTTCCCATGTTCCCGTTCCAATGGTCGAATCAGGCTCCGATGAGAAATAATCCAGTTCAGGGATTTCAAGAGAAACAGTGCCAATTCCGCTTGGTCCGGTTAGGTCATTAAGGTTTTCAGGATAAACCTGCCCGACATGCGCGCCAACCTGCCAGTCTTTAATTTCAATGTCAACAACAACTTCGGGATTCGCGCCGAAATTCAGTTCATCAGCGTTCATGGCTACTGAATATGCTTCCTTGCGGTTGAATTCCGGCAGGAAATACAAAGGATTGGTTCGACTTCCGGGTTCACCCTCGCTAATTGATTTTTTTGCGGATTGTCCGTAACTTGCTCCAACAACTAGCTGGAACGAGTAATCCTCGCCTGAAGGTATGTCAAATACCAGGCGTTTGAAATCATAATCAGCGCTAACAGCCATAACATGATTTTCGATTTCATCCCCGATTCCATCCCATGTGGGATCATCCTCAGTGAAGAATTCGATGAACGGGTTTAGATTTCCGGGATACTGGCCGTCAACGCCATCATCGAAATGGTTTGTCCAGCCGTCAGCATTGGCGAGAAAGTGAAAATGTCCGAGAACGGATTGGCCGTTTATGATTGTCTGTGGAAAAACCTGGTCTCCCTGGACAATGACAATCGCCCGAATGTCATAAGCGTTAAGATCAAGCCTCTGGCTTGTTTCATCAAATGGATGCTTAATGCCGACATTCATGAACACTCTTCCTTCTTCATCCATTCCAAGACCGCTGATTTTCAAACAATCGCGGCACGGATCTGATTTCAGATACTGCGCTATTTCAAGATCCCATGACTCGCCGATTTCCGCTGAACGCCTTATAGGCGTGATTGACAATTCCGGTGTGTCAGGATTCAGCACCATATCGAATCGGGCGAAAACAGATTCACCGGTGGTATCCATCGATGACCTTGACACCTTGTCCTTTATGTTGAGCGAACTGTTTGCCGGTGATGTCGGTGTCTGTGACCGGCTGCACGCTGATACGCAGAACACTAACGCGGTCAGCACGAATATGTGTAACAAAAGCCTTTTGTGTCCCAATTTAGCCTCCAAACGGGTTGATAAAACCATCCCCGAATACGAGATACATAAAAAACAATTTTTCCCTGTTAATAAGTTCGCTTTGAAAGGTGCGAGCGTTATTCATAGCATTTAACTTGTTTGAAGATTAGATTGGGTTTTCTTGAAATTATTTTGAATGGACGTTAAAGACCTGAAAACAGTTGAATTTCATTTAAGGAGTTCTATAATTGGAGCGGGTTTTAAGAATTCAAATTAATCAAAAGGAAAAGAATGTCATGGCTTATTTCATCAACGACGACTGTATTGCATGCGGCGCTTGCGCGGATGCGTGTCCGCATAACGCTGTAAAAGAGGGTGAAGAGAAATACGAAATCGATCCTGAACTCTGTAAGGATTCAAAGGATTGTCTTGAGGTCTGCCCTGTCGATGCTATTCATCCTGTCGAGTAGCGCCTAATCAAAATGCTCTTCCACGTTCATGAGGAGTTAGCGGGGGGAATGTCGATTTGAAATTGGGCAAAAAAAACAGAGAAGAGAGCAAATAGTTCAGGCTGGGGATAGGGAGTTTGTCTCTCTTCTCGTCTATTAAAAAAGGTTAGGAGGTAGCACATTTAATGTGTTTTACTTCCAGGTTATTCAGTTACGATTCTGTAATACATATCGTCCCTGTATTAAAAAATTTGAACGTTCCAGCGTTGTTTAGTAAGCTCGTAACCCGGTGTCCCTTCACCGGGGCTTTGCGTAAGACAGCCGCCTGTTTTTCCCGGCAAAGGGATCCCCGGGCTACTTTTTTTCCAATGTAAGGGGATGCTGAGTTACGGTTTTCCCCGGCAAAGGGATGCCGGGTTACTACAAAATATTTTAACCTGTCAATTGTAACCCGGTGTCCCTTCACCGGGGCTTTGCGTAAGACAGCCACCTGTTTTCCCTGGGAAAGGGATTCCCGACTACTTTACTTGAATTGGATAGATTGTCATTCTGAGCGCAGCGAAGAATCTATACGCTTCCGTGCTGGCGATTATATCTGCTGAGAAATATTTACGTTATCGCGAATAGATTCTTCACTTCGTTCAGAATGACAAAAAATATGGGGTTCTGAGGATTTTCAGTAACAACTATTGCAGGTTTTGGTTTTTAGGTGTTGGGTTAATCTCGTTTTTGAAACGTGTGATGGTTCTGCGGCTGACATTCAACAAATCAGCGGCATCCTGATCTGTCCTGCACTGGCCGAGCACTTTCAGGATATAAGCCCGTTTGATCTCATCAAGCGTTGGCGTACCGGATTCCAGAAACCGTCCCGCAATTTCAGAAGCTTGTTGTTCCTTGCCGGTTTGTATCACTGATAGAAGGTTTTCAACTTGTATGTAGTTCTCTTCACATTCAATCATCGCGCTTTCGATTGAGTTTCGTAATTGTCGAACATTTCCCGGCCAGAGGAATGATTTGATAGCGCGCGCCGCCTGGGGAGAGAGTCCGGCGATATCCATTTTCATTTCATTGTTCAACATCCTGATAAACTTCATCGCGAGATCGATAACATCATTCCCGCGTTCTCTCAACGGTGGCATTTCGATTGTGAATGTGTTCAATCTGAAATAAAGGTCTTCGCGGAAAAGTTTTTGGCTTATCATCAGATCAAGATTTTTGTTTGATGCCGCTATCACACGAACATCCACCTTGATTAATTCGTTCGCGCCTCCAAGACGGTTGAACGAATTGTCCTCAAGGACTCTTAGAATCTTTGACTGCAGTTCAAAGGGCATGTCGCCGATTTCATCCAGGAATATTGTTCCGTTGTCGGCAACCTCGAACGACCCGCGTTGACGTTTGTTCGCGCCGGTAAACGCGCCCGGTTCATATCCGAACAGCTCGGATTCAAGCAGGTTATGTGGAATCGCGGAGCAGTTCAACGCTACAAATGGTTTTTCTTTTCGCTGGGAGATATTGTGTATTGTACGTGCCAGCAATTCCTTTCCTGTTCCGCTTTCACCCAGAATTAAAACCGAGGTTTTGGGTTTGTCCGCCACTTTCCCCGCGCGTTTGAAAACAGATTTCATTGGTGGAGATTTGCCGTCGAGAAGCCCGAAATCACCGGATTCAACAGCCTTGTCGGTCAGCTTGAGAAGATTGCGCATGTCGATTAACTCACGCGCCCTGTTTATCACCGCCATCAATTCATCGATTTTAAAAGGTTTCGGGATATAGTGAAAAGCGCCCAGTTTCATGGCAACAACAGCGTTCGCGATTGAACCATGCGCTGTCATCATGATAACTATCTGTTCCGGATTATCCTCCTTGATACGTTTTAAAACCTCAATGCCATCAAGACGCGGCATCTTGTAATCCAGCAAAACGATGTCAGGAGAGTACCTCATCATTATGAGGCCATCCTCAGGTTCAGTCGCGAAACGAACCTCCATTCCGAGTTCTCCAAGCAAATCTCTGTATGTTAATCCTATGCCTTCTTCGTCGTCGATTATCAGAACGTTCAGAGCCATTGATTTTCTCCCTGGGCATGTGCGCAAAAATGTCTCATTATGATAATGGGATTGGTTGGAAGATGCAAGAGGCAAATCAGGATAAACGAGAATTTTTAAAAATCCTTGCGATTGGATAATCCCGTTAATACAGCAAGAAAAACGTCATTCCGACCATTCGCTTCGCGAATCTCGACTTTCGACATTTATATATTCTCTGCATTTGTATCTTAGGGGAATATGATAGATGCATTGGAAAAGAAGGGACTTTAAATTCGTCTGTG
>CBDURE010000195.1:0-5013 GCA_965369605.1 uncultured bacterium
TTTTATATAAAGGCATTCCGGGTTACGGTGGAAACTCACCTTTTTCAACAAGCCCCAGAGGCCAGCGCTCCCAGGAAAAGAAGTAATTGTAAGATGAAATAACTTAAAACATGGTTTTTCATTGGATAAGAATAGTTGGGAAAACAGATACTGATAAAGAGTTTATGTTATAATAGTGCGGCGCTGACATTTATATAACCGATATCGTTCAGGCCGTAATACTGGTATTATTATCCTGGAGGTTTTCTGAAGCTCGGACTGTTTAAATGGATACTGTATTTTTAATCCTCGCGACTTTTCTTCTGCTGTTTGCCGCTTTCCTTTATGGAAGGAACAAGCTGCTGATGGACGAGCTCAAAAGGATGAAGGATGATATCAGCAACGTGGAAAATATTGGCGACCTTCTAAGCGTAACTGAATCCACATTGGAAGAAGCTGATAAAACAATCGCCACCGCGAAACGAGTTATGGATAGCAGAATCCGTCGAATGGAAGCGCTGCTGAAAAAGATCGACAGATCAGTTCAACTGGCTGAATCGCGCAGTCTTGACGATAACGTCGGAATTCAATCAGTTTCCGAAGCGCAGGTGCCATCCAACAATTCACCGCCCGGTGAAATTATGGATCCGGATGCTCAGGAACGCGCGTTAATAGCAAAGCGTAATCGGGAAATTATCATCATGCTGGGCGAAAATGCGCCTCTCGCGGACATTGCAAGAAAAACAGGCGCCTCGATGCGTGAGATTCATCTAATCCAAAAATTAGTCAAGACGTAGTAAGCACCGCAAATTACAATTGAATAGGTGGATAACAAAGGGATTACCAGCCTGTCGGGAAAGGTTGTTGTTATATCTTATCCCCCCCTTAATCCCCCCGCGAGCGGGGGGAAATATTTTTGCATTTTCAAACGATATACCCGGTCTATACACTTGCGAAGGGAAAAGACAACATTCTCCCTACACTTGCGAAGGGAAACATAACATTCTCCCTCCCCGCTCGCGGGGAGGGCTGGGGTGGGGGCATTTTATTTGCGATACCTTTCCCGACATCCTCTTAAACCCTCTGCTATTTATTATTATTATTCAGATTAATATTTTTTTTGTCTCTTTTAACCATCATCAGGTGAATAAAATCTTCTGACTTACGATATTAATTATGTAAAACTGATTTAGGTCAGTTCGATTACATTATGTTCGAACGATTGATAAGCATGCGGAGGATACCAGCATGAAAAAGATATCCTATGTTCAGAAATCCATCCCAATTTTAATCCTTGTCTTAGGGTTTATGTTGATTGGATGTTCGGGAGACAGCACGACTCCAGCGGGTCCAAGCGATATTGTTACAATTACATTTGACCACAGCGTGGCGTCTTTCGATATTAGCAATCTTGGAGTTATCATTGATGTTCCCCAGGATGCTATTGTGGAGGGGCAGATTGTGCCGCTTCAAGTTCAGGTTGCTCCAGCGAATGTTCCCCAACGAGCTTATTCCGATTCAATCTATGATCGAATCGGCTGGCTGGGCTTGACCAATGCAGGAGATCCGGATATTCATCTTCAGGATGAAATCAGGGTTGCTTTCCCGTTGAATGATAATTACAAGCCATCAACAATTTACTCGGTTTTTAAATATGATCCCTCTGATGGTCTGTGGCAAAATACAGGAAAGCGCGCTGTTATATCTGATGACGGTTTGCACGCGATTTTTTCAGCGAACAGTTTCGGTATCTGGGGAGTTTTCAAAAGCATACCGTTGACTGTCGAGATTTCCGCGAGTCGAACCACGGCGCAGGCTCCGGCATCGATTACCCTGAACGCTCTTGTTGATGGCGGTTCACCGCCTTATGCCATCATCTGGTGGTATGGCGATGATTCCGACCCTGAAAGTGGAATCAGTGTAGGCCATCTCTATGCGGACCCAATAACATATACGGCCTGCGTGATTGTTGTGGATTCGATGAATCGCCAGGTGAGCGATGAATTGAACATCCACGTTCGATAGAATCAGGGTGGATAAAAATTCAGATCAGGTTTGATTTAATTATCGATCTGAATTCAGAATGAAGCATTTTTAACCGGGCAAGTCTGCCCGGTTTTTATTTTATGTTATCCCTGAAAAATCAGGTTTTACTAATGTAATGCCGGGAGCGCCGCAGTAGCCTGCAGCGCTCCCGGCATTGTCATTTCTTCAAAAACTGGTTTATTAGATTTTTTCAAGGACGACTATGTAATCGTAGGATTGTCATCCTCGACTTCGTTGTATGTCAGTTGAACAAGGTCGCCGCCGTTTTGGTTCATGCGGAATATTTCCTTGTCCCCGTCGCGGTCAGAAACAAAAACAATTGTCTGGCCATCATGGGAAATCATAGGATTGCCATCGTACCCGTCATCTTCGGTAAGGCGTTTTATCTCATATGATTCAAGGTCCATGATGTAGATTTCATCATTGCCATCCATGTCGGATGCGAAGACCATCCATTTCTCATCAGCGTCAACAGAAGGATGCCACGCGTTGTAATCTCGTGGAGTTATCCTTTCCAGGTTATCGCCATCGAATGTGTTTCTAAAAACATAGTAAACATTGTAGTGGTTGAATTCCCAGGCTTCCTCATCGACGTCGGAGTCGTCACCTTCGGAATCATCATCGTCGGAATCCAGTTTCTGTGGCGACGCGATTCCTGCACTGCTTCCGCCACCCATGCTGGGATGCATCATTGGTTCAATCATGGATGCAAGAGAGAAGTGATTTGCAAGCGGCATGAATTTTACCGCCGCGTCATCTTCAGATTCTTCCGTTTCATTTTCCGTTTCATTTTCCTCTTCATTTTCCTCGGCTTCTCTTTTGGCTTCCTTTTCAGCTTCCGTGAAATCTCTTTCCACGATGATTGAGAAATAGACGACGTCGCCTGTTCCATTAAGGAAAGGGGCAGTCTCTTCATTCATGGTTTGAGTAATTCTGCTTGCGACGCTGAAATCGGTTTTAACGCACATTATTTCCCAGTTATCGCTGTTTGGCATTGAGCCGGTTTCTGTCCGGATTGCCTGGTTTGACCTGTACGCCAGCACGCTGCCATCACGGCTGATACATGGGTCACACTCTTCATGGATTGCGTTTCGCTGGACCATGCGCTCTTTGCTTTCAGGGATGTTCTGATAATAAAGAAGTTCCATGTCGCCCCATGATGTTGGTGTCCAGTGATAGTAATAGATTCGTTTGCCATCGGCTGTAATCGATGGGTGTTTCGAACCATGCTCACCGTGAGTCAGTTTTGTATGTGCGGATGGATTTTTCAGATCGATGATAAAAATCTGGAATTCCTCATCCACCATGCTCTGATAAGCAACCTTATAGTCGTTCTTTGCCGCATCAGCCTGTCCCGGAATAAAAACAGTTACTAACATGCTGCAAATAAATATCACAAACAAAAACGCATTTTTTCGTGTCATAGCTACACCTCTTTGATGGAAAACGGTTTAAAGCCTAAAAAATGTAACACGGGCGTTTTTCAGTGTCAAGAAAGTTTGAACATCTGTTCGAAATTTAGGTCATATAATACTTGTTTGGCAACCCTTTTAAGGCCATGCCCAATTTGATATGATTAAACGTTTTGGCGTAATATTTCCAGATGTATAAGTGAGAAATGACCAAATTGATTAAAATAGTTCTTCTTGGCAGTACAGGTTCAATTGGCACGACAGCATGCCGTATCGTGGAACGCCATCCCGCCAGTTTCCGTTTGCTCGCTCTTGCATGCGGCACCAACGCTTTTGTGATGGCGGAGCAGATTAAGAAATTCAAGCCGCTGCTTGTGTCTGTCAAGGATTATGACGTTCGTGAAAATCTGAAGGAAATACTGGCGGAGAAGAAAATCCACAAACCGCCCGCGATTCTCATTGGCGAAGAGGGCATGCTGGAGGTCGCGTCTGTTCAGGGCGGCGACCTTCTTGTAAACGGCCTTGTCGGTTCAATCGGACTGACGCCGACTATTTTCGCTCTTGAACGAGGTCTGGATGTCGCACTTGCCAATAAGGAAACACTGGTAATCGGCGGGAAGCTTGTGATGGAAACCGCCAGAGAAAATGGCGCGAGGATTTTGCCCATTGACTCGGAGCATTCCGCGATTTTCCAATGCCTGCAGGCAATCGACAAGCCCTATAATAAAAAGGTTCGGCGGATAATCCTGACAGCATCAGGAGGCCCTTTCTGGGAGCGTGAGAAAAAGGATATGCAGGACGCGACTCCCGATGAGGTTTTAAAACATCCAAACTGGGATATGGGCCCGAAGGTGACTGTCGATTCAGCATCGTTGATGAACAAAGGACTTGAGATTATCGAGGCGAAAATCCTGTTTGAACTTGAGGATGATCAGATTGATGTTGTGATTCACCGCCAGAGCATTGTTCATTCAATGGTGGAATTCACCGATGGAAGCATTCTCGCGCAGATGGGGCATCCCGATATGGAGATTCCAATCCAACTCGCGATGAGTTTTCCCAAAAGGCTTCCAACAACACTGAAACCACTCGATTTGACCGAGGTAAGCCGCCTTTCATTTGAGAAACCTGATAATGATCGATTCCCGTGCCTTGAAATAGCCCGGGAAGCGTCGAGAAAAGGCGGATTGGCTCCAGCTTGCCTGAATGGTTCCGATGAGGGTGCTGTGGAACTTTTCCTTGATCAGAAAATCAGTTTCGGGCAAATCCCACAGCTGATTAAGGATGTTATGAAATCCAGCAGATTGAATGGGGATATTAATATCGGGAACGTACTGAAAATAAATGAATCAGCAAGAAACAAGGCGCTTGAAATAGTCAAAAAGTAATTATGAGGCAGGAAATAAATCTGTCTCGTGAGTATAAATTATTGAGACCTCTGAAAAAGGAAGAAATGATGCTGGTTTTTATAAGCGAAAAAGAATGGATTCCGGGTCAAGCCCGGAATGACAGTAGCTGAGCAATGACAGTAGCTGAGCAATGACAGTAGCTGAGCAATGACAGTAGCTGAGCAATG
>CBDURE010000196.1:0-4934 GCA_965369605.1 uncultured bacterium
GTTGTCGAGATGATCGAAGCAACCTGGAGCGACAGTCTGTCTGCAGGCACAGCTGGGTTTAATTGAATCTTTATTAACACAACTTAATCCTAATCGGGAATTTTTATAAAACAGTTACCGGTTGCAGTTAAAAATGTGAAAATTATCCTCCTCTATCTCTGAGAATAATAAAGAGGACACAGTGCATGTTCGACGATGAAATTATTTATCTATCAAGCATTCTCATTGCTGATGATTGCCCCATCATGCGGCGCATGCTGAAAACCATCCTGCAAACAGAAGGATATGAGGTTGTGGCAGAGGCAAAAGACGGGAATGAGGCTGTCCGTTTATTTGAAAAGACAAGCCCGGATATTGTGATAATGGATATTAATATGCCGCATATGGATGGCCTGACAGCGACCCTCAAAATCAAGGATATAGATCCCGACGTAACAATCATCATGATCACCGGCGAACAGGATGAAGAGAAAATCCGCGAGGCAATCAAGAACGGTGTCAGCGAATATATACTGAAACCGGTCCAACACGACCGGCTTCTGGCTGTAGTTCAAAAATACTCCGAACCCGATTAGTTACTTTTTTACCCCTTATCTCTTTACTGCCCCCGATCTACGAACCTGATTCCGGAACCCCGAACGTCAGGGAAGCGGTTAGAAAAAATCACCAGCCCGACGACGGCATTGTGAAATAGAAGAAATCGTTTCGCGGCTCCGAATAATCGGAGTTGAGCTAAATGAACATGGTAGATCGTTGGTTATATCGAGTCTGTCCGCTGGATTCTCGGGATTTATCACCAAGGTGGAGCTACGATTATGATGATCACAACGTCAGAACATTCAGTTGATTTTCCATCGTTATCGGTCACTGTCAGTGTAACAGGATACGAGCCACTCTCGAAGTAAGAATAAGTAACATGTTCACCTGTAGCATTACCGCCATCATGAAATTCCCACTCGTAACTCACAATGCCTCCATCGGGGTCATATGAGCCGGAAGCGTCAAATTCAATAACAGCAGGTCCGATTCCTGTATAGGGATTTGGGGTGGCTGTAAAATCGCAAACCGGAGGCTGGTTTTGGGGTGACTGCCCAAGGACCTCATCGGTGAAAAGCAACCTGATTTGCTCCATGGCCTCGACAATCTCAGGCGGTCCGTCGGGTTCAACCCATTTGATGATCGCATGTGCAACGTCCCGGTCCCCTATAGCTTCAGTAGCTTCAGTAGCTTCAGTTCTAAAGATAAAGAACTCCTCACAGCCTAAATCGAGTATATAAAGATGCCAAAGCTCAGATTCAACTCCAAGATTAAATTCGCTATGATCGAAAAATGGATTTTCATATTGAGCAAGGAAATCCGAGAAATCAACTAACGGCTGGACCGATGAATATGTATAGTTAAATCGGCCGTAACTCATAACTATCGATGCGGTTAGCCTGTCGATCTCGGGAGTATAATTCATATTGAAAACGCCCCTCTCCGGCGGATCTGACCTGTCATAAAAATAGGAAAATAAATGCCAATAGTAAGCGAAATCCGGATTTAGAATTTCCGATGTGTAAGTAACCGGCATCGGAACATAATCTGGAAAAAGGGGAGGCTCAATACCATATAAATTCTCAGTGTCCTTGCTGTTGCCATCCATCTCATTTGATGGATAATCAGAATCTGAATTCATGCACCCAATAAACAATAGAATCACAAGCAAAATAGCTATCAGCATGTATGCTCTCATGTTTTTCTCTCCTTTGTGCAGATTAATGAGTAAATCTTGATTACCACCATGTGTATTTTCCTCCATTAATACCTCGCCGTATCCAGTGTATTTGCGGAGGATTGAAAAACATGGCATCTCGAGCATAGTACATAATGCTCCGACCATAGTCAGTTCCAAAATAAAGGCTCATTTCATGTTGAGTTGTTGTAGTTCCATACCACTCATATCTTGCACATGGAGCATAATCTGTATACCACCAATGTGCAGGATTTGATTCATCCTTACCTAAGCCGCCTATTTCATGCCCCAATTCGTGGGTTGTAACTTTTAGGACAGCCTCCTCGGCAGATCATTTCCATTACCCGCGCATGATAAAACAAACAGACCGGAAATCATGAGAACCGCCAGAATTCGCTGAAACATCGCGTTTGCCTCTTCTGCTGAATATTTTTACTTACGTATTATTGCCAGGCACATTACCTGCATATATTCTACCATTTCCAAATATATGAATCCTACATGGAACTCATCAGGAGAATATGTTATTTCTCTTCCGTTTCAAATTGCACGATAGTAATCGAAAAATTAGCGTCACCATCCTCTTCCTCCATCGCCTTCACTTCATCCAGATACTTAATCGCCTTCTCCTGAAGTTCAAGGGAATACTTACTTAAATTTTCAGACTTGACTTTTATTACCGTCCTGCCCCCCCCGAACTTAACCTCCTTTTCCTGCGACAGGGAACCAACGCAATCATCTAATGTCTCCTGAAGAAGTCCGACCACCAGGTGACGATATGTCTCAAATGGGCCATGGTCCTCATATCGTTTCATTACCAGACCATCCACGATTTTATAAACCGATTCCGTAAGATGCCCCACCTGGTGAGTCTCGACCTTTTCAATCAATTTATTCTTGAGAAGAATACGGATATGGTAGTAAAGGGAATTACGGTCGACATCGAGAGATTTCGCGATCTCGGTCACTGTCATTGGATTAAACAGCTTCATCAGTACCTTGATGCGCAATGGATCACTGAGAGCACGCATACGTTTAAGCTGTTCTTCCGAGATATTTTCCAGATTTGATGGATTAAGCATGGTAATTTCGCCTGAATTTCAATATCGTAATTATTTACAATATTATACTACTCTGTTCGTAATGTCAATTTTTCCAGATGTGTGGCAAATTCCAAAATGCAGCCTTCGACCTCTTAACATACTCGATACCTGCCTGCAGACCTTGTCTGGAAAACCATTAAAATCCGCAAATTCCCTTTATTCAAAGCTCGTTCATTGATTATTTTTTTTGTTAACGATTTTAATATTCCCCTAAATGCCGGTTTTCTCTTGATTTTAAACATTTGTGATATATAATATATTTTTGCTACTGAAATCGCTTACACTGTTAAAAAGAAATAAGACAATCCGCAAGTCAATCCGTGTCATTACTGCTTCGTTATATTGGAAAATCCGTAACTTAGTGAGAACTATACCCATAATAGGACCTTTAATCAGTGGATTAATTTTAAACAGTAAAGGAATCGTTCCTTTTACATACTGGGGGAATAACCTGGGGCGGTCGATTTTTACAATCACATAATAATCTGGAGGTTTCCGATGCGAAACATCATGTTCTGTGCAATCCTGCTTATAGAAGTCTTTCTCCTTGGGTGCAGTGGGAATCCTGTATCTCCAAACGAAACACCGGAAGTAACAGATTCACCGGGCAATACAGCGCAAGTGAATACTCATCTCTGGGGCTATTTCGATGTCTACATCGATATCGAGAACCAGACAGCGGAAGCGGTTCTGAACCGCTCGGCAATGTTCGCGGCGAATGTCGTGGATTTCGTCAACAATCCTGTAACAAATCTCGGATTCGACATTTACGGCACACCGACGGGGTCCGGCTATGTTGATGTCGATATCGATGTGTCCATCACTCATCCGTTCCCTGGTATGAATATGTACAACGGCTACGATGTCCGGGGAATTTTCATGGGTGAAGGTTCCGGCACGATGACCTATGAGAGTCTGAATTTCCCGGAATATGGCAGCGACCAGGTTATGTATGACTACGATGAAACCGATTCCGATCCATATGACGGGCTGGTCGGCATGCCCGACGGTTACACGCGATGGTTTAACGCTGATGAATTTACGGAGCCGGGATTGTTCGGATACACACAGGGCGCACTTGCGACACCCGGATATATTGATAACCTTGATTCCAATCTGAATCCATACAAATATTTCGCGGATGGCCTTGGAGCCGATGATAATCTCTGGACTTTCCTTGACGGCACCTCAGACGATGGTGTTTTCAGCGCCGGTTCCACAAACACGCGAAACTATTATCTTCGATTTCCAACTCCCACACCGGATGTTCAATATGGCTACGCGATTGTCGCGAACTGGGAGGCTGAGGATGTTCACCCGTCGAATGCTGTTGAAGCGGTTGCACTGAATGTTGACGATAACAGCACCGTTTACTATGTGGATAATACAACGAAGGGCGGAAATCTAATTCTCGATGTCGAGCTGTTCGGCTGGAATTATCAACCGTCAACAGTGAAAATCGAATCGACTGTTCTTTCCGCAGTCGAGGAAATAACAGCGGTTCCCGGAAGCGTTCCATCGACCTACGAGATTGACATTCTCGCGGACACTGTCAGCGGCACTGAAGGCAATGAATACTGGGTAATCGCTGAGTATGACGGGCACGATTACACATGTTATCTTACTCCCCCGAACGGCGCTCCGACCGACACACTCGCGGCATTTTTCCGATGCGATCTTGATGTATCAAACGAGGCGCCGCCACCACCACAAGAAATCATCCCATGGGATGAGGGTCCCAACGCTGCCTTTGAAACCACGATGACATCTTCAGGCGGCGGAGTAAGCGCTATCGATCTCGGTATCCGTCCGAACGACGGCGGCGTTTACCTGTTATGGACCACCGCAACAGCAAGTCACGGTCGCGCCCAGCGCTACAATCCCGACCTCACCGATGAAGGTTCTGAAATGGATTTATACGAGTCGGGATTGGGTATTTATGATGAATCGAACATCGTTTTCGGCAATTCCTTCCTGGATTGCAACGAACACGAAGGCGAAATCGCGCTTGGAACGATTATCGGACCGTACTATATATTTGAGATCACTAGTGTCCGGTAAAAAGTAAATGACTTGAAGAGCCCCGCCTCATCGGA
>CBDURE010000197.1:0-4877 GCA_965369605.1 uncultured bacterium
AAGCTGTTATAAACCTTGCTTACCCCTCACTAACGTTCGGGGCTCGGTTTTAAATGTCTGGCTTTACGATTTATCGCAGTTTCACGGTAGTTCAAAATAGCTTTTTCAGGGGAGTTAATTAATATCAAATCCCAGATTGCGATTAATAAATCACAATTGATACATCATCTATGTACATGTATGGATAGCGGCCTGACATTGCATTTAACTTGTAAGCTCCAAGTCCAACATATGGATATGTGTCACTGGTGCCTACATCAGATCCAATTAAATAATGAGAACCTGGAGCTGACCATGTTATGACTCTGTTACCGGAAACGTAGTTGGTCATATCGAAAGGCACTGTGTTGGTTGCAGTATAGGAATAGTATTCCGCGCCATCTTCGCAATCCGCCCAGAGGAAGTTCGAGTAGTTCCAGCTGAGAACAGGTTGAGGAGATTCTGAAGAGCCGAAACAAACACCGCCATCATAAGTCCAGTACCAATCGTTGTTGAAAGAACATTCAGATTCAATAAGGCGTACACTTGAATCTGGAATATCCGCGGCAAGCGGCGTTTCAACAGTTACCGCCCAGTGATCGCAATTATAGTAGTTATTGCCAATATATCTGCTGACAATCTGAGCGCTGCGACTGCCTGAAACATAATAGCTGGCTGATACATTCTGCATGTAGAAATAAGATGGATAGTTTGCTCGCTGCAATCCCGACCGCCAGCCTTCGCCGTCTGTGCCGGTTGTGCCAAAGGCAGTATTAGGGGTGAGAGTATCAAAGCCATTGGCTAAAATGAAACACAACTGGCTGTCGGCGCTTTCAGAACCGGCATCGCCGATTGTGCCGCGCGCGCGAACAACATACATCGTGCCGGGAACATATTGGTTTGGCGTGGTCCATTCAGTCGCTGGCACATCATATGATGCGGTTATTGTTGTGCCGAGTTCCACCCAGTCATCCCAGCCGTCTGAGCCGTCATCATCCTTGTAAATCGCATATTCGGCAGCGCCAGCCGCAGTCCAGCTGAGGGTCCAGGGACCATCGGGACCGCTGTGGTCTATCTGATTATTTGCACCGCGATTTACTTCAATTGTTACATCGCCAACCGGTGAAATACAGGAGTCAACTGTTACCACACAGGTTGCGAAAATTGTTACGTTTGCCGGAACGCACTCATCCGTTCCCTGGAAAGCGACTGTGAAATCATAAGGGATTTCATCCTCGCATGTGCCGGGAACTATGAATGGGCCAACACCTGTGAAGTTGCCATCCGTGTTCGAGTCATCCATTGTGAAAGACATTCCGTCATAATCGTAATCAACCTCGTAAAGAATGACATTTCCTCCGCCATTATCGCTGGTTGCGTTCACAGTGAAGTTGAATGTTGCCCCATTTCCAGCATGTTCAATCGGGCATGTTGGAGACGAGATTGAGCCTGTAACTGGTCCGCAGCCAAAAACCACTGTCGCCGTGAATGTCTGGTATGTCGCGTATTCAGGCATTTCGTAATGCTCAAGTACAGCGCCATCCTTTGTGTCGATGATAAAATCCCTGCCATCCGCGGGAGTTAGCACCGCCCTTTCATCAGTAACTTTGACAAGACCGATATACTCGCCTGCGGCAATATGATTTTCATTTGCCACAGGGACAGTGAAAATCCATGGGTCATCTGGCATTCCTGTTGACGAGGGATTATCCGGCGCAGTAACCGATGGGAGAGATGTGTTCATGCCGGGAATTTCAACAGAGACGCTTGATGGCTCACTTGCGGCATATATTTCTGACGTATCAGCATCGCCGAAAATTTCCTCTATTGATACAACCGCGCCAATCTGCCAGTCGTAAACATCAACAGTAACATTGTATGGATCTCCTACACCCAGATTGTTCCACGTATTGCCCATTGTGGGCGCATCTTCGCCCTCAGGCGGTGTTACAACCACTTTCCATGCCGCTTTACGGTTAAACTCGGGATTGTAGTATTTCGGCGTAAGCCTGTCGGGCTTTTTCGCGCTGAAACCGTACCCCATTGTGAGATACATATCAAATCTGAGTATCCCTGCAGACAGGTCGAATCCGGCATCGAACGTCATATTTTCCTCACCCATCGCGAATTTGTTGAATGTGCCTGTGCCGGTATCGCTGTCATCAATAACAAGGAAATAAGGCAAAGCAGCCGGGTCGCTGATTACATTCGCGAGTTCCGTTGTGTAACCGTCAGGATTAACGCAGTTTCCGGAGTAAACGGTTGCGCCAGTCAGGCTGTAGGTTGTCGCGGTCGCTTCGGATGGCGCAATAACCATAGCGAGGTCGAAAACATCCAGATCATTTCGATTCGACGCTGATGGCGGGTCGCCGATAACACCCGGTTTGAATGGATGGCTGATTTCGAATAATAAAATCGCGTTGCCACCCCCGTCAATTTCGATTCCAACGATTTTCAAGCAATTTGCGCATGGTGCGATGGTGAAGAAACTGATTCCGCTTACGATATAATCCTCACCGATTGCGGGAGTTCTTTTTGCGAAAAGCTCAGCTGTCCCGGATTCAGGATTGATGTGGATTTCATAAGCTCCAAGCATACCTGTTGCTTGGAAACCGCCATCAGCATACATTGCCCCGCCGATAATTGGAACACTGCCCATCGCTCCAATTTCGTTCGATTGTGGAGTTACTGGAGTATTGGAACCACCAGAACAACCCGCCAATGTAAAAGCAAGGCAAATTATAAATATGATTACAGGTCTCATAAAGCAACCTCCGAAAATAAATTAAGTTGAGTGTAAAGAATAGATTCAGTATGGCAGCCCATTCATCAGCACTATGCATGCTGCAAAATAGTTCCCCTGTTTAGAGACAGGTTATCAGGATTTTTTTGAAATGGCAAGAGAAACAGATTTGATTGTGAAATTAGGATGCCCTCAGAGACAAAAAAACACGGCATGAATGATATCATGCCGTGTATATATGCATTTACTTTAAAAACAACGAATCTCTTAATGCGGGATTATGACTCCCCAGTCGGGCTGGTTATCCTCCCAGCTGTTTCCGGTAATATCGGCCCAGGTTTCAGTTGCAAGATCATATACTGCCAGTTCTGAACCTTCATAGGCGCCGTGGTCAACGACTATTTTGGAACCATCCGGGCTGAAAGACGGGGCGCGGACATAGTAATCGAAATCGAGAACATAATCAGTCGGCCACCATGAATCAGTTGGTGAGACATAAACTCGGTAGCCTTCCCCGCCGTGCGCAGTTGACCATGCGATTTGTGTTCCGTCATGATTTCCACACGGAGAGCCATTGCCCTCTTCATCGGCATAAATGGAAATGTAACCTGAATCAACGTCATAGATATAGACTATTCCATCAAGGAATCCACCATAGTAAATGCTGGAATCATCGAAATTGTACTCCGGCCCCCAGGCATCCTCCGAGAAAGTCAGCTGTTCCGGATTTCCACCGTCATAATCAAAAGTCCAGAGATTCAACGGATCAAAAATGGTGAATCCCATTGCAGCAACAATCCGGGTGCCGTCATTGGAAAAGTCACTATACATTCCCTCCATGCCCGAAGGCGTTATTTCAGTGCTGACACCAGTTGCAACATCAATCATCATGATATCGCCATTGAAGCCGGCGCTGAATCCGCGTGTGTACATGATATATGCACCGCATGGTGAGAGTTTTGGACATTCGATAAAACCAGCCGGTTCATTAGTCCACTGCTCCGGGGCGGTCAAACCCTCAGGGTCAATTGAGAATATTTGGCGTTGTCCCACAGCTGCGGAATAGAATACAATAGCCTCATCGAGACCGGAACTTGTTACGCTGATTTGAACGTAGTTGTATGTACTGATGTTTTGTGGATTTGGGCTTTGCGCCATTATCATCTGAATATAGTCACCAACAGGTGCGCCTTCGGTATTGGAAATCTCAACTTCGTAATATCCGGGAGCTGTAACATCAGGAAGCATCTCAACCGGTGCGCCGGTAAATGGAATTGCATTCAGATTAACAGTGGAGATATCATCCTGATGGTCATCCACTCGGCAACGGATTATTGCTGAACCGCCATCCGGTGTGAGTTCGCCTGTTTGTGACATGTCACTAATTTCGTATGGTTCAGGAGTCTGATCCGGCAGGTGCGCCGTGATTGCATAGTTTACATACGCGCCTGATCCCGGAGGACAATCGAGGAAAAGTGTTTCAGTATCTATTCCACCGGGTCCCAGCGGGAACGCGCGATCTGGAATCTCTTTCGCGAACGCTGTGAACGGATGGATATTCCAGATTTGTGATCCCAGAAAATCGGTGTAACTGTCGGGATTAATAACAACTTTGCCGTAGAGATTGAGATACTCGACTCTTAAATCGTAAGCCTGAATCGCTAAAGGATTCTCCAGTGTCAGTTCAATTTCAAGAACTGAACCGACAATGTCAACAATGGCGAATCTGAAACATCCGCCGGGGCATTTGTCCGGCAAAAGCCAAGTGATATCATAGACAGTATCAGACTGCCTGTCAGTTGTGGAAATAGTTTGAGTTTCTAAATCGATTTCAAACGTACCGGAATAAAGCACGTCTGTTTCCGGTGTGGAATACTCAGCCTGCGGCAAGTCCGGGCTGTTGGGCTGGGTTGGGAGCTTCGATGAGCTGGAGCATCCGGCAATTATCAATGAAACTATCGCAGCCAGTAAAAACATATTACGCATAATGAACACTCTCCTAGTAATTTAAATAATGAAAACCGCAATCATTATACCAGAGCGGTATAGATATTACTATTTGATGCCGTTGGGCAGTTAAAAAATACCCCCCAAGGGGCTTGTTGAAAAAGACGTCGCAAACAAGAAACCCCCACCCCAGCCCTCCCCGCGAGCG
>CBDURE010000198.1:0-4764 GCA_965369605.1 uncultured bacterium
GGTGATCCGGTAGCGACAGGACCAATCGACAACACGAGTCCTGATCCGATTATATACACAATAGCGATGCGTGTCTCCGACAACGGCACACCAGCCGCGACAAAAATCTGCACGCAGGAACTCGTTGTAAATCCGATTATGACCGGCAACAATCCGTGGCGTAATCCCGCTGTGCGAGTAACGCCCGGAAATCTCGACTGGGCATCAGTAGATCGCAAGGAAATGGAAAATAATCTTGCAGTTCATGGCGATAACGTTTATGTCTGCTATTACGGCTCTATTGGCGGTTATGAAAACTACTGGATTCAGCGATCAGACGACGGCGGTGTAACGTTCAACACGCCGCAGAGTTTTGATTATCCCGCCAACTGCTGGGTCAATAACATGGATTTAATCTCACTTGACACGCTTGCAAACGGCTGGGTTGTTGTGATTATTGCCGGATTCTGGGACAACTGCGCAAACCACCCGGATGGTGTCATGCGTCTGACAATCTGCAAACCGAACGCAAGCGGCGGACTGGATTTTGAACCAGTCATGTATCTGCAGCGCTGCATTGGCAGTTTTCTTTACACGGATGACAACGAGGGCGTTCAAAGTGTTGATGTTTCTGCACATCCAACTGATCCGAATATTTGCTACATTTCCGCAATCGACCTCGACAGGGCAGCATCACACGAGGCGACGGATGATATCATGCTGTGGAAAATTACCAACATTACAACAAATCTGACCGCCACAATTGAATTCACAACAGTTCCGAACTGTGCGGGAGCGCTTCCGGGAACAGGACTGGACAAGGCTCATATCGATTCAGTCTGCGATTACAACGGCAACCTGCATCAGGTTCACTGTTCAAGAGACCTTGGAACTATTTATTATTCGATGGTCTGGGGCGATACGCTTAATCACACTGATTCTGTTCGTGTAAATCTGTTTGGAGAATTGTATCCCGAAGGAGCGCATATCGCTGTTGATCCCAATAACAACGCGTACATCGCGTACGCCGCGACCGGAATCCCCGGTGAAATCGAGCCGCAGGAAATCGGAATGTTGACCGGCGTCGGTTATCCGCCTGAATTCCCCAATCCGCCAATTATCCTTAATCATGACCGCGAGGGAAATCAGGTTTATCCGGATATCGAATTCGACCAGAGCACAGGCGATTTGTGGGTGGCATATACGACATTCGCTTTCGGGCCGGGACAGATTACATTCGAACTTTATGACGCTGAAAACGGCTGGACACAATTCGAACCCGATTACTGGATTAACAAGGATGACCCATATAACATGCACACTGATGAGCATGTGCATCTGGAATTTGATTCGAATACCGGGACAGCGTATGCGATTTGGGAGGAGACTGACGGTCCCAACTCGCCGCATATTTATTTCAACCGGACGAATTAGTTGATCAATTTTAATTAATAGAATAAAAGCAGAGGGTTTTTGAGCCTGTTGGGAAAGGTGTCGCAAACAAGAAACCCCACCCCAGCCCTCCCCGCGAGCGGTGAGGGAGCATGTTGTCTTTTCCCTTCACAAGTATATAGACCGGGTATATCGGTTGGAAATGCAAAAAACATTTCCCCCCGCTCGCGGGGGGATTAAGGGGGGGAGGAGATGTTAAAACAACCTTTCCAGACAAGCTCTTTAACCCTCTGCTTTTTCAATAACATCTGCTCCCAAAATATCAAAATTATTTCTAAAAGTTCCTATATACAAAAACGCCTGCGGCGTTATAATATGTCCTGCTGATACAGAACAGCTATTTTCTGTGGATGAGTATCACCAATCATCGCAGCTGTGGTTTGGGTAACCGAGCCGTTTTATTTTTGTCATTTTTTAATGCAAGGTTGTGGTAATTATAAATGAAAGCACTACCTATTAAAAACGAATATGGATATTTCGAGATTCGCATGGAAGCCATTGGAGGCATGGGCGCGAACCTCGCGGGCAAAATGCTGGCTGAGGCGGCGGTTATCCACATGGGGCTTAACGGCGCCACATTCTCCAGCTACGGCAGTGAAAAAACAGGTACGCCGCTGAAAGCGTTTGTCCGTCTTGGACCCGGCGATGAGGAAATCGCGATTGGAGGCCCGGTTCTCGAACCGCATATCCTCGTCATTTTCCACACGATTCTCCGGGATATTCTTCCTGTTACATCAGGATTGATCAAGGACGGCATTGTCATTGTCAACAGCACGATGACACCGGCTGAAGCAAAGGAATTTTTTAATTTGCCCGGCGGACATATTTACGTTCTCGATTGCGAGAAAATAGTCGTCGAGGAAAAAGTCAAAATCAACACCGTCATGATGGGTGCGATAACGAAGGTCAGCACTTTTATTGAACCTGATGCTGTTAAGAAAGCGATTACAAAAGCTCTTGGCAAGTTTGGCGAGAAAACAGTACAGGCGAATATCAAGGGATTTGAGAGGGCGATGAACGAAATGCAGTATGAGCATTTCGACTGGCCGGAAGGCATGGAGGGAATTCCTGTCGCCAGTGCAACCCAAAAAATCGGCTATATGAACGCCCCGTTGGGCGGCGCGATTTTGAATCCCGGCAACACAATTGGCCGTGATGTTTCCGGTTCACGCGCGGGATGGATTCCCGTCTGGCACGAGGAAAAATGCATTCATTGCGGCATGTGCGAAGTCGCGTGCCCTGATTTCTGTTTCTCCTTTGAGAAAGGTGTAGACAAAAAGGGTAAAGAGGGCATGTTAAATCGTGGTATCGATTATCAGTACTGCAAGGGTTGTTTGAAATGCGTTGGGGTTTGTCCAAAGGAAGCTCTTACGGCAGAAAAAGAGGCGGATTTTGATGTTGATAAAATCAGGAGGGTAAAAACTTTCTAGTTTCTCTTAATCACTCGAGAGGGAATTTTTCAAATTGAATCTATTCCCGGGAAGGTAAAAAATATGGCAGCAACAAAAACAACAGGAAAATGCGAACAGACTGTTTATCTTGAAAGTGGAAACGAGATGGCTGCTCTGGCGCTTAAGCATGTAAATCCCCACATCATGGGATATTACCCGATAACACCATCAACGCAGGTAGCAGAAACTCTCGATGCTTTCAAGGCGGCCGGCGAACACGAAGTCAACATGATCCCCGCCGATGGCGAACATGGCGCGGCTGGTATTTGTTACGGCGCGACTGTCGGCGCGGCTCGTGTCGCTAACACAACCAGCGCGAATGGGCTTCTCTTCTCACTCGAACAGCTTCCAGTGCAGTCGGGAACTCGATATCCGATGGTTCTGAATGTTGTAAACCGTTCAGTTTCAGGGCCGTTGAGTATCAAATGCGACCACTCCGATTTGATGTTCACGTTAAATACCGGATGGCTTATCTTTATTGCCGAAGGTCCTCAGGAAGTATATGACTTCAACATCATGGCGTTTAAACTCGGTGAAATCGAGGACGTTCGCCTTCCGGTCATTGTTTCCTTTGATGGCTTTTTCACATCGCATCAGAAACGTCGAGTCTATCACTTCTCGAATATGGATGATGTCCGTAACTGGATTGGGAAAATGAAAACCCCGATTCATGCGCTTGATCCTGATCATCCAGTGACAATCGGCCCGTATATGAACGAGCCTGATTTAATCAACAATAAAAAGCAGATGTCGATGGCGTTCGATAACGCCTATCATCGCGTTCCCGAGGTTTTCAAGCAATTCGCTGAGATGTCCGGTCGAAAATATGATTTCCTGAAAACGTATCCTGAGGATTTCAGCGATGTCGAAGCTGCTGTCTGGGTGATGGGAAGCCCATCCGAGACAATGCGATTCGCCGCGAAGATGGCCCGAGAGGAAGGCAAGAAGGTTGGAATCGTGGTTCCAAAGGTTCTTCGACCCTGGCCGGTTAATGAAATCCGCGAGACTTTCAAGAATCTCAAATCACTTGTTGTAACCGACCGCCAGGATTCGTTCAATTTCATGGGCGGCAATATGACAACCGAAATAAAAAGCGCGATTTATGAAACCGAAAGTCGTCCGCTTGTCCAGAGCCGCGTTTACGGCATTGGCGGGAAAGACCTTTCACTTGATGAGTGCAGGGAAATCGTTGACCTGGCGTGGAACTCAGCGCAGAAAAAGACCGTCGATGTGCTTTATGATTACATAGGCGCGGAACCGGGTGATCTGGAACATAAAATTGAACCGGCTGTCGAACCTCTGAAAGAAGTCGATTTGAAACCGGGAATTATTAAAGTTGAGCAGAAGGAGGATGGCACTCTCGATGTAAAGGGCGCCAACCTGCGTAAACTCACCGAAATGCCGAACAGGATTATGCCGGGACACGGCGCGTGTCCGGGTTGTGGGATTTTCTCCACAATCAACCAGTTCCTCAAGGGACTTGAGGGGCATGTCGTTGTTCTGTACACAACCGGTTGTGCGATGGTTGTAACCACCGGATATCCGCACTCATCACATCGATCAACATATATCCACAATCTGTTCCAGAACGGCGCGGCGACATTAAGCGGCGTTGTTGAGGCATACCACGAGAAAATGCGACGTGGTGAACTTGATCCGGATCTCGATCTCACGTTTGTTATGATTTCCGGCGATGGCTCCAACGATATCGGACAAGGCCCCACAATCGGCGCCGCGATTCGAAATCATAATCTCATTGTTCTTGAATACGACAATGAGGGCTACATGAACACAGGCAACCAGCTGAGTTTCGCGGTTCCAAAGGGATTCAGTTCATCGACATCGCATGTTGGTCCCGCGCAGGTGGGCAAGCAGTTTGGAC
>CBDURE010000199.1:0-4393 GCA_965369605.1 uncultured bacterium
CTATCGGGATAGCTCTCTATCGGGATAGCTCGCTATCGGGTTAAAACAAATCACGATAATCATAACCTGTTTTTCCAATCAACTGAAACAGATTAAAAACAGGCAGTCCAACCACATTAAAATAACAACCCTCGATACGTTCAATAAACAATCCCCCCATGCCCTGAATCGCGTATCCACCCGCTTTGCCGAAAGGTTCGCCAGTGGAAATATACCAGTGGATATCATCATCGCAAAGGGTTGTGAAATAAACGCTGGTTGATTCATGCGACAAGATCGGCTCACAATCGCGCTCTCGAAGCGCGATTGCGGTAATCACCTCGTGCCTTTTTCCGCTTAGTTTCCCAAGGAATGTCGCTGCTTCATCCGAATCTTTTGGCTTGCCGAAAACCATGCCATCTATCGCGACCACAGTATCTGCGGTTAGCGTAAGTTGATTCCGGGTTAAATTCAACGACATCGATTTCCTTCGCGCAATCGCCAACGCAATATCAGAAGGGGACATCGATGAGTTTTCAATATCGATATTTTCATCGATATCGGGCGCAGGGATATTCTTGAAATTAATCCCCAGGTTCTCAAGGATTTCCTTTCTTCTTGGTGATGCCGATGCCAGAGTTAGTTCAATCATCGAATAGTTATCCGCCTAACGAATTGACATTCGTAAAAGCAGATGATTCATGTAAAGCGATGTCGCCATTGTGTTTAAATCAGTTTGTGGAAATGATGGCGCGAATCTCATTTCGAATCCCCTGAGTAGTTCATCAAAGATTGAACCCTCACCAAGCGGAGATACAATATAATCATTCACATCAAGTCCACTTTCCGTAGCGGCGCGGTCAAGAGCATCTTTCAATCCGCCAAGTTCATCCACAAGGCCAATCTCCTTTGCCTGCCTGCCGCTCCAGATTTCACCTGTCGCGATTTTATCCACTTCATTTTTAGTCATCCCCCTGCCCTCCATGACCGCCTCCTTGAATTGCTCATGCACTTCATCGAGAATATTCTGCAATATCTTTTTCTCCGCGGGAGTCATGGGACGATTCGGGCTTCCAATGTCCTTGTACTTGCCGGATTTTAGAGTAACCTCATCCAGCCCGATTAAATCGAAAAGGCCCTCGTAATTAAGCAGCTGCATAATCACGCCGATTGAGCCGGTCAATGTAGCAGGATTGGCGTAAATGATATCAGCCGGAGCAGCGACAAAATACCCGCCGCTGGCAGCGACATCGCCCATCGAGACAATCATCTTCTTGCCGGATTGGCGGTATCTTTGAATTGCAGTGAATATCTCCTGGCTGGCTGCTGCTGATCCGCCGGGGGAATTAATTCGCATCACTACAGATTTGATATTGTCATCCTTGATTGCTTCATCAATCTGTTCAACAACAGTTTCCGAACTCGTTCCACCTGTCGGCATGAACGGGTTCATTTCACTTTTCTCCGCGGTAATTATACCGCTGATATGGATTAACCCCACACGCTCGCCGCTGTATGGTATTCCGGCGGATGTAAAGTCATTGCAGCTCATACCAAAGAAAACCGCGAGAGTTATTATCGCAATTAAGCCCAGGACCGAAAGGAAATTCTTCATTATTCAGCCTCCATAAACTGGATTAGTTTGTCAAAATTCAAAAGCATTATAGCAGTTATGTATGTTATGACCACAGTCAATTTAAAATGTTGCGCTGAATATTATGATAGATGTAAAAAGCGTTGAGGTGTAATATACTAATGCTGAATTGGTTAATCAAAAGGTTCTTCATGAAAATGAACTTTGAGCATAGCTGTGTTTCGAACATTAGTGTATGTTGGGAAAACTATCGTAAATAAGATGCCCCCACCCCAGCCCTCCCCGCGAGCGGGGAGGGAGCAAATTGTTTTTCCAGTGAACGGGGAGGGAGCAAATTGTTTTTCCAGTGAACGGGGAGGGAGCAAATTGTTTCCCCCCGCTCGCGGGGGGATTAAGGGGGGGAGAAGACGCAATCCTGAATCAACATAATTATCTTTTTTTCATATCGGAAATCTATATATGCTTCCTGACATGTCAGATACAATCGTCGCGCTAGCTACACCATCCGGTGAAGGTGGCATTGCTGTAATTCGCCTGAGTGGAGCGGATTCAATATCGATTGCCTCAAATGTAATTGAAAACGGAGCAGGGGAAATCGTTGAAAATCCGCGAATGATGATTCTTAAAAATCTGCTGGATAAAAACGGCGGCATTATTGATAACGCGCTTGTTGTTTATTTCAAAACGCCATCCACATACACCGGCGAGGATGTTCTCGAATTCCACTGCCACGGTGGGGATTTTGTCTCACATAAACTGATTGAAACACTTGTATCGCATGGTGCGAGACGCGCTGAAGCGGGGGAATTCACGATGCGCGCCTTTCTCAACGGCAGGATTGACCTGACTCAGGCGGAGGGTATTCTCGCGCTGATTACAACAGGAGCATCGCCATCGCACTCAAGAGCTGTCGGGTTGCTTCGCGGTGGATTGAAAGAGAAAATCAACAGTGTTCGCGATAAACTTCTCGATCTAATCGCGCCTTTCGAGGCAATAATCGACCATCCCGAGGATGACATGGATGATGAGCAGTCAACTGTCAATCCTGACATAATCGCATCAATACAAAAAGAAATAGATAATCTAGCCGCGGGTTTTGTGGTAACATCAAAACTCGAAACAGGAATGAAAATAGCAATTGTCGGACGGCCAAACGTGGGTAAATCCTCACTGATGAACTGCCTTTTAATGAAACGCCGCGTGCTTGTTCACGACACTCCCGGTACAACCCGTGATGTTATCACGGAGGAATTAATGCTGGGAGAGGGGAGATTCCGCATTTATGACACTGCCGGATTACGGGATGATGCCGCTGATATCGAGCGTGAGGGAATCGAACTTACAAAAGAGGCGATTGATGAGGCGGATGCGGTAATCGTTGTTCTGGATTCATCCGATCAATTATCGAAAGAGGATGCTGAAATCCTGCGGAATGTCTCACATAAACCGCTTGTAATCTGCATGAACAAGAGTGACAAGAAATCCAAATTATCAGTCGATGAACAACCGGAGTTTTTTAAATCAAAATCGATTATCCGAGTTTCCGCGCTTAAAGGTGATGGCGTTGAGAATCTTATAGATGAATTGAAAAAACTCTATTCTGAAAATGTCGGAGAGATAGAATCCACAATCCCGCTGTTAAAGCGCCATCACGGACACCTTCTGAAAGCGTCCGATGCTCTTGAGGATGCGATTGAGGCAATTGAAATCCTGCTTGCACCGGATGCTATCGCGCTTGACTTGCGAATAGCTCTTGAGGAAATGCTCTTTATTACCGGTGAAAGCTACGATGACACTCTCCTGAATGAAATATTCTCCAACTTCTGCGTGGGGAAATAGGGATGTTTAAAAAGTGATATATGTAGGGGCAGACCCCCGTGTCTGCCCTGAGGAGTGAGATAAATACAGGGCAACCACGGGGGGTTGCCCCTACAGGAATAAAACATTATGCCTGAATCTCAAAATATCTACGATAAGCATTACCAAGGCGATTACAGGGAAAACCTGACAGGTTTCGAGATAGCGCGATGGGATGCGCTTGCTCATTTCATTCCTTTTGTAGCTGGAATTACAAATCCTGGTAAGGTTCTCGATTACGGCGCTGGAAGCGGCTTATACGTTCCACTGTGGTTGAAACTCTTTAAAAATGCTGAATTGCACTGCTGCGATATCAGTGCCGTCGCGCTCGATAAACTCAAATCCAAATTTCCGCAACTTGAAAACAACTGCCATATCGTGAATGAGCATCAGGCTCAAATCGACGGCAACCTGTTTGATGTGATTGTCAGCGTCGAGGTTATGGAGCATGTCGAGAATCTGCAATCCTACATTGCGGATATTAATCGACTCCTCAAACCGGGAGGGTATTTTATCTGGACAACACCATGCGCGAATGTTCTGTCAATAGAACATATCATTTACTCGCTTACCGGGCAGATTGAATCTACCGATGAGGGCTACCGTCGGTGGAAATCAGAAGCGCCGATTCATGTTCGACGTTTGAAAAGCGCAGAGGCGAAGCAATTGCTTATCGAGAACGGATTTGAGAACGTGCGTTTTAGATTCAGGTCGCATTTTTTCTCGTACGTATGCACCAGATTCCCCCGACGGTTAAGCAATCTGGCTGATAAGATGATGAAGCTCGATTATAAGCTGTTTCGGCGAATGACCAATGGCGCATCGATGCTGGGTGTCGCGAGGAAGAAAGCGTAGGCTTTCGATTTTGTCATTTTGAACTTGATTGTTGGTGAAATGTGTAACTTCGTTGCGAATCACCCACAAGCAGTTGAAATCGCAAGCGATTTCAACTGCTTGTGGGCG
>CBDURE010000200.1:0-4335 GCA_965369605.1 uncultured bacterium
GCAAACCACCCTCTGCGTCTCAATACCCTCTGCTCTCGCACCACCTTCTGCGGTCACAAATCACCCTCTGCTACACGATCACTTTCCAATACTTCATTCTTTAATTCACTTCGCTATTGATTGTACTGAGTCTGTCGAAGTGCCAGGCTACATGCTGGTTTGCTTGAACATCGCAAGCGGGATGCTCCCGAGAGGCTGTCTCAGAACCTGGCTTTTCTGTCATTCTGAACGAAGTGAAGAATCTATTCTCGACGATGCGAATTGTTCCCATCAGGTTTAATCATCAACACAGCAACTTATAGATTCTTCGCTGCGCTCAGAATGACAATGATAGCCGTTTCCTTAGTTCTGATACACCACCATGAAATGACACAACGGAGAAAATTCTCATTTTGAAAGCAATTCAGTATGACTTACTAACCTACTAACCTGCTAACTTACTAACCTGCTAACCTACTAACTTGCTAACCTGCTAACTTGCTAACCTATTAACTAACTTCCCAACTCACTCAACCTGCCGTCTGCGCGAAATGTCCCATAGGTGTTATAATAAACGGCTTTTCAAATACACTGAGTGATGGAAGAAATGATTGCTGATCAATTGAAATTACAATCGTCCAGCCTGACACCGAGTGAGATTGTAAAACGTCTTGATATGTACATAGTCGGGCAGGACAAAGCGAAAAAGTCGGTCGCGATTGCGCTTCGCAACCGATTCCGACGCCAGCAGGTTACGGGTGAGATCAAGGATGAGATAATGCCCAAGAACATTCTGATGATTGGGCCCACCGGCGTTGGTAAAACCGAAATAGCGCGGCGGCTCGCAAGGCTTGCGGACAGTCCGTTTATAAAGGTCGAAGCGACCAAATTCACCGAGGTCGGCTACATGGGGCGGGATGTCGAGGGCATGATTCGCGACCTGATGGAAAAATCTGTCGCGATGCTTAAAGCCTCCCGCATGGGTGAAGTCGAGGAACTTGCTGATAAACACGCCGTTGATACATTGGTGGATACTGTTCACCCATACCCGAAACGCCCAAAAGCCATGCCTCACCACGAGGAAATTTCAAAAGAGGAAAGTTTGTTCAAGCCGAAGGAATTGCCGCCATCCCCACTGGAAGATGACCTTTATCCGCAAATTACACGGCTTCGTGAACGGTTCAGGCTGAAACTTATAAACGAAGAAGTGGATGATGAAACAGTCGAGCTTGAACTTGACGATGCTCAGCCGCGAATGATTGAGATATTCTCATCGGCGGGTATCGAGGAAATGGGGCTGAACTTTCAGGAGATGTTCGGTGAGATGGTTCCCAAAAAGAAGAAGAAACGCAAACTGCCGATTCGTGAGGCTCGCGCGATTCTCAAAAGCAATGAAGCCCAGAAACTTCTCGACATGGATGCCATTATTCGCGACGCTCAAACAAAATGCGAACAGACAGGGATTATTTTTGTAGATGAAATTGATAAAATCGTTGGAAGCGAACGCACCTCCGGACCTGATGTTTCCCGCGAGGGCGTTCAGCGAGATATCCTGCCGCTTGTGGAGGGCGCGACTGTAATCACGAAATACGGCCCCATTCGAACACATCACATGCTGTTTATTGCCGCGGGCGCGTTTCATATGTCCAAACCAAGCGACCTTATTCCGGAGTTCCAGGGGCGATTTCCTATCAGAGTCGAACTTGACAACCTTAACGCTGATGATTTTAAACGTATCCTTGTTGAACCTAAAAACGCGCTCACTCGCCAGTACCAGGCGCTTTTGAAAACAGAAAAAGTGAATTTGACTTTCACCGATGACGGCGTAGATGAAATCAGTGAAATATCATTCAGAGTAAATGAGGAGACGGAAAATATCGGCGCGCGACGCCTTCACACTGTTCTTGAAAAAGTGCTGGAGACAATCCTGTTTGAATCGCCATCGAAAACCAGAAAAGTCGTTGTTGACGCTGCGTATGTCCAAAAGCACGTTGGAGACATCGCGAAGGACCGCGACTTAAGCCGGTATATTTTGTAAAAACAATTTGACGGCTTACCAAAAAGAAATTCGGCATTTAACCGATAAATTAAAACAGATTAGGTTATATTAAGGTTTGACACGCTCCGATTATTGCAGCTATAATTTAGCCGGCGCCGGGGTATAAGTTGAACCTGCTTGAATCCGGGCGCCTTCTTATATTTTTAGGTGTATTCAAAAAAACAAGTGCACGATTTACTAATACATATTCTTGATCTTTTCATTCTCTGGTTGATTGTTTTTTCCATCCTCCTTCTGATAAAACGAACCAGAGCGACCCAGATGCTTCTGGGCATAATGCTGTTTTTTGTTCTTTTTGCCGCCGCTGTAATTCTACCGCTCCCGTCGCTGTCGTTCATTTTCTCCAAGTTGGTAACAATTCTGGCTGTTGCCGTTTTAATAATTTTCCAGCCGGAAATCAGGCGATTGTTCGAGAGAGCCGGACACCGTGGATGGTTCCTTCCTCTTATCGGGCGAGCCAACAAGGAAGAGCTTGAGCGAATTATTGAAGTTCTGGTGCAGACATCCGAGCGGTTTGCCCGCGTGCGCATTGGCGCGATTATCGTCTGGGAGCAGGATACAGGCCTTAACGATTACCTCGATACCGGCGTCGAATTGAATAACGAAATCAGTGTCGATTTTCTGGAAACAATTTTCTTCCCAAAGAACCCTATGCATGACGGCGCGGTTATTATTCGAGGTTCAAAAGTCATTGGCGCGAGATGTTATCTGCCATTAACCGATAATCCGATGCTGCCATCCCATTTCGGAACACGCCACCGCGCCGCTGTGGGAATAACAGAGGTGTCCGACGCCATAGTAATCGTTGTTTCAGAGGAACGCGGCGAAACAAGCGTGGCGCATAGCGGAAAAATCGCTGAAAATCTGAAACCCGTTACGGTCAGGCATCAGATTCATTCCATAGTATTCCCGCGCACGACCACATCATCGAAACTGCCATCAGATGAGGAGTCACAGCACGCAACATGATTATCATTCGTGAAAATATCGGCATTGCTATCATTGCGCTGATTGTCGCTTTATTAATAAAAAGTTACGTCTGGATTATCGACCCGCCAACATCCGTTGAACTGGTAAATATTCATGTGCAGCCAAAGAATATCCCAGTCGGATTGAGTGTGTCCAGAATTATCCCGGACAGAATTGAACTTGAATTGGATGGCCCCAAGAGTAAAATCGAAACTCTGCGTAATCGTGATTTGACTGCGATTGCAGATTTGCACGGCATTGCAGAAGAGGGTGAATATCAAGTAAGAATCCGCCTGTCACAAAGCCGTTTCCAGGGAGTGAGAAGCCAAATCCATCCTGATACCGTAATGGTAATAGTTGGCCGATACCAAAAGAAATTTTTCTCTCCTGAGGAGATTATCTCAGGTGATTTCATCGGCAATAGAAAAATTTCAAAGATTGACGGCCTTCCTGACACAATCGAGGTTTCCGGCAGCCTTACATCCCTGAAAAATGTGCAAAAGATTGTTTACGAGATAGATGTCAACCATCCGGGCGATTCGTTCAGCCAGGAAGTAAAATTCAACGTGATAAGCAACGAAGATAAAATAATCACGAACCTTAAAGTCGATCCTGAATCCGTGGAAATAAAAGTGCATCTCTGCGAGCACACTATCAACCAGACGCTTCCGGTTGTGCTTAATATCAGTGGTACTCCCGCGTCGGATTACTCTATTGAATCGCAGGATATTTCACCGTTATATGTTGAGGTCAGCGGCGCTCCGGATATCCTCAGGGAATTGAGCAGAATCGAAACTGAAAGAATATCAATCAGCGGCAGAAAATCCGGTATTAACAGAGAGATAAATCTGATTGCTCCGAATCCGGAAATTACGCTTAACCCGGAAACAGTCAGGGTCAAAGTTGTCATTACGCAGGTCGCGGCAAGGCGTGAGATAAAAGACATTATGATTGAAGTCAGGCGCAAGAAAGATGGATACAAATATTCTCTTGAGACCTCAACTGTAGATGTTCTAATCCAGGGCCCAATGTCAAAGATGAATAAACTTGACCTGAATCTCATCAAGCCGAGCGTGGATGTCTCCGCAATCCAGGCAGGCAGACATACAGTTAAGCTAAACGCCGGACTGCCATCGGGAGTCTCGCTGATCAGCATTAATCCCGCTGAGGTTGTATTAATTGTGGAAAAAGCGGAGGAAACCCCGCCACCGACTCCAGTTGAAGCACCGGAGTAATCAATCCAGTCAAGCCAAATAATCCTGTCATTCCCGCAAAACTCGACTTTCGACATTTCAGGCTAGCTATACGCCATTAATCCGGGTGCCGCC
>CBDURE010000201.1:0-4226 GCA_965369605.1 uncultured bacterium
GGGAGAGTGTTGTTTCTCCCCTTCGCAATTGTATAGACCGGATATATTGTTTGCAAATGCAAAAACATCTCCCCCGCTCGCGGGGGAACTCAAAGGGGGGATTAATTAACGTACTCACTCCCCTATCTTCCTGAAAATATGGCATTTCTTCTTTTCTTTCGATTCGAAATAATTTTGGAATATTTCTTTTGTCATGATGGTTAATCCGATCATGGGGTCCTTTACATGAATAAGCCTGCTTGCTAAATCAGGAGCGAGATATACTACATGTTCGCTTTCCTCCATTATCATGGGTATGTTCGTATCGATTATCTCATCGAAATCAAGATATTTAGTTTCAACATCAAAGCCATACTTCCTGCCTACGATTTTCATTGATGATGAATATGTTCCGAAGATTCCGGTGTATGCCGCTTTTGCCATTTCATATTGGGTAACATCGATACCATAATCGCGCATTAGCATTGTCAGGCATGCCGGACCGCAGGAATAACCTGTGGTTTGAAGAACAACACCGTCGTGGTCTATCACGTCTTCTGTGAGGCGAATATCCTTGAGAGCCATGTATCGTGCAAAATAGCTTGTGCTGTAATACACTCCGACGAGAAGAATCGCCAGAAAAAGCCAGATTTGCCACTGTTGTGCTTTTCCATGAATTATAAAGGTTTTATATTTTGGTTTTTCCTGTGATTCAGCCATCGTTAGATTCACTTCCCGTACTTTCGAAAATGTAACCCGGTGTCCCTTCACCGGGGTATTTGCGTGAATTCATCCCCATTTCCCCGGTTAATGAGAAACCGGGCTACTTGCCGTACTTTCGAAAACCATGACAATATTATCGGGCGCCTTGTCGCTTGCGGAGTATTTTTTATATTCTTCCTGCCATATCATCGCGTTTTGATGATTATAAAACGTGTCGGTTTTACGTCCGAGCATATATATTTTATATCCAGTTGGCCTGCCCCTTGCATCCTTTTTTGTGCCGACATAAAGAAGATTACCCGGTTCGAATGATACACCTCTGTCTTGTGATACCCGAATGGAATCGTTTGTATATGGATTGCGCATCCTATCCCGTCCCCAAACGGCTCCGGAGTGGAATAATTCATAGATTGAATCCGGGTATGTTCCTTTGCCAAGAGTGTCATGAAAACGTTCAAGCAAAGTCTGCAGCTGTTGCCCGTTTCTAACGATATCACTTTCAAGAAACCTGTCTGATTGATTCCTGCTAACAACAACTACCATAATTGCCAATGCCAGAATCATTGTTAAGAAGATGATCATAAATACTTTATTTTTCATTTACGCCGCTCCGCCATAATTATCCTTTCAATCAGTCAAGTGTCTCCTGTATTATTAGACAGACATTTTATCCTGAATATTTGAATATTTCATCAGGTGCACTGACATGAGAATACACAATTATTTTCCATTTGCCATAGTTTTGATTATTTTGCTTTCCGGAATTGCCAACGCAAGTGTGGAAAGTGAATTCAATGACGGTCTGAAATTAATCAACGAGAAAAAATACGAACAGGCTTTGAAATTGTTTCAGGGCATAGTATCGCACTTTGAAAGCAGTGGTGATATTGAAAACCAACGCTACGTGATAGCCCGATACTATCGCGCAAAGTGTAATCTTAATCTGTCCAATCTTGAGGATGCTCTTAACGATTTCCTTTTCGTGGATAAAGCCGATCTTCCAACCCACCCATCATGGCAGGATATAGTTAGCATTTACATTCTAATGAATGAGGAAAAACTGGCTATTTCATATCTGGAGGAGAAGATAAGGCAATCGCGGCAATTTGATTACTATTTCGAATTAGGGCGCCTGTACTGGCGCATTAATGACCGTGAGAGTGCGATAAACGTATTTGAGGAAGCGGACGCCATTGATTCATCATTCAATCAATTACTCTTTTATATGTCGTACCTCTACTGGGAAATGGGAGATTATCGAGACGCCGGCAGGACAGCTCAGAGACTAAAGAAAATCTCCTTTGACAATGTCTTAAACCAGTACTCTCGCGGTTTGATTTATCATTCAATGGGCCTGTATGAGAAAGGCGCGGATGAATTCAAGCTTATCCTCAATGCGAATCCCGATGACATTACGATGCGTACTTTGCTTCTCGACTGCCTGATTAAATCCGCTGATTTTGACAACGCTGATCCACTTCTGCGTGAGTTAATTGAAAACAACCGTGAGGAGGCGTGGTTCTGGTTTAAAGCGTGCGAAATACCGTTGATAAAACGTGATCCCGCCGAGGCTGAAGTTATCTACAATTCACTAGATATTAAACTCAAGGAACAAACTCAGGCTGTGTGTTTGAAAGCGTTTTCACTTGTGATGAATTCCGAAAATGAGGAAGCGGAAAACATGCTCGTTTATGCGCGGGAGCGTGATTCTGAAAAGCCTGATTATTATCCTATTCTCGCGGCGTTGAAACAATACCTTGCCAAACCGGATGATGTATCCAAGTTGCTTTTGCGTTTTGGTCAAAATATAGACGGTAAGTTTCCTGTCGATGAAACTCTTTTCTGGTATTTGGCATTTAAAGGCTCTGACGCTCTTCAGGATGAGCTTTCAGATTTCGCCGCTCAATTGGGTGCTGTTAATCCTGAGATTTCCTCCTGCCTTGCTCTTTCTGATTTTGCGATTTCATCTGGTGATCTGGAAAAGGCGCTTATGTGGGTTGATCTTTTAATCCAACATGAGGAAGACAATCCCGAGCATCCTTATCTCGCGGCAATACTCAGCCTTCGACTTTCTAATACTGCCAAAGCGAAGGAATATTGGGATATGTTTCTTGCCATCCCCGTTAAAATCGGGGATTGGGGATATATCGAGACTGAGATGGAGGGGTTGTTGGGGGAATTATGACGCAAATGCGATGTTAGGTCGAATAACCCGTCATTCCCGCGGAAGGGCCTGTCGGGAAAGGTTGTTGTTATATCTTATCCCCCCCTTAATCCCCCCGCGAGCGGGGGGAAATATTTTTGCATTTTCAAACGATATACCCGGTCTATACACTTGCGAAGGGAAAAGACAACATTCTCCCTACACTTGCGAAGGGAAACATAACATTCTCCCTCCCCGCTCGCGGGGAGGGCTGGGGTGGGGGCATTTTATTTGCGATACCTTTCCCGACAACCTCTTTCGCGGGAATGACAGAATCTTGATCCTTTTCCTGACTTAGCATCCAATGCGAAGAATGTAGCCCGGTTTCTCATTAATCGGGTTATTACGTGGCTATTTCCCATATCTCCCCGGTTAATGAGAAACTGGGCCACTTGGAATAATCGAACGTTTATTCATATCTGAGAGCCTCGATTGGATGAAGTTTCGCGGCGTTGGATGCCGGGAATACTCCAAATACAATACCGATAAGAGTTGATATTCCCACAGCTACAAGCACAACCAGCGGACTTAGTGATGCCTCCCAGCTGAGGTCAGGATTAGCTTTGGATATAATCGAGGATAATCCCATCGCGCCCAGATAACCAAAAACCATACCGAAAAGGCCTCCTATAAGGCAGAGAACGATTGCTTCAATCAGGAACTGCATTAGGATATCCGACTTCCGCGCTCCGACAGCTTTTCGCAATCCGATTTCACGGGTCCTCTCTGTAACGGTAACGAGCATGATATTCATGATTCCAATTCCGCCAACCAGCAGTGATACAGCCGCGATTCCGCCAAATACATAAACCATTCCCTTTATGATTCCGCCAAGTTCCTTCAGAGCGTCAGTCTGGCTTTGGAGAGTATATTCCTCATCATCAGCATCTTTTGTCCTCCTTATCTGGTTCATTGTCTGTTTGGCTTCATCCTTGAAATCATCAATCCGTGTGTAATCCATAACCTGGAACATTGCATAGTAGGGGTCTTTGCTTTTGAAAATCTGGCGCTGCGCTGTGAAATATGGAATATAAATTCTGCTGTCCGGCTTGTCTCCAAATCCCCCGCCCTTTTCCTCAAGAGTGCCAAGAATTTCAAATTTACCGCCCTCTATTTTTAAAGTCTGGCCTATCGGGTCTTTATCACCGAAAAGGTCTTTTGCTATTTGCGAGCCTATAACGCACATGCGAGTCATGCCCTTTACATCAGCCTTTGTGAAATATTCACCCGATGTCAGCCCCAGGTTTGACATATCGAAATATTCATCGTAAACGCCAAAATCATCAGAAAACACTTTTTCGTTATTAAATTTGACAGGGAC
>CBDURE010000202.1:0-4042 GCA_965369605.1 uncultured bacterium
AGATACCATAGGTTAAACGAGAGCCTGTGATTTATTTCAAAAATGTCATTCATGATATCTGCGATCTTCTCTCCCCCATTCTTACCATCCTTAATATCCATATTTCTATTCATTCCTCTCTCAACGTTGAAATTGGATTTACGCCCCAATCACCTGTTGAACTTGGCGTGTAAGGGTCGCTCTCCTGAATAACACGAGCGGTAATTTTTTTCTCTGTAGGGACTGTTGCCGAAAAGGCACAGTAATAGACTTTTGCTTCTATATCGACACATGTGACACTTACGAGGGTTTTCTTTGTTATTTCAGCACCAACCAAATGTTTAAAGTCATAATAGCATCTCAAGTCCTCAACAGGATCATCCCTACCACTCCTCCAAGTTTTTTGGGTAAACTCGACCATCCTATCCCAATCTTCCTGTTTCCAATAATTCAAGTATTCTGCAAACGCTCTTTCTGGAGAATCCGCTGAATAAGAGTTAGCACTCACCATTGGATATGAAACTATTTCAATATTTAATGGAAGGTCAATCTGCTGTGATGTCTCCATAACTTTGAAACCGTATGATTCTCGAACTTTGTCTCCTTTCAAATACTCACCGTCTTTTCCTACCAACTTGAGAACAGCATCGGACTGAGCACGAGGGGTAAACAGGACATCGACAACATATGGACCCTTAGCAAACTCAGGGCGGTTGGACGGCGTAAGTATAGCCGTAAATTTACTATTCTCGACTTTCACCTTTGTGTTCACTCCAATATAGGTGGCTGTGGCTGAGCGTCCTGCAACATTGAAATCCACACTAAGTTGCGAACCCTCAGGTAAATCTGTTATCCCCGTCACCTTGACGTTACCACCCTCGTACGCTATGTCTGTGATCTCCAAGATAGAAAATTCCTTTGCTGGTGCCTTCTCCTCAACACACCCTGAAAACATCACAACCGCTGCGATTGCTACTATGGCTATTAAGCCTGCTATGGTTTTCTTTTGCATTTATTTTTCCGACCTTCTTAATATAGTTTTTATCTTATTAAGTTACGTACCCCGCAATGAAGAGGCTGTCCCATAATCAGATATTTTGCGAAAAATGATGCTTATTTTTGGCTATAACGCCCTATCTGGTCTCCTTTTTACTGGGATTTTGAATTGTGGGACAGCCTCTGAATTGCGGGGCATCGTACCTCGCTGGAGGTCGTGCTGCATGTGATGAGGACGAGCGTGGACCGAGGTGGGGTGGGCGAAGCGCGGGTTCGTTCCGAATGCATAATTCTTCAAATGAACTTCTTTTCTTTAATTGCATCTTGGATAACATCTTGTAACGTTCTTATGCTCATATTTGCTTTACTCCGCATCTTCTCCGCCTCTCGCACTTTGTCACCTATGTCTTTTTGAACTTCGAGTGGTGGGAGAGGTACTGGAATTGCCCGAATGTGATCAGGAGTTATGTGTGTGACTACAGAAGCATAGATTCCCTGAGATAACAACACTTTACCGACCAATTCACTGGCAAGAAAAGAAAACAGGTAACCAGGATCAACCTCCTCTGGGTCAGGAATAATACGAATAACATGTTCTGAGACCGCAACACCTTCGCGGACAGGAAACCCTGCAATGTCGTCACCGATGTAAAGCACGCGTCCCGTAGAACCCGATCGCGTTACTAATATCCATCCTTGTTGAACAAGATGACGTTGTACGGGCTTGTAGGCACGTGGCTGCCACTTTACATCGAATGGACGTACTTGCAAGATATTAGTTCCTGAAAGGAAAGGCACTGCATCTGGACCGGGCTTACAGTAATTCCGTTTATGACGTCCAGGGTAAAACACATCATCGGGATTTCGGACAAGTTGACCTATAGTCTTCACTTTAATTTCTCCATCCATCGCCCCGTCTAAATCCCAAATTTGCTTGACGACATCGTTCTTGGTTGGATCATAGTACCATGCATCCAATCGATGACGAGGCTGTCTCATAATATCTGACAATTTTATGGAGAAGATGCTAGGTGACTTAGTACTGAATTGTTCATGCCTTAGATATCCCTCATAGGCGGCTGCGATTTTAGGCGCGTCATCCAAAACAATGGGATCATTAATAGAGTCATACTGTGGTGATCCGTCGGGATTACGTGCTATCATGGGATTTCCCCGTCGGTCATGGCCTATATAGTCGGCAACGCTCATGAAAATATCGTAATCTTCAGTGATAGGTGTAGACACTCGTTCAGCAAAAAGCAAGCTAGTGATTGTACCGGTATAAGGTTGAAATGTTTCTGGCGGCAAATCAACAACCGCCAAGATTTTCATGTTTCTAAGAATCCATTTGCGAATTTCCATCATTGATGCATCATGACCACTTAGGATTTGACGAGGTAAAACAATCGCCATCCGCCCACCGTGATCATCATTTCTTGGCTCACGAAGAAGTTGCCATGATCGCTCTAGAAATAAAATAGCAGGATCTTGTCCACCTCGAATTAATTTGCTTGTCCGTTTACCATCACTGAGATCATGTGCGACATCGTACTGTTGCAGTGTATCCTCAACCTCAACCTTGATTTTTGTACCAAAAGGGGGATTAGTGAGGAGCACATCAAAATTGTTCAATTGTATTCTTGCCTTTGTATTAGCCTTCCACGAATCAGGGGGGAGTAGCGTATCCTCCCGAAATATTCCAGTCCGACCATTTCCCACGATAGCCATATAGGATTTGGCAACCTTATATAACATTGGCTCGGTGTCTATACCAGCAATGAAATTATTAGCATATTCCTTCACGCGGTCGTTTATCCATTCAGAGGAATGCCCGTTATAATGCGCCCGCGCCTCACTCTTAGCAGCACGTAAAGTATAGATTAAGAAGCCACCTGAACCACATGCGGGATCGATAACTTGCTCACGATTGACAAGACTCGGTTTAAGCATGTCAACGGCAAGGCGGACAACCGTACGCGGTGTGAAAAATTGACCACTCTCTCCTTTCAGCTGTGGACCGACAAAAATCTCATAAGCGTCCCCCATTGCATCTGTATTGGTATCTTCATGAGTAAGTCCAATCCCCTGAAGTTCCGACATGATATAACTTATCCAATAGTCATCGTATTGGAGTTCTTCACCAGCGAACATATCTGCATAATGCGGGTCATTCTTCAGTGATTTGTAGAGTTTTTTGATTCGCTTTGCCACTTGTTGTCGTCCCGTGTCAGTTTTCAGTTCCACAATCGTTGAGCGAAATTCGCATGTTTCGCCAGGGGTATGTAGCTCATCGTAAAGCTTGCAAAACAATAGTTTGATGATTTCTTGCGCTATGGTATCTTCACGCTTCACGGGTCCCTCTCCATAAAGGCGATTATGCATCTTCTGGAAGAGCCCTTTGAGACTTCGTGCGGGATGAAGCTGAGATTTCTTGTATTTCCCTATCTCATCAAGTGTCTCCTCGAATCTTGGAAGTGCGGGAATCTCTACGAACTTCGTGGGATCGGTTGCCATGTCGCGCCAACGATACTGTGCGCCTTTGCTACGTTTCCGATCAAGCCCATCAAACCAGACGGCAAACTCGGCGGTCGTTGCAGTGATGTAACTGAATACTTGATCATCGAAGGCATGACCTGGAGACTCTGTTTCAACGACCATGTAAAGGCTCTTCTGGTCGTGAACATCGCTTCTGAAAACCCCGATATCCGCTCTTTCCGCTCGTCGCTTTGCTCCACGTTGAATGGGAAATTCGATTTCGATATGTGACTTGGGATAACCCAATTCATCAATGAGGATGTGTTCAAACTGCTGGCGTACAACTTCTTCACTTGTTAAGGTGACTAACTTTCCCGTGGCATAGTCTCGAATTTTTTCAGGCATCTATTTACCTCAATAACCTATAAATATCGTTTAGATAACTTAACAATATCACTTGGTATCAATCCACCCCATAAAACCTTTTCAATCACCCGATTCCGCCCGACCCCCAAACACACGCTCTGCCCGTCTCCGAAGTCACATACCCCGTACTTAAGAGGCTGTCCCACAATTCAAAATCCCAGTAAAA
>CBDURE010000203.1:0-4018 GCA_965369605.1 uncultured bacterium
AAGTGTAGCGCATGTCTTGACACACAGTGTAGCGTATGTTATGACACATTACACATCGGGTACGCCCCTACGAAAGATGCAACGTTTTGTAATATAAGGTTTTTCAACAGCCCCATCCTGCCTGCATCCGGGTGCCGCCCACAAACAATTGAAATCGCTTGCGATTTCAATTGTTTGTGGGTGAAATGCAAAATTTCGCTTCTCGTCCCAACACAAAAAAGCAAAAAAATGCAAGAAAGTCTGGGGAGGAGGATACCCAGACTTCCTTGTACATAACTGTCTATAAAAAATACCTGCCAATTTTTTATATAGCAATAATCCTGCCAAAAACTTCATCTAAATCTGCGGTATTTTCGCTTTACAATGATGTACAGTGCAAACCGTGTATATAGTAAAAATTATTTTTTGGAAAGTCATGAAGATGCTGAAATGTAAGAGAAATTTGTGTTTTTTAAGGCTTTTTCAGCAAAAAAAAGCAAAAGCCAACGCATTTGCGCCGCTTTTCACAATGTTTGAGCAATATTAGTTAGTATCAAGACCAAAAAAGGAGTAATATCAGTCAATGTTGGTTAAGAAGGAACAAACGCGGTGTTCAATAACCGGACTCCCAAAGTGTTAAGAAAGTGAACAAAACGGTTTCCGGCAAATGGATTTAACAAAATCCATGTCACTTCTCTACGTCTAAATTCGAAATTCCTTAACGGGTAATCGTGTGTGTGTGATAATATGCTAAAACATTAATCCATGCGATATGAATATTCAACTATTTTTGTAAAATATTTTAACGCATGGTCAAATGCTAACACACTTACTCGAAAAAGTGTTAAATAAATGAACACTTCTGGCAGGCGTATTATCTTTAAGCAAGTCGATTTACTGCAGATTTAGCTGTTTCATGCCCCTGCTATACTTATTTTCCTTCGTATGCTCAAGCGGCCATTTCTCTAAAAGGTATCCGCCGATTTCCTCAAGCATCGCGATTGGAACGCCGTGGCTCTCAACCTCAAGTATATATTCAGTCTCGTGATTATAGGTTTCCTCATCGATGTAATTAACCTTGTCAAAACTAATGTGGAAATGTTCCGCGCCCTGGCCGAGTTGAATTTCCTCGCTTAATTCCTCGACAGCTATTATCGCGCTCAACGGTTTCCCGATCAGCATTTCACCGAACATTTCATGGAACTCGTTTATTTTTTCCAGATGCCAGCCGTCCAGAATCATCCTGCGCTCCTCACGCAGAAGAGCCAGTTTTGTTTTTTCGTTGTCAGGATGAATAGTCTTTATCGACAGCCTCCCCTGTGAGTTCCGTCCAGTGAGAAATCGCCTCTCCCGCACCCTGAATGATGATCCCGTTTTAAGAAAATGGAAATCCGGAGTGTCGAAATAGCGATCCAGTACGCGAACGGGTTTCAGATGTTCCTGTATCAACGGCAGGGAGAATGACTCCGCGAGGTCCTGATACAGGTGGCGATAGTACAAATTTTCCTTAATAACAAATATTACTTCAGATTCCAGCATTTCTTTTTCCTCAAACTACGTAACAAATTGATTACTTAAAACCGGAGGGATTATATCATGCGAAAAAATTGAGTATCAATAGCTATTACTTAATCGTCTCTGAAAAACTGTATTTTTACAAATGTAATGCCGGGAACGCCTCAGGCTGCTGAGGTGATTCCGTTTTAATATGCGCAGCACGCGCCGCAGTAGCCTGCGGCGCTCCCAGGAAGCTGTCTCAGAACTTGCCTTGTTCTGTCATTCTGAGCGAATTCTGTCATTCTGAGCGAAGCGAAGAATCTCTTCTGGACAGCGTGGATTAAATTTGTCAGATTTAATCATCAACACAAGAACGTATAGATTCTTCGCTGCGCTCAGAATGACAATGTATCTTGTTTAAATCGGGGTTATGAGAGAGCTTCCCAGCAGCCCCCCCTGCGAATCCATCAATTCAGATTCCACTTCTTCAAAACATGATAATTCTTATCCAACTTCAAAAGAAGATCATTGCTGGTAAGGACATACATCGAAGTGCCGACAATCGAAATCCGTTCAGGGGAATAAAGTTTAAAATTACTCGTATCGTAAATCGAATATTGCCCGGATGGCTCAGTGGCGGTAAAAAGCATAATAGAGCCTGTATACAACGACGACATATCAAGCGAACTGTCCGCTACAATATACTCTCCCTCCTCAAGCGGGATTATATCTGACAAAAAGCCAAACCCGTCGCCAACCTTGGTCATGCTGAAATCGTTTTTCGGGAATCCCGCTTCATCATAAACAAGAATATGCCTAAGCGCCGTATCGTCGATTGAATCAGTCGTAAACCACAGGTTATCCTCGCTGTCCACATTAAAAGATGTCATCCAATGGAAATATCTCTCATCATCCGGCGGAAGGTCAAGCCCCTCGATAAATTCGCCATCCAGGGTGTATTTCATTATCAGGTTTTTTCCCTTGTCCAGAACATACAGGATATCCTTTTCAGCTGTCTTGCTGTAGCGTATGCGCAACATAAGCGGTTTCACAAGCTTCTGGTCCTTGGGAAAACTCTTGCCGAACTCATCAAGTGGTTTTCCTGAAAGTGAAAACACTTTTATCTGCGGACCGAAAAGCTCAAGGACATAGAGCTTGTTCTTGTAAATAACCATGTCAACCGGCATAAGGAGCTGGCCCTCGCCCGGCCCCTCCTCACCGAATCTCCCAATCAAAACTCCGCTCGATTTAAAGTGATGGATTTTCTTTTCACTCGATGGCACAAGCAGAAACACCGATGCGTCGGATGCCACCGCGAATCCGGTCTTGCCTGCCTCTCCCGCATACGACAACCCCTGAATGATAAACACCAAGGCTAATGCAATAATTGGATATTTGAATTTCCTCATAGTGAGATAAAAATTCGCAGGATGTTTAAAACCTTTGTTATCACATCACAAAACCGCTACCAGTCAACCTCTTCCTTATCGCGACTCTTGCGTTTCTTCTTCGCGAACGGATCAAGATTATCAGGAATCGACCAAAGGTCGTTGAATATTCCAAACGGATCGTTTATATCATCTTCTTCATTGCGCTGACGTCGTTCCAGCCGTCCCGCGAGCGCCCGTTCCTCCTCGGCAATAGCCGAAAGTATCTGCTCGACCATTTCATCGGACAGTCCGGATGAGTTGCTTTGTTTCGCCTCGGATGGCTGCTCCTCTTCAGTTTCACCGCTGTTTCCGCTGCCGCTTTCACCAATCTGCTCATCGATTTGCTCTTCCGCACCGCTCGCTGATTCACCAGAATCCTTGCTCTCGCTGCCTTCATCAGAATCGCCGCCTTCACTGTCCTCAGGCTGTTCATCCTTGTCGCTTTGCCCCTCCTTCTCGGATGACTGGGGATTCTGGCTGTGTTTATCCTCCTGAGAGTCAGCGTTATCACCTGCGTTGTTCTGCTGTTCGAGAAGTTTTTTCACGTATTCAAGATTGTATCGCGCGTCCTCATGCTCAGGATTAATTTCAAGCGCGTTTTCATACGATTCAACCGCCCCTTCAAGATTCCCCTGTCTGAATCTCGCGTTTCCCTGATTGTAGTGCGCATCCACAAATTCAGAATTCGATTCAACCGCTTTTGCATATAACTCCTCCGCCGCCTCGAAATCGCCATCACGATACTGCGCATCCCCCTGGTTATACTGCATAACCGAGTCCGTATCACCATTACAGGCTTTTTCATAATGTTCAGAGGATAATACATACTTGCCGTTGTAGTAATCCCATTGCGCTTGAAACCACCGTGGAATCCGCTGCAAATTGAATCCACAGAACATGTTAAACGCAATCAACGTAATCGCTATGTATAGAATTTTCCGAGGCATCTGTTATATAAGATACATTCCGTATGAGAAAAGTTGAATCACTATCTATTTTATCACACGATGTACCTCACCGCGAACTCACCCCCTCGCAAACACAACTCCGGGTGCCACTGACGTGCCCCCCGAAAACCGTACCAGCGCGAGTTTTGGGTTTCGTGTAAAATT
>CBDURE010000204.1:0-3981 GCA_965369605.1 uncultured bacterium
CGCGGGGGGATTAAGGGGGGGATGGAGTATAAAAACAACCTTTTTCAACAAGCCCCAAGGGGTGCAGATAAAAACCCGGGAGCGTGTCCCGGGTAATTTGCTTTTTATGTAATGGTCTGTTCCCACTTGAATTATTCGTACGTAACCTCGAACAGGTTTCCGTAATCCGATGTATCCTCTTTATACACATAAAAGACATGCAGGATATCATCCGCGGTAACCAGTGGGAATGGTTGTGTATAGTGATAGCCGGAGGGTATTCCCGGAATATCAATAAACGTAACAGGAGCATCCCATCCGGTTGCGTTGGAGCAAATCATGTAGATTGCATTGCCTTCAGTGTAGGTGATATAGATATTGTTGGCTGAATCGGTGTCAACTCCGATGTAATTCTCAAGAATCTCGGATGTTGTATCCACAAGAGTTTCCGGTGTTGACCAGCTGGTGCCATTGTTTGTGGAATATGAATAATTAACTGTGTAGTTTGTGCCGTCAAAAACTCTGTAAACCGAGTGAAGAGTGCCGGAGGAATCAAGGCTAAGCCCAACTGAATCAACTTCCTCGCCTGTTTGACCCTGGTAAATAGTGTAAGCTGGCCAGCCCCAGAGAGTTGTTTTTAGTCCGCGCAGCAATCGTGCGGAATCCAGACTGCTGTAGTTTCTATGATATGCGATAAAATGATTTGAGGCATTACGTTCCATGAAATGGCAACTGGACATTCTAATATCATATCTGTCAAGATTGCCAGACATTCTGAATGACCATCCTGAATCCCATGTATCATAATCAATCATGTGTAATTGATCTGAATAAATGTACATGTGGTTAAGGGAACCATCATCATCGGGATAAAACAGGTTGGGTTGGAGTGTGGTGCCACCGTTGAGTTGTTTACAATCCCATGCTCCTGCAGCTCCAGTCCAGCGAAGCGCGAATCCGACTCCAGACCCGCAGCCTGCACCCTTGTAGCCGACATAAACAAGCTTGCCGCTTTTTCCGTTAACAAGATGAACGAAACTTGGGTCAGTAACACGCGCCTGTTCCGGGCTGATCCAGCCTGAAGTGTCGTTGTAAGAATACTGTATTCCCTGAGTGTCTTTATGCCAGATAGTTACTATATCGCCATCCTCATTCTGCACGGAGCGAGGCATGTGCGAATTGTCATCCAGCAGGACGGGATTTATCCAGCCGCCTTCAGTAATGGAGAAATCAGCGTCGGAATCGTCATAAACAGTGGGAGCATCGACAAGCGAGGCTCGTACACGAACTGTTGTTGACTGGTCATCGGGGATTAACCATTCGTAAACGCCGTCATCATCAGTGGATGCGATTATCTCGATTATATCAGCAACAAAACCATCCTTGGAGTATTCCAGTTTAATCATTCCGGTATAGAGTGTTGTTGACCATGTGATATTGTTATCTGTACCAATCGACCATTCTTCGCCGCCGTTTGGAGCGGTTAGTTCGATTGTGCTTCCAACAACAACAGTCGCTGTGAATGTCTGGTAAGTAGAGAATTCAGGCAGGTCGTAATGGACAAGATTAACACCATCGAGGCTGTCGATGAGGAAATCCCTGTCGCCGATGGTGCCAATAGCGCGTTCATCTGTAACTTTCACCAATCCGGTGTATTCGCCCTCAACCAGAAGATTTTCGTTGGCTATTGAAAGCGTGTAAAGAAGCGGGTCATCGGGCGTGCCCAAACCGCTGTCCGCGGTTGTAACGGATTGCAGTGTCGAATTCATTCCGGGAATCTCAACTGATACACTCGAAACTTCTGATGCCGCATAAATATCAGTTGGATTTGTAAGTGCAACATCGACATTCGCGCCGATTTGCCAGTCATAGACTTCAACAGTTACATTGTAAGCTGTGGTGTTATCCGTATTGCTCCATGTGTTACCCGTTACTGGAGGATTTTCGCCTTCAGGAGGAGTAACAGCCACTTTCCATGCGGATTTCCTGTTGAACTCAGGATTGTAATACGTCGGATTGAGCCTGTCAGCTTTCACTGCTGAAAAGCCGTAGCCCATTGTTAGATACAAGTCAAATCGAAGCATGCCGGAGGATAAATCGAAAACAGTGTCGAATTCAAATTCTTTTGTTCCCATTACGAATTTGTTAAAAGTGCCTGCTCCGCTGACGCTGTCATCGATTACCAGGAAGTATGGCATAGCCGCGCTGTCCTCAAGCATTTCAGCGAGTTCGGTAGTGAAGCCGTCGGCATCAACAGAGAAATCGGTATAGGCGTTGGCATTACTTAAACTATAGGCTGCAGCGGTTGCCTCCAGTGGCGCGACAACGAGCGCGAGGTCGAAAACATCCAGGTCAAGGCGGTTTATCGCAGTCGGTGGTTTTAACTCATCGCCTTTCTCAAACGGATGGCTTATGGAAAACGTGAGAACGATATTGCCATCGCTGTTCAATCCGATTGATGAAATCTTAAGGCATCTCGAACAAGGCGAAACTGTGAAAAAACTTTTTCCACTGACAATGTAGCTTTCGCCAATCGCGCTTGTTCGTTTCGCGACCAGTTCCGGTTCGTTGTTCTCAGGATTAATGCTAAGTTCGTAAGCGCCGAGCATTCCAAGCGCGTTGAAACTGCCATCCTCGAACAATGAAGCACCAATAATGGGAAGATTGTCGATAGTATTTGAATTTCCATTTTCCTTCGGTGATGTTGGCGAGTCTCCTGATGAACAGCCAACCAATAATAATGCAATGAAGATGAGAAACATGTTTATACGTCTCATAAAACTACTCCTAGATGTTGAATAAGTGAAATAACTGATAACTGATAAATGTATATCAGTATCAACCTGATGTAATAAAACAGAAAATCGTAATTTCCTGTAAAGCCAGATCATCAAGAATGATTGGGAATTTCAAGTGTTGCTCGATGTATTATTTCCAAGAGAGGTTCTAATGACATAGCAGCGAGGTTAACCTCTCTGCTATTCACTTTTACGTCAAAAGTGAAATTTGCCAATATTATACTAATATGCTAATATCGTGTATCAAAAGAGGGTGGGCATTGTAATTATTTTTGACTAAAAGTGATAGTTGCTTTTTCTGGAATCACGTTTAACTACCGTATCTATTATAATCAAGGATGGAGGTCATCCAATGCGTAAAGATATTTTTCTTTTGATTTTGCTTGCATTTGCTATTGCCGGATGCTCAGGTGGCGGCAATAATCCGCTGACTCCGCTGGGAGATCAAACTGCTGGAAGCATTGACAACTTGCCGATAATTGGCGTGTCAATATTTGAGGATGGCAGTTTCAACGCTCTTGGAATGCTCGGCGCATATGAAATGAGCATCAATCCACAAAACAACACAGCTGAACTGGTCGCGAAACGAACATCCGCGATTGGCGAAAGCTACGTTGTCAGTGGAATAGGTTTTTTCACCATTTCACCATGTTCAAACTGTTTAAAGATCAAATCAGTTGAACTTGATGTAAACGGGAACGTGATTGTGAATTTTTTGATAAGCCATCCGTTTAAACAAGGCGATCCGCTTAAACCGCCATCAGCGATAAACAGGCTCGATTTGGATGTTTTCGACTTGGCGCTGGTTGTTTATCCGCAGGAAACGACTCCGAGCATCTACACACTGACACACGCCGATGCTTATCCCGGCATCTGTGTTGCGCCTGATGGTTATACAACTGAACTGGATGAGGTAATTGAGGATGGCACAGCGCTGCCATATTATCTCATTGTGGATGACAGCGATGAGGGAATAAGCTCGTTCAACAAATTCGAAATGGGCGTTGAGGATATTGAATTCAACGCGATACTTGACCTGACAGCCGGTAATCTCAATTTCGATTTGTATATCACGATGGGTTACGGCTGGAGCGCGATGAAATCAGACCGTTTGATTCCGGTGTATTACAATCCTGAATTCAACCGCAAAGCCGCGTGGAAAGTCGATGTTACTCCTCCAACTGAATCCTGGCCCGCGGGTGAT
>CBDURE010000205.1:0-3961 GCA_965369605.1 uncultured bacterium
AGTTTGTTCCATAATGATCTTTTTCAAGACCGCTGCGTTCTTTTTCGCCATCTCACCTTCTCCTTGTCATAAAGGATTGAGAATTTCCATTACCGGAAATGGAAATTCTCAAAAAGGGCATATTAAAACGCGAGACAGAAATAACATCTAATCCATCCCACGTTGAAATGGCTCTAAAACACTTGACGTGATAAAAAACGACAAAGAAATGCCATACCGCATAAAATGCAGTTAGCAGACTATCTATTCGATTGTTGGTGCGAAGCATCCTCGTAATCAATCACGCTCTTTAAAAGCGATTCCTGGATGATAACATCCATCATCTCCGCTCTGGCGAACGTCCACGTTTAAATGAAGTCATCGCTTTGACGGAGTAAGCAAAGCACAATATTCAATTATGTAACGGGTTCAAAAATAGAACCCTGTAATCAATCGTAATAGATTGCGGACATACTACTTAATCTCGGCAGTTCCGCCAGCGGCCTCGATTTTCTTCTTCATATCCTCAGCTTCATCTTTGGAGATTTTCTCCTTGACTGCGTTGGGAATCTCATCCACAAGAGCTTTGGCTTCTTTCAATCCAAGGCTGGTTATCTCGCGGACAGCCTTAATCACCTGGATTTTCGCTTCGCCACTGGAGGTCAGAATGAGGTCAAACTCAGTCTGCTCAGCTGCGGCAGCGTCTCCACCGGCAGCTACTCCGCCGGCGACGACCATCGCGGGAGCCAATGCGGACGGGTCAATGTCCCATTTCTCCTGGATGGCTTTTGTAAGCTCGTTCAGTTCAACAACTGTGAGCTTGTCAATTTCAGTAATCAGTTCTTCGATTGTCACGACTAAAACACCTCGTTGCGTTAGAAAAATCATATTCGGCTTTCGCCATATTCACTGCGATAAAACAAGTATATCGAAGCAATGCTTATATTATTAATACAATGAGACGACCTTTTGCAGCCCAACATCCGCAGGGGAGGCCATGCCCCTGAATTTATGTCCTCGATATTTCTTAATTCCCTGATTCGGATTCTTCGAGTTTCTTTGTTAATGCGTCAAGAGTAAAAACAAACTGCTTTAACGGCGCCTGTACTGTTGCAAAGAACTGGTTCGTCGGTGACGACAACATCTGCGTAAACCTGATTCTGAGTTGATCAAGCGGTGGCAGGTCAGCCAGTTCTTTCAGCAGAGCGAAATCAGCCGGTTTTCCGGCATAATATCCGTTCTTGATTTTAAGGCTTTTGTTTTCCTTCGCGAAATCAAAAGCGACTTTCGGAGCTTCAACCGCTGTTTCATAACCAAGAAAAAACGCGAGCGGTCCGACAAGCTGATCAGCGAAATCATTGTAACCGACCTGGTTCAAGGCATGTTTCGCCAGCGTGTTTTTGATTATCTTCATCTCGGAGCTATTTTCGCGCAGATTTCGCCTTAGCTGAGAAACCTGTTCGACAGTTAGCCCATGATACTCCGCGACAAACGCTATCTTCGCGTTTTGAAGAAGTTCTACGAAGTTTTCAACCTTTTGTTCTTTTGCTTTAGTTGGCATTTATTTAATTCTCCAAATCTGAATTCAAAACACTAGTACTTTTAACAGTTGCCGGCCAGAGGCCGGCGCTCCCAGGGAATGATTTTATTACGCAATTGGGATTGATTTCATGTCAATCCTGACTGACGGCCCCTGGGTTGTTGACATGAAAACCTTCTTCACATAAATACCCTTGCATCCTGTTGGTTTCGCTTTGATAATCGCCTGATAAAAAGTCAGGAAATTCTCCTTGAGATCGTCAGCGGGAAAAGACGCTTTCCCGATAATCGCGTGAATGACTCCACCGCCGTCCGCGCGATAATTGACCTTTCCGGATTTGTATTCCTCAATCGCGGCACCTATGTTCTTTGTGACGGTTCCGGTTTTAGGGTTTGGCATAAGTCCCTTGGGACCAAGCACACGGCCAAGCTTGCCCACGACTTTCATCATTTCAGGAGTTGAAAGGACAACATCAAAATCGCTGAATCCCTTCTGGATTTTCTCAGCAAGATCATCGCCGCCGATGATATCAGCGCCAGCTTCCCTTGCCTCGACTTCCTGTTCACCCATCACAAAACAGGCGATTGTTACTGATTTGCCAAGTCCCTTTGGCAGCGGTGTTGAGCCGCGTATCTGCTGGTCCGCATGGCGAGTATCCAATCCTGTGCAGACTGCAAGGTCGATTGTCGCGTCGAACTTGCTAGGGCTTGTTTGCCCCATCAGTTCAATAGCTTCTTCCCAGCTATAAAGAGTGTCGCTGTTGACCTTTGCGGCCGCTTCATTATATTTCTTTCCGTGCTTAACCATTTTTAACCTTTTATCTCCAAATCCATATCAAATATCAGAACATATACTATTCAACAATGATTCCCATAGATCTCGCAGTACCGGCGATAATTTTGCACGCAGCTTCAAGATCGTTGGCGTTTAAATCCTTCATTTTGATTTTGGCAATTTCCGTCACCTGCGACATCGAAACTTTTCCTATCTTCTCAAGCGGATTACCAGACCCTTTCTCAATCTTCGCCGCTTTCTTTAGAAGGTCGCTGACCGGTGGCGTTTTGAGAATCATCTCAAATGTTTTGTCTTCGAAGACAAGTATTTCCACCGGCACGATATTTCCCGTCTGCTCGCGTGTAGCATCGTTGTACATCTGGCAGAACTGCGGAATGTTGATTCCATGCTGTCCGAGAACAGGTCCGACCGGGGGACCCGGAGTCGCTTTGCCTGCTTCAATTTGAAGTTTGATTTTTGATGTTACTTTCTTACTTGCCATTATTTCAAATCACCACTGCATTGAAGATTGATATCCGAATTATTCTTCACTGCTCTTTTCTATCTGATTAAATTCAAATTCAACAGGCGTATCTCGACCGAAAACCGAGAGCATGACTTTCGCTTTCTGTTTTTCAAGGTCAATCTCCTGTATGACACCGGTAAAGTCGGCGAAAGGCCCAATCAGGACTCGCACGTTATTGCCAGCGTCAAGGTCAACAAGTGGAAGCCCTGTATCCATGCCCATTCTTTTAAGGATGGTCTGGATCTCAGCCTCTTTAACCGGTACCGGTTGATTTCTATCACTGGAGCCAACGAAATGAGTAACACCTTCCGTGTTTCTCACAATTGCCCATGTTTCATCCGTTAGTTCCATCTCAATAAAGACATAACCGGGATAAACCTTGTGTTTAACCGGTCTTCGCTGATTTTTCACTACTTCAAGGCGTTCTTCCTCAGGCACGAGCACATTGAAAATCAGATGTTTCATGCCATGAATTTCCACTTGCCGCTCGATTGCCTTTGCGACTTTTTTCTCAACGCCAGATTTTGTATGTGCTATATACCATGCCATAATTCTTGTTCTTTCACCATTTTACGCATTGATACAGTTATCATGCCGCACGAATCACTGCTCGGTTAGCTAAAAAGATATCCGGCAATTTGCGTGAACAGCATTGTGAACAGAGTCATAAAACCAGCCAGTACAAGCAGAGTAAAAATAACAACTCCGGTTGACTGTGTGGTACGTTCCTGGTCGGGCCAGTTTACTTTTTTCACTTCAGCTCTGACATCCCTGAGAAAAGATCCCATTCTCTGGCCAGATGAAGAAGCTTTTTTCGCGGTGGCTTTAGGCGGCGCTGCTTTCGCTTCGGTTTTTTTATCCTCAGCCTTTGGCTTTACCGCCGGCTTCTCCGATGTTTGCTCGACGTCTTTTTCAACAAACGCATATCCGCCGGTTGTTGGTTTCTGTTCGTCTTTTTTTGCCTTGACCCTTCTACGTTTTCTGGCCATTTATTCCACCACGCTTGTTTACCGTGTTTACTAATAAAACCATATGAGTCGAAATTACGGGAGGGGACAGCCCTCTCCCGTAAGTAAATCCTCAAAATTCCATTACTCGTGGATTTTAGTAACGACGCCCGCGCCGACTGTTCTGCCACCCTC
>CBDURE010000206.1:0-3894 GCA_965369605.1 uncultured bacterium
AAATAATTATCTGTATGTTCTGCAAACAATAAAAAGGCGAGAGCATAAGGACACAACCGCTCATCTGAGGATTTTTGATGTGTCTAATCCTCAAAACATTTCACTTTTAGATTATGAGTCGGCTTTCAGGATAAATACAGGCATTTTGCTTGTTGAGGGTGACAACCTGGTTCTGGTCGCTGAAAGTTACACAAGGAAAGATGTGAACACAAAAATATTTCGCATGAATATCAGCAATCCTGCAAAGCCTGAAAAACTCTCCAGCAGTTTTGTTGATGTTAAAGACATCAGCCCGGAAATCGGCGATGATGGGAAAGCGGTGCGGGATGAAAATGGCAAAGTGGTTTATTGTTCGCTCAAGGATCATCATAAGTTAATAATCGGAAAAGCAGGCAAAGCAAAGTTCAATGGTGATTACCTGTACTTCGTTCTTAATAATGATATCTGGTCGTTTGATCTGGAGGGCCGCAATGACAAGGGTGAAAAAAGCGATCCTGATGAAAACAGGCCATTCTACATGGGCAGATTCAAGGATTTTTATGCACCGATTACTAACATCCTGAATAGAATTTATGATTACTGCTGGTCAGATTGTGAGGATAGAACCTTTTTCCCAGACAGCAGATATTTTTATCTTGTCGGTGAGAATGAATACGCTTTTGATATTACAGAAAAGAAAATCGGCGAGGACACATTAGAAACACCCACGAGGAAATATGGAGTTCTGGTGCTTCAATCCGAGCACCTAAACTTCTTACAAGGCCATGGAGACACGAAAGTAACAAGGTGCAATAAAATGTCCCAGTTGGAACTTGAGTTTAAGCCTTTATTTATCGAATCAAACGGGAACTGGATTTATGTAATAGGATATGAAAGAGTGTACGATGAAGAGACCGATAGTATGAAGAGTAAAGGCAGATTATGCCTTCTTGATTCTTATGACCCCAGAGATATTAAACTCGTTGATATAGCCAATCTGGATTGGTACCCGTACAACGTTCAAAGAAAAGGCAACAGGCTTTTTGTCACTGATTTACAATCAAAGCTGCATGTTCTGGAAATGACTCATGAAAGCAAGGGATTCTCAAAGGAAATATACAAACCCATGTCGAAAGCGGATAAAAAGATAAGCCAAACCCAGATGAAGAAATATCCTCCCAGATATTACACTTATCGCTATCAGGGTTATGATATGGCATACAGGGATAAAATCAGCATCACAAAAAACAAGATGCCCAAAACCCGCATAATGGATTGGAAAATGGAAGGATATGGCAAGGGAATTATTGTTAATGTCTGGGAGTATATTCCATACGAAGTCAGGCAACGCTATAAACCATTTTCATAAAACGACGTCTGAAAAAATGAAATATATTTGAAAATTGCATTTACGCGCTTCACATACACCAGTAATATAGACCCCATGAACGATATCGAAAAAACACAAATGCGCCAACCGCATGTCGCGATTGTTACGCTTGGCTGTGTGAAAAATACGGTTGACAGCGAAATAATGCTTGGGCAGTTTGTTAAAAACGGATTTCAAATCAGCCTTGACCCTCAAAGCGCGGACGTTGTCGTTATCAATACGTGCGGATTTATCGATGATGCGAAAAGGGAATCGATTGATATTATCCTCGATGCGATTGAACTTAAAAAAACCAATCCTGACGTGAAGATATTTGTTACCGGATGCCTTTCGCAGCGGTACTATAAATCGCTGATGAAGGAATTCCCCGAGGTTGACGGCTTTTTGGGCGTGGAGAATTTTCATCAAATTATTGATTTCATTAAGGATGAGAATCGCAATTCAGAAAAGTGGGCGCCGAAGGGAACAGGCTCATTTCTTTATGATCATACAACTCCGCGTGTAATTTCAACTCCCGGATATATGGCATACACAAAAATCGCGGAGGGATGCTCGCATTCATGCAGTTTCTGCGCGATTCCCGCAATCAGAGGCCCGTTCAAAAGCCGTGAGATTGATTCGATTATCATTGAGGCAACAGAACACGCAAAAAACAAAGTGAAGGAATTAATTCTTATCGCGCAGGATACATCAAACTGGGGACGCGACCTTAATTCGAAACAACATCTTGCGGACCTTCTTGAAAAAATAGATCAAGTCGATGGGCTTGATTGGATTCGATTGCTCTATTTGCATCCTGATGAAATCGATGACCGCCTTCTCGAGGCGATAGCATCCGCAAAGAGAATCGTGAATTATATTGATATTCCGTTGCAGCATGTCAATCCGCGAATTCTAAAAGAGATGGGGCGCGGATATAAAACCGACTTCAGGGAATTGATTGGGAAAATCAGAAACATATTTGATGATGATGTCGCAATCAGGACAACATTCCTTGTAGGATATCCGGGTGAGACCGATTACGATTTCGATGAAATCCTGGATTTCCTTGAGGATGCAAAACTCGACCGTGTAACCGCGTTTGTCTATTCCGATGAGGAGGGAACGAAAGCGTACGAGCATCAGGACAAGCTTGACCCGGAAATAGGCCGTCTCCGCTACGAACGCCTGATGGATATCCAGCGCGAAATTTCGTTTTTCAATAATGAAAAATTCATCGGAAGGAAACTGAAAGTGCTGGTTGAAAGTTCGCTTAAGGATGAGGGGAAAATCATGATTGTTGGCAGAAGTTATCGCGATGCTCCTGAGGTTGACGGCACCGTGATCTTCAGGGGCAACAATAACATGCCGGGGGAGATGGTGAATGTTACTATCACAGACGTTCAGGATTACGATTTGATTGGAGAAATAAATGAGTGAAAAAACATCAGACGAAATATTATTTCATCATGCCAAAAAACTGATTCATCCCCTAAAACTAAAAAAAGTGACAATCGCTTTCGCGGAGTCAGTCACAGCTGGCGGATTTATGTATTACCTGACATCCGTACCGGGAGCGTCAGAGGTTTTTAAAGGAGGCATTGTCGCATATTCCAATGAAATTAAAACAGATGTCCTTGGCGTTTCTAAGGAGACAATTGAAAAATATGGGGTTGTCTCAAAAGAGGTCGCTGTTGAAATGGCGACAAAAGTAAGAGAAATGATGGGAGCTGACATTGGCGTTGGAGTTACAGGATATGCCGGCCCGGAAGGCGGGGATGAGTTCGCGCCGGTTGGCAGAGTTTATATTGGTTACGTTGACCTGAATTGCGAAGATGACTTGGAGTTGAATCTTAAAGGCGAAAGAGAGGAAGTACGATTTCAAATAATTCACCGTGGTTTTGAATTAATAACTAAAAACACGATTATATAAATTGCGCTACAACAACTACTTTTTATGAACATCTTTATATTTCTTTTTTGCTTCCTTATGATTGCATATATCCTGGAATACCAGAACATCGTCATTATCAATCCACCAATATAAACGAAGATCACGATCAATTTCAGCTCGACGAAACCGAGGATAATTAGATGGTTTGTTAATACTTCTTGGTAAATCTGCAGGAGTATTGGCAGACAAATATGAACGTTGCAGGTATTCCATTGTCTGGTCAGTCTGCTTTTGACGTTGAACACTGATTTTTATATATTTCTCTACAAAACTTTTGTGTTTCCGAATACCTTTCAATTTCATGCGAATTCACAATTTAACTGTTGATGGGTTGAACTTCCGTATAATCTTTTGGATAATTTTCAAGTGCATCAAGATTACTCTTGAATTCATCTGATTCTTCATAAGCAATATCTCGAGGATCAACTCGTACTCCAATTTCCCATTCATCATCCATCGGCACAAGGCGTTTGGTCTCATTTCCCAATAAAGTTGCTGTCATCTTTCCGTACTTCTGCCAGACTCTGTTTACGATTTGTTGTAATTCTTCTGGTATTTCAGGGAAATCTTTGTCCTGGCGCCTCAACACCAT
>CBDURE010000207.1:0-3894 GCA_965369605.1 uncultured bacterium
TGCAAATAGCAAGAAACTTCTGGAGGTTTTTTTTGAACGCTTCATTGTATTTTTGATACTTCTTTTTGTCTGTCTTAAACTCTTTGCTGTTCTTTGTATAGACATCCTGCATATGTGACAGTTCCAGAGGGGTGCGGATTCCCGCGACAACGTCCTCCCCCTGCGCCTTTACAAGAAACTCTCCGAAAACCTTTTTCTCGCCGTTTCCGGGGTCACGCGTAAACGCGACACCGCTCGCACTGTTATCATCACGGTTTCCAAACACCATCTGCTGGACAATCACAGCGGTTCCCATTGAGTCATCGATATCGTTCAGTTTACGATATGTTTTCGCGCGCTGATTATTCCATGATTTAAAAACCGCCTCGATGGAAAGCAGCAATTGCTTGACCGGGTCCTGCGGCACATATCCGCCGGATTCATGTTTTATCAGAGTTACAAATTCATCGCATACATTCTGCCAATCAGCTTCAGTAAGTTCCGCATCGATTTTTACTTTCGCTTTCTTCCTTGCCTGATTGACAATGCCATCGAACGTGTTTTCGCCCTCACCCTTCACTTCCAGCGAGACATCTCCGAACATATTAATAAAGCGCCGGTAGCAGTCGTAGGCAAAACGCCCGTCTTTTGTGATCTTTTTCAAGGCTTCCGTGTTTTTATTATTTAATCCAAGATTAAGCACGGTGTCCATCATGCCGGGCATTGAGATAGGCGCGCCGCTTCGCACGGAAACAAGCAGGGGGTCATCATTGGTGCCGAATTTACGCCCTGTTTTCTTTTCAAGCTTTTTGATATTTTCAACTATCTCTTTCTCAAGAGTTTTGAAGAATTTCCTGCCATCTTTAAGATAGCGGCGGCATGCCTCTGTAGTTACTACAAACGCGATTGGCACTGGAAGTCCCATGCGTTTCATAACCATAAGGTTATAGCCTTTACCGCCAAGAATCGCCTTGTCCTGCTTGAAAGCTGCCTTTTCATCAATCTGATAAACGAGTTGTTCTTTAGCCACGTAGCCTCATCTCCGTATGTCGATTATTTAAACCGTATCCTTATAATTAATCATTCCACCAGATAAATCTCTGGAATTGGATGAAATAGTAACCAAACACAGAAGCTAGAATTTATAACATATTTCATCACACTTAAAAAGAGATTCTCATATTCTTTTAGCTCTTTATGTACCAAATCCACAAATGTGCCAAATCTACAATTGAATGTGTCATTCTGAACTTGATTCAGAATCCATTCCTTTTCGGTTGTTTGATAGATTCCGGGTCAAGCCCGGAATGACATCGAGTTCAATCGACAGTTTTCAGGCAATATTAAGGATTTGACAAGCTGGCGAAGGCAGGATACGATTCATAATCGTGAAATTCAAATCAAAAATAATCCATCACTCATGCGAAACAATGGATGAACTGCTGGATTCATCGGTCAGTTTGACAATTACATCCCCGCCGTACTGGAACGCAATCGACTACGATTCACATGTCGAGAACTCAAAAGACGATTACCGCAAACGTGAAAATATCGATTACAAAAACGAATATCTCCCGTTTCTTCAGCGATGTTTCACGGAGGTTTTACGCGTTCATCGCGAGGGAACGTTCTGCGCCGTTGTTATCGGAACTGTGCTTTTTGAAGGGAAACACACTCCATTGCCGTTTGATTTCACTGTGTTGATGCAGGAAGCGGGATGGGAATTTCATCAGGACATCACATGGTATAAATGCACGGGCGGAGTCAAACGCGCCGGAAGCACAATCCGAAATCCATATCCCGGCTATTTCTATCCGAACATGATGACTGAATATATTCTTGTTTTTAAGAAGCCGGCAGACAATGGAGATACGCGAAAAATCTACGGGGAGAAATCAATCGAGGAGAAAAAGGAAAACGCGTATCCTATCGATGCTGTTTTCAAGTACGACATCGCGAACAATATCTGGCATATCGCGCCTGTGCCGCCGAAACAAATCGAGCATCCATGCCCTTTCCCCGAGGAGATTCCACAGCGTTTGATAAAACTTTTCAGTTACAAGGGAGACCTCATTCTTGACCCTTTCGCGGGAGTCGGGACAACTTTAAAAGCCGCGCATAATCTCAAGCGCAAGTGGGTTGGTTATGAAATCAACCAAACCTACATCGACACCGCTCTGGCTCGGATTAAAGAACAAGCGAATATTCGCAAGCAACTAATATGCAGATTTGACAAGGTTGACTACGGTGAGGAGATTCAAGCGAAAAATAAATCCCGCGCGCCATTTAGGAAGAAGACGTAGTTAGGTCGCAAAAAACATAAAACTAATAAATTAGTCTCCGACAGGAATATCCTTTACAGAAATTAAATATCCATCTGGGATTTCAAATTGTGAAATGTTTGCGCTTGTAAGTATGGGATTTGACATATCCAGACCTTCAATCTCTTCACAAAAATAAGAATACTGAGCCGTCTGCGAACTGCCGTAAGTGTTACAAGCTGAAAATAAAACTTCTCCATCAATCGCAAGATAGATGTAATTTGTTCGGTTATCATAATCAAACCCATACCTGAAGTCCGCGTTTGAATTTTTCAACAAATCCGCGAAGGCATCAAAGTTCTCTTTGATAATAAACTCTCTTGAAAAGATCAAATCGTCAAAGGAATCGGGGAGATCGTTAAATGTAACAAAATATTTGCTGGTATGACATTGTAGAAAAAAGCCAAACTCAGCACACAGGGCGTAAAGCCTTCGCTTGTTATAATCTTCGAAAGAATCGATGCTTATTTTTCCACCATTGGTATAAATGCCCGAAAGTCCTTCAGGATAATCTTCAGGAAAAATCGATGTGCGAATTTTCCATTTTTGCTCACCAGCAGCTTCCGAGCCTTCCGCATCATACCCAACACGATTTATTTCTACTTTCTGATCGTCAATTCTCCGATATAGTATGGTTCCTAAAAGCGTCTCATCAGGTTCAAGATTCTCAGCATTACTTACCTTGATAGGAGTGCCATCTGAGAGATTCCTGGGCCAGACAAGTGGATAACCGCTATTGACCCATTCTTTCATGCTTTCAGGAAATTGCCCTTCAGCCCGCCAATAATAAATCAGAGGGCTTTTAAGTTGTATTATAGGTATTGCTTGAATACTTCTTAACCTTACATCGTTATCTGTGATCGGGAATTCCAGTTTATATAACAGGTCATAAGAATCTGCATGGCGAACCAATTCTTGTGGTGAATCGATCATTGTTGTTTCTTTATCAGAATCGGACTTTATTGCTTTTGGCGCTCCTGTTGAGCATCCTATCACTACAAGCAATACAATTGATAGACTAAGTAATATAATTTTTCTCATTGTTAGGCTCCTTGTTTTACTAAATTAAGAAAAAAACCAAATTGATTTAGGGATCCGGTGTGGGGCAACCAGCCTCATGAAATCCCTGTGTTGGCATTTCACCCGGAAGGCAATTCTCAAAACAATATTGAACCTCACAACCTGGTTCACCGCGAAGGTTGCGAACTTCATCCCAAACGTATGTTACAAGACCATCGCCACAAGGTACCGGCAGCTTTCTTGGACCCTTTCCGGGCGGGTTTTCACCAAATGTGCAATCACTTGAAACATACATGGAAATATCTGTCGGATCACATTTCACATGTGAGCATACGTGTTTTCGTTTGTCACAATCGCATTCAACTATAGTCCAATCACCATTTACATAAGCGAAACATTCAATTTCGAATCCAGTCCAGTCTGAATAGTAACATATATATGTTTGAGTTCGATTGTTCCATGGTTTACACCGATGGGCTTCAACCCTGACAGGAACCATGGATAAGAAAAGAAATACCATAAGAAACATTAAGTAAAATCGGGGGGGGGGGGGGACTTTAATTTATTACATCTC
>CBDURE010000208.1:0-3890 GCA_965369605.1 uncultured bacterium
GGCGGGCTGGGGGGGGGGGGGGGGGGATATTGATTGCGATACCTTTCCCGACAGGCTCTAACGTTCGAGGCTCTGATATTTTATTCCCAATCATTCCCCAGGAAAATGTTCCCGGGTTACATCGTAAATCCCTGTGATATAATCCTGCCTTGAAAACTTGCACAATTACAAATCCAACGTTGGAAATACCAAATGGCGAAAAAGACATACACAATCGGGATTGACCTTGGCGGGACAAGTATCAAATCAGGCATTGCCGACAAGGATGGGAAAATTCTCACATCGCGAACCGTTCACTCACCGGTTGAACTCGGCGGTGAGGCTGTACTCGACGCGATTATCCAAACTGAAAAGCACATGCTCAATTACGCTAAAAAGCGCGGCGTTAAGGTGATCGCGACAGGGGTCGGATCACCCGGCGGGATTGATATAATCAAAGGTATCGTGCTGGAAACAACGCCGAATATCCCGAACTGGAAAGGCATGAAAATTAAAAAACGCCTCGAAAAAGCAATGGGAATCCCCTGCTTTGTCGATAACGATGCCAACCTGTTTCTACTGGCGGAGCAGCAATTCGGCGCCGCGATGGGATTCAATCACGCTTTCGGATTGACCATCGGGACAGGAATAGGCGGCGCGCTTATTATCAACGGTGAGATATATCGCGGAAGCCGTTTCGTCGGCGCGGAGATGGGTCACATGCCGATTATCGTGGATGGCCGCCAGTGTCGATGCGGCCTGAAAGGATGTCTTGAGGTTTACACCGCCACACCGGCGCTTAAACGAATCTACAAATCCAAAAACAAAAAAGCCAAACCGGATATCTCAACTAAAACCATATTCGCGCTCGCCGAGAAGGGCGATAAAGCAGCGGTTGAGACAATAGACTACATGGCGGAACATCTGGCAAGCGGAATCGCAGCAGTCGCGAACGTGCTTAATCCCGAGGTCGTGATTCTTGGCGGCGGTGTGTCCGAGGCGGGCGAGTTTTTACGGAAGAAAGTGGAAGATGCGACACTGCGAAGAGCGTTGCCAGTAATCGCGGCAACCCTAAAAGTAAAAATGGCAACCCTCGGCAACTCCGCCGGCTGGCTCGGCGCCAGCGCGTTGGCGCGGATGATGTTGAAAAAAAATAGCAGAGGATTTTAGAGCCTGTCGAAGTGCCGAACTATAATTTATATTAGGTTGAACTACACGATTAGGCTGAAATACACGTCATTCGCGGGAATGACGGGTCAATTGACGAATAGTTGTTTCAGACACCAATTATGATTTCTGTCCGTTTAACAATAAAAAGCAAAACTACCGATGCGACTTCCGTTTAAACTTGCGGTCAAAAAAATCGCGGTCTAGTTTAATCATGGTGGGGCGGCCGTGGGGGCAGGTTATGTAGCGGGCGTCGTGGGTGTGGCGGAGGATGAAATCGATCTCCTCCGGCTTTAGTTTAGCGCCGGCTTTTACCGCGGCTTTGCATGCGGCGGATGTCATGAAATGGCGGGTGAAATCGGCGGGTGTTGGAGTTTGTCCTGTTTCCTGATTTACCTCGTTCAGGATGTCGAGCAGTGTGTCGGATGGGCTGGCATCCTTGAGGAAATGCGGGACTCCGCGGATGATAAACGCGCCGTCGCCGAACGGTTCGACCTCGAATCCCATGCGATTGAGGAATTCAGATTCACTCTCGACAATCTGCGCGAGATGCGGCGGGAGTGTGAAACTCTCAGGGAACATCAGCTTCTGGCTTAATACGGAATCGCCTTTATTCTCTTCAGCAAGGCGCATCTCCTCGAACAAAATCCGCTCGTGAAGGTTGTGGAAATCGACAATGACAAGTTCATCATCATTCTCGAACACAAGATACGTGCTGAGGAATTCAATCACATCGCCGCGCCGGATAGATTTAGGCGCGACTTCACCCTCGAAAAGCGGGGGCGGGTCTTTGCTTATATCCTGGTCGATGAAATCAATATCCGGCGGCAGCATCTCGGTTGTCGGCTGGAATTGAATATCGTGCTGCCCGGGAGTTATGTCCGGCAGCGTGATTTTTCTATCTTCAGGCAATGATATATTCTCATCATCAGGGCTTTTCAACGGTCGATGCATTTCAAGCGCATGTGAAACAGCAGCGTAAACCGCGCTGAAAATCTCTTTCGGATTAGCCAGCCTGACCTCTTTTTTGCTCGGATGCACGTTGACATCGACATCGCACGGCGGCATTGCGATTTTCAGAATCGCGATTGGATGCCGTCCCTGCTGAAGCACACTGAAAAATGGTCGCTCGATTGCCATTGCGATTGCGGGGTCCTTGATGAGGCGTCCGTTGATAAATATCGTAACATCCTTGCGATTCGAACGGCTTATCGACGGCGCTGACACAAATCCCGTACAGTGAATTTCTCCCCTACGGTAATCAACAGGCAGCATGTCGGATGTTACCTTCGCGCCCCACAGCGCAATCAACGGGTCCTGCGGTGAACCGCCAAGCGATTTAAGCGTGTTTCGCCCGTTGTGATAAAGTTCAAACGAGATTTCCGGGTACGCCAACACATAGCGCGACACAATTTCAGCGATTCGCTGGTATTCCGCTGATGGCGATTTCAGGAATTTCCGTCGCGCCGGAGTGTTGTGGAAAAGCCCGTTCGCCTCGATTGTCGTTCCGACAGGCGCGGATATAGTGTTAATCGTGACATTGCCATCCTCGCTGATCAATTCGCTCCCCTCGTTTTCATCGTTGCATCGAGTTCTGATTCTCAGTTTGGAAACAGACGCGATTGAATAAAGCGCCTCGCCGCGGAATCCGAGCGTTAATATCGATTCAAGGTCATCGAGATTCGCTATCTTGCTTGTTGAGTGACGGCTCAGCAGTTTGGGAATGTCATCGCAGGAGATGCCGCATCCGTTGTCGATAATCGTAATACCGGCAATTCCCCCTTCCTCGATTCGTATTTCAATTCTGGTTGATTTGGCGTCGATTGAATTTTCAAGAAGTTCCTTCACAACGGATGCCGGACGTTCTATCACCTCACCGGCAGCGATTCGTTTGACAAGCGTTTCTGAAAGTACGTTGATAGGCATTTTTAATATCGTTTTTACTGAAGCATCACATATTACTTTTATTGAAGCACCACGCTAAAGCATGGTGTTATTAAAAATCGGTTAAAACCATTCATCACATCGGGTGCCGCCCACACATCACGTCTTTTTGTGATTTGTGGGTGAAATGCGTAACTTCGCAGCATGTCAACCATCGCTTTCGGCTAGCTTGATTCAACCCGCTTCTTTATCGCATCTAACATTCCCTGACAGTTTGTCAGCATTAACTTATCGAGCAGCTTATTGATAATAGGGCCCACAAGCGGCAATCCCAAATCGAAATCAAGTTCCAAAGTCAGGCGAGTTTTATCATCATCAACCTTTTCAAAGCCCCAGTTACCGCCGTAGGTTTTGTAATCGCCCTCGATTAATGAAAACTCACCTTTTAATTCTTTCGAGTTCCAAATTTCCTCCTCGACCCACCGCACTTTTTTGCGAATCGATTGAATCTCGACTTTGCCCAGCCATCTGACACGCGCGATTCCGGTTGTGTCATCGCGGCTAAGAATCTCGACCTCCTCAACATCGGGCATGAAATCGGGGTAATCCTCGACTCGCCGCGCCATTTCGAAAACCTCCGAGGGTGGCGCGTCCACTAAAACTTCAGCTTTGATAACTCCCATGTTTCACCTCTGACTGTCTGCCAGGATTTTGTCCTTCAGGCATTATATCAATAGACCTCTGAAAAAGATAAATATGGCGCTATTTTATTTGCGTGGAAGAGAATGGATTCCGGGTCAAGCCCGGAATGACAATGGGGGTAGCTTCTCCGAGAGGAGGTTGCTACAAAGAGAGATTGT
>CBDURE010000209.1:0-3838 GCA_965369605.1 uncultured bacterium
CGCATTATTTGATGTTGGATTCGACATGTCAGCTGGTTCACTCAGATTTGACATGTATCTAACAATGGGTTATGGCTTCAGTGCCAGAAAACCCGACAGGCTTACACCGAAATACTACAACCCCGAGTTCAACCGAAAGGCTGCGTGGAAAGTTGTAGTTTCACCGCCATGTGGTACGGATCCTCCTGCAATGGGCAACACCTGGCAGGATAACGACATCACAACTCCGTTCAATGTGACAGTTGATGTTTATGACTGGCAGATTGGCGCGACAGTGGCAACCGCGGATCCATTTGACGATGCTTCTTCGTCAGAAGTCTTCGCCGCAAGTGAACCTTCAGGTGTATCTGTTGAGATTCCCGGCATGAACACAGCTCTTCAGGCTGCTACCGCGCCGGATGATCCTCTCGCGACAGGCATGCCTGACGCTCCCTGGGTTTACACTATTGGAATACCTAATGAGCTTGCTCTCGCCGCTGGTGATTATCTTGGCCTTGTCAAGGTAACAGACGAGCGCGCGGTTCTCGCACCTGCTGATGGTCGAGACTTCATCATCGATACAGAAGACGGCATTGATCTTGTGCATTATTCAATGCCTGAATACGCGACCTATCAGACTTTCCCGGCAACTGTAGTTGTTGGATGCGGACCAATCACGCTTGACACTCTCACTGGCTGCCCGGGTGCGACCATTTCGAATGGCGCAGTTATTAACTTCGTGGTTGCAGCGCATAGTGATAACGGCGGAGATCCGGTGGTTTACGATATCGATACGAGCTATGACGTTCTTGATGGCTTTATCGCCGACCCGCTCTATCCGCAGAACAGCACCGGAATCTTTGATGTGACAATTCTTGATGACCCCTGTGTTGTCGGAACTCATCACTTCATCGCATTCCTGATCACAGACAGCTGCTCTCCTGCAAACACATTGCTCACCGGTGTATGCGACATCGAAATCGGTGAATGTGCTTCTTATCAGGAGCTTGTTTATGATTTCGCAAGTGGATGCACCACATACGCATGCCAGGGATGGGCAGCAGGTGGATGCAGTCTTCCCAACTCCGATGCATGGGGACGCATGAAGTTCTGTAACAACTACGGAACAAGATGCACCGACATGGTGGGCTACTATATATCAACCGGTGGAGATGGCTCCAGTTGTACTTCTTATACCTACGACTACCTCAGCCATGACTGGAACATCGTCAGCCCCGTGATTAACATGCCAGCAGCAACAGACAGCGCGATTGAATGGGATCACTGCCGATCAAATAATAGTGGCTCGAACTTCTACCTCTATATTTCTGAAGCAGGTTGTACTGGTCCATGGGTGCAATTATATACACAGGTAGGCGCCAATGGATGCACGAATGATATTTCTATCGATCTCTCAACCTACTCCGGTGCGAACATCATGTTCAGGTTCCGACACCAGGACTCCGGCGGCTACAATTCAAGCGGAAGCTGCGGCCAAGCGGGTATACTTATCGATAACATCATCGTCTCTGGAACATTCGCCGGAACTCTTTCAGATACATAATCTGACAAGTTCCAGGAACTTATATTAGGAATTACCAAGCCCGATCAATTGATCGGGCATTTTTGTATTGGGGGCAACAAGGCATGCTTTTCTCTGCGATTTGTTGAATATCTTCCTGACTTCGCACTCATCCTGGCAGTATGGCAATAATACCTCTCTTGTGGGCTTGTTGAAAAAGCCTGTTATATCTTAGACCGTAGGGGCGAACCTTGTGTTCGCCCTGTATTTATGCCTATCTTTCTGGGCGAACACAAGGTTCGCCCCTACAAATTTGGCTTTTTCAACAAGCCCATTGTGAGTGCAGCCGATTTTACCCCTCACTAACGTTCGGGGCTCGGTTATAACCGAGTCTCGAACAACTAACCGAGCCCCGAACGTTAGTGAGAGGTAATCTCGAATCCTCAACAATCATCTTTGTTTTCACCGACATTTATGATTTAATCCTTTCTGGGATTTAAAACAACCCTTGGAAAAACATGATAAATAAATCACAAATAGATACCTCTAGTGATAAAAACAAATACAATCGACGCTGGACACGTCACGGTAGTACACGCTACTTATGGGACATAAAAAACCTTGAAATGGCAATCATTTATGTTCGTGATGAACAGGGTGAGGTAATGTCATATACGGAAAACCATATTGAATCTGAAAAACAAATAGCATGTACTCCACTGGCTTATTTAATAACATTCAGCACTTATGGCAGCTGGTTGCATGGTGATGATCAAGGTTCAGTTAACAAAAAGCTTAACATTCCCGGCACAGAGGTTATTCAATCTAATCAGGGATTGAATCTAAAAGAAACAGCTATGATGAAATCTGAAATGTATTCATTGGATGGAGTATCGAGAGAAATTGTGAAGAATGCGATTCATGAGGTTTGCCTGTATCGTAAATGGCTGATGCATGCTGTGCATGTGCGTACAACTCATGTACACGTCGTGGTTTCAGCAAATCAAAAACCGGAAAGGGTTATGCGAGATTTTAAAGCCTATTCGACTCGCGCATTGAATTCTGCCGGGTTGTGAATGTAGCCGATTTTACCCCTCACTAACGTTCGGGGCTCGGTTAATTTTTCGAGCCTCGAAAAACTAATCAAACTCGAACAGCTAACCGAGCCTCGAACGTTAGTGAGAGGTAATCTCGAATCCCCCATAATAATATTCGTTTTCACTTAAAAAAATAGGTGTTGCAAATGCGAAGTCAGGAGTCCGAACATTCTATTCACGGGGTTTCGAAACGAGCGTAAATTCCCGGTCAGCGAAACGAATCTCATCCCCCTCATCCAATTCGCGCCATTTATACGGCGATATCGCGACACCATTCACCAGTGTCTGATTTTTCGTGCCCTTATCCTGCACTTTTACAATTATCAAACCCAGTTTCGATGTATCCTCCCTAAGTTCAATCAACGCGTGTTCATGCGCGACATACGCGGCATCATCAATTCGAACGTGGCAAAACTCACCGCGTCCAACCAGATTTTCACCAAGGCGAAGCTGATATTCTTTGTCGTCCTGTGCTGCTTTCAAATAATAAACCGGTCCCATTTCCTCGCCTGTTCCAGTATCGCTTTTAAATTCCAGCGTATATACATTCGACCCGATTTTCATTTTATCTCCCGCCTGAAGCGGAATCTCCTCCTGCGGCGGTATTCGCCTGTCGCCGATAAACACACCATTGTGCGAATCCAGGTCCTTCACATGCAGCTGATGTTCCTTATAAACAAACTCGCAATGAAGGCGGCTGAGCTCGAGATCATCTCTGACAACAATATCACCCATGTCGCGGCCAAGCGTCGTGCTGGCTTTTTCGATTTTATATTTCTCATGGCTCGACAGGGCAAGGAAAATCCGCGCCTCCTCGATTTCAATGTCCTCGGGCATTTTTTCCGATGACAGCGGCTCCTGATTCAGATACCATCCGCAGTGAGGGCAGAAGCGATCATTAGACTCAAACTCTTTTTTGCAATATGGGCATTTGTCTTGAGCCATCTAGCCATCCCCCTCATTTGAATTGTTGTCGGATTTCCGTTTGGGTCGTTTCAAATGCTGAGCGGATTGAGTCAGTTTCTTAGCGGCTTCCTCATCCTCGCCCTTGCCGAATGAATGAATCGCTTCCTGAATATCCATCGCCTCGATTGTCCGCCCACTCATTACAAGCGTTTTCTGGTAATCTTTGAGTTGTTTGTATGCCTCATCGCGCGATATTGTCTGTGTCTTGATTCCCTGGATTGTGCCAATCAGATGCGACTGGACATTTTTCATTGTCAGCGCGCGGTCAACCCGT
>CBDURE010000210.1:0-3803 GCA_965369605.1 uncultured bacterium
ATAGAAGAGAGTTAGAAAGTTAGCAAGTTAGTAGGTAAGTAAGTTAGTAGGTTAGTAAGTTAGTAGGTTAGTAAGTTAGTAGGTTCGTAAGTTAGTAGGTTCGTATTTTAACGACAGGGGTGCTGATGCACCCAACTTCCGGCAAGGGTGCCGAAGCTCCCGGCGAGTGTTTTTTTTCTTACTAACTTTCTAACCTGCTAACTTTCTAACCTGCTAACCTGCTAACTTATTATCATATTTGCAGATTCGATTGAAACTGTCATTTCATGCGAGTATTCAGCTTTTGTGCAAGTATTCATCTCGATCATGTTGGGTAAATCACCCGAAAGAAATCTCACAGCATTTTGTAATTGTGGATGACGATCAAGCAGGACTCCGCACTTGATTGATTCACGGCCCGGAAGCAAAATCCGTATGCCGTGATATGTGTTATCACCGTATTGATTTTCAGTTTCCATAACCTCGCTGTCAGCAAGCGACTGTGCAATCTGCTGCACCTGTTCGGCGCTTAATTCAGCATACTCGTAGATATCGTAATCGCCGTATTCGCAATCAGCAAGCGACCACATGTAGGGCGATATTCTCTCTCCACGATTCCAGGCATCATGCAGAGCATCCTGATACGCTTTTGAATGGACAGATTTGTGATAATAAATCCTGCCGTTTCCAAATATATGCAGCTCTTCGCTGACTCCACCCTGAAACCAGTAATCGTAGCCAATATACAGTTCTTGGGCGTCCTGTCCCTGCGCGATTGCGAACAGGTCGGATTCCACCACCGCTACTACGCCGCCTTCGCTTTGCGGCGCGTTGATGATTAGAAGAAAGGGTATGATTAATAGAAGGTTGTTCATTAGTCTTCTCCAAAGTTGTTTTTATTTAAATGCGCCGGATGGAATCCAGCGCTCCCAGGTACTACTGCATCCCATCAATAGAAATATGGGCCGTCATAATCACCTCGGAAGAAATCCAGTTCCGCTCTGGTGAATTTATTTACAAATGGATTTGAAACCATGGCACCCATAATTCCTATGCCGCCTGTGAATTTATTGCCCGGATAAAATGGGTCATGATCATGATCACCCTCTTCAAGGTCGTTGTGGGGCAATCCGAGCGTATGTCCCAATTCGTGCGCGAATACATGCATCTCGGCATCATCCGATGCTCCGAAATAGGTCCTGACTCGATCCGTGCATACAAAGAAATAGTTGTAGTACATGAAATGGAACGGATCAGGTTCAGGAACCTGCCAGTAGCTATAGGCGATTCCAAGGATATTAAGAGGGTTCGTTGCCGGCGGGGATGGGTCACCGAAGTTTTTAAACCCGCATGAATTCACCTTGTGCCAGCCCTCTGTCGCGTTTGAATTGTTCAGAAGGTAACCAATTGCGGGAACATCCGTTACAGGCCAGAAACCAGCGCCCTCAAGTGGAATTACGCCATCTGTTGCTCCGCCACTGTTATACGGCAGGTCCCCCTGGCTTCTTATTACATTAATATGAATATATCCCCCCGCGTAGATTACATTAACGTCATCATAGAATGGTTCATAGAAATATGTCGAGCCGGAACTCGAACTCATTGAATACGCGGGAACATCCAGCCAACGCCATACGGTAATAGCTGGAGATTCAACGGCAAGCGATGATGAAACATCGCTGGGATACGCTTTAATAGTGTAATTATCTCCTCCGAAAGTTGAGACTGTAAACGGCGCTTGTGCGAAATCCGCAACGGTGCCAGACACATACGTATCCGGATTTGTCCCGCTCAGGTTTGACCCGAACCCGGCATCCTCCACGCCTCGATTATCGTTGCCGGTTGAATCGCTTTCATAGGTGCTGGCCTCATCAGCGGCAGGCTCCTGCGATGGTTCATCCGAGTCGATAAATGACCAGTTTATCTGTTTGACACCCATTCCGGATGGAACTACCTGAACTCCCAATGTTGTCGTTCTGCCGTTTGAGCCTCCGCCATCCAGATTTATATACTGCCTGTAATGCACTGTTGGAGTTGTGAATTGAAGCCCCCAGCAAGTCATGTCAAACGTATCCCACACATCTTCAGTGCCCTTGTAGTCAACTCTTACAGCAGCGCTATTCATAACAACGCAGGATGAAACACCTTTGATTGTCGCTGTGGGTTCTGTTACTGAACCGACAAATTCGATATCAGGCGATGTTGTTGACCAGACATAAGTCCCACCGGGTTCCTCTGGTGTCGCGGTGAGTTCAACTGTATCTCCGAGAAAAACCAGGTTTAAACCGGAAATCTCGATTCCCTCCGGCGGCGGTGGCGGCGTGCCGCCATCACCCACCAAAACCGGGAAAAGCGCATAAGCGGTGTAGTCGCGAATATCCTGCTCCTCCTCGGGAAAACCTCCGGGACCTTCAGGAATGCCGTATGGCCCCTCAAGCGTGTCCAAATCATCCCGCACAGCGACAATGCCATAATAAGTACCGTCAGTCGCGGCGAGATCGTTATTTACTCGAATGTTGAAAACGTACGGGCTTGCATCTGATCCACTCCCGCCTGATGGCGTTGCGGCGGTGTCCATCACGACTGAATTGACACCCGGAATATCGATTAACACCTGTTTAACATCGCTTGCATAGGGAATTTCACCAAGTGAACATTCGGGATATGATGCGTTCACCGTTGCGCCAGCCTGCCAGTCCTTGACACGAATTTGGAAATCGGCATAGCTTGCCATATCGCCGCTTTCCATTAGGTTATTCACGGTTATAACCTCAACAGACCACGCCTCTTTGCGATTAAAAGCGGGAAGGTAGTATGCCGGATTTGAGCGCGTTGTAAAAACCGCTGACTGGCCATAGGTGGCATCCACAACGAGATTGAATTGAAATGTGGACGGCGCTATTAATGTATCTATAATAAACGACTGCATTTCCCACGAATCGCCAACTTTCATTACGTTATGTCCGCTCGGATTGGCGGGATCGAAAGTTGCAGTTGATGGATTTTCGAAAAACCGAATATACGGATGGCAGTTGCCCGTGAATTGTCCGGTGTTGAAATGAGTCGTACAGCCATCCGCGTTTATTATGAAATTCCCGGATGGCCGAATATATTCAGACGGCTCAACGTTTGAATCGCCGTTTAAATCCGATGTTATCCGCATTGCGGAACCTGTCGCCGCGGATTGGAATATCGCGCGGACATCGAACACATGCAAATCAGGGCGTTTGCTGATGTCATCGAATGGATGTTTTATTTTGAAATCGAGAACCACATTTCCAGTTGAGTCCAGACCAACGCTGCTTAGCTTGACACAATCCACGCATGGATTTTTTAAAAGAAACTGCGTGATATCTGAATCGAACATATCACCAATCTGGCTCGCTGAGCGGATTGGTGTGATGCTCGCTGTATTTCGCAGAGTGTCAACTCTTCCGTTGTAAACCCACAGAGGAATATCCAAACTTGAATGATCCGACAATCCAGCGATTAAATCACCTGACGGCAGATTTTGGTCCGGATTGGGCATATCGCCAAAAATGGGATTCGAGCGTTTTTTCGAACACCCGATTATTGCGGCAATAATCAATATCGCAACGATTAACAATCGAATTAATACACGCATAAAATGCACTCCTTGATGCGAAATCAAAGGATTTATCTTTACTTTATTAATATCAGCAATTTGAGCGTTTGGTTATTAATACGATTGAAAGCGGAAATTTTCTGAGCGTTGCAGATGCCGTGGCTGTAAAGAAGCGTTGTGTGTAGGGGCGAACCTTGTGTTCGCCCTGAAGGATGCCATAAATACAGGGCGAACACAA
>CBDURE010000211.1:0-3801 GCA_965369605.1 uncultured bacterium
TCAAGCCCGGAATGACAAGCTAATGTCATTCCAGCGAAAGCCGGAATCCATCCTTTTTCAGAGGACTCGTATTGATTAAAATTTTGTCGTATCCTGGTTCAATGGCGTCTGAAACGCGTGTTCAAATAGCGACAACTCTTCGCAAGGGAGTGGATGAAATCTCGCAAAAGTGGGCTGATGTCATCGCGGTTTATTACGATGATGACATCACGCGAGAGGAACTTGCCCGCCGGAGCAAAGTCGCAATCGAGATTCTGGCTAATCTTCTTGAAGGCGAAGATTTGGAATCGTTCAGCAATTTTTACCGCAAACTCGCTCTTGAATGGATAACAATCGGCGGAACATCGGATGAACTCAGGGATTTGAAAAACGATTTCCTGAAAATCTGCGAAAACAGATTCGCGTTCATTGATAATGTCGAGGATGGGCCTGATGAACTGATTAAGGAACTGGATGATTTTCTCGAAAAGGAATTATGGCAAAGGGCCGCAAGTGAGTATCTTGCGGTTTATGAATCTGAAGTATCGGAAAATCTTAGCAACCTTCCTGATTCGAATGAATCTCAGCGACGCCTTCTGAAATTAACCGGACGTCTTGGCGGATTGATTGACGCCGGTGATATCTGGGAGGAACTTCTGTATGAGATGCGCGAGATTTTCCCCTCCATGGATGCAGGCGCTGTTTTTCTATATGTTGACGGAAGGTTATCGCTGAAAGGAATTGTCGGGTTCGAGGATTTTGTGTATGTCCGAAACGATGATGAGTTCGATTTCAGTTTCTATTCCACGTTTGATCGTCGGTTGGGGATAAACGTAACCAACATCGCCAATCTTGATGATTCTGAAAAGGTGGTTTTTTGCCGTAGGCGGCTTAAAGATGACAACGTTGAGAAGGAATACCCATCTCAGATGCTTTCGCTTCCGCTGATTGCAAGTGACATGAGAAAAGGTCTTGTCTGCCTTTATGGATTCGACAAAAAAAGCTTCTTCAATGATGATGAAATAGCTCTTCTTGAAATCCTTTCAACAAATATAAAAAGCGCGCTTGTCAGGTCTGAAACGATTGCGAATCTAAATGAAAATCGCCGTGACGGTGAATTCCTGATGGATTTGCAGCGCTGCCTTTCCGGAATTAATGACCCCGTTGTTCTGGGGAAAACATTCCTGGACTGCATTAAAGGGCATCTTGGCGACATGCGTTCCGTGATCTACTCCTGCGATGAATCTGATGGCGGGATTATGCCGCTGGTTTCGCTTGAGACAATAGCTGAACCGGGTGAGATCGAATTATCAGCGTTATATACATTCGCGTTTGAAAGAAAGGCTCCGATATTTCTGGCATCGTTGAAAGAGAATCCTGTTCTGGAGGGAATACTACCGCCTTTGGAACTGGTCGAACCGGATAACGAGGGCGCTTTGGGGATTATCCCTCTTATGGCGGGGAATGAAATCATCGGCATGTGGGGATTTGCAGTACCGCAAATTAGTGATTTATCCGAGGGGAAACGCCTGTTTCTGATACTTGCCGCGAATATTTTCACCTATAGCCTCAGGGATGTTCTTGCGAACATGCATATTCGCGAGCAGCATGAGATACGCGGACGGGAAATAAAACTCGCGGCGACTCTTCAGCAGAATCTTGTTCCCAGGTATTACAGGGGAAGGGGATATGAAGTCGAGATAACCCTGATTGCAGGCGGCGACCTCGCGGGTGATTTCGCTTTTCTTGAACCGGTGAATAAGGATGAACTTGTCATTGCCATCGGGGATGTTTCCGGGCGCGGAATAGCGGCTGGAATGAGCATGATGAGCGCCTATGGGCTTCTGGGGGAACTTTCGAAAACGCATACATCTCCGGGAGATATTCTCGAGCGCCTTAATAACAGATTGCGAGAGCAGTACGACAAAACGCTTCCGCCTTTCCTTGATGAAACCTTTGTAACGTGTTTTGTCATTGATGCCCATCGCGATGGGACAATCCGCTACGCCAAAGCGGGGCATCTGCCGCCGATTGTTTATCGTGCCGATGATGAATCCAGCGAGGTTCTTGACGCGAGGGGCGTGCCGCTTGGCATTTTCGCGGACAGCATTTTCGAGGAGCACGAAACAAAACTGAATCCCGGCGACAGCCTTCTTCTGTTTACGGATGGAATCACGGAAGCGCGCGATGATGATGGCGAGGAATTCGGTGATGAAAAACTGGAGGAACTTGTCAAGAGATGGCATGAGTATCCGCCTATGATTCTTCAGAAACTCATATCGTACGAATTTGAACGTCATGTGCCACCGGGAACGATCGGTGATGACAGGACATGGATAGTGTTAAAGCGTGAATTGGATGGCTGGAAGGATTTCAGCTGTTCAACCAAAGATAACAACAGGCGTGTGCATGTTGCAAAAGTAACAGATTTTATTGAAACGTGCCCGATAATCAGCGAGCCTGAACCGTACGCCCATCTTCTCAATGAGGCGGTGCGCGCGGCGGCTGACAGAGGGCAGCCTGAAATGGCGGTTCGAATTTTCATGGATAATGGCAGGTTTCATCTTGTAATACAGGATACTGACCCGGAACTCAGGAAACTTGGCTCTCTTTGTGTTGGTTTGGATTCCAATGTTGAGATACCATCAACACGAGAGGCTATTTCAAGAATACGATCTGAAGTCGATTTCATCTGGTACAACTCAGTGTCGCGAGAATTGAATATATATCGGACATCACGGGGGAATGAGCATTTATGAACGATGCGGCGTCTGCAGCGATAATTGTTCCCGACCGCGAGGTACGCGACCTTATTTGTTTGAATCTTCGTTTTGAATCGATAACCACAATCGCATTTGAATCCGTTGAGGAATTTATCGCATCCGATGCAGACGCATCGCTCGCTGTGCTGGATATAACGGGCAGAGAGGATGGAGTAAACGATATCGAGGCGCTGAGGGAACATCTGGGCGGCAGTTTTCCAATTGTTGCGCTTTGTGAGGATATACCGGAGAATCAGAAAAATGCAATCCGGATTGAAATGCAAAATGGCAGGATACGGTTTGACGCGTCGGAACTGATTTCAAAAGTGAAGGAACTTATCGAATCCAAACATGATGAGCCGTCACGGCATCCGCTTACAGGCTTGCCGGCTGGTATCGTTGTCGAGAAGCACATAGTCGGACTGTTAGCCAGCGGAAGGAATATTTCCCTGATTGCGTCCGACATGGATAACATGAAAGCTTTCAATCAGCGGTTTGGATATGCCATTGGCGATTCGCTTTTAAAAAACTTCGTTACTCTAATGGAATCCACTCTTGAGGCACATTCTCATGAATTGAATTTCCTGGGGCATCGAGGCGAGGATGATTTTGTAATTATTACCGATACCGATACCGCCTTGAAAATTGCTGCGATGATTGTGGACGGTTTTGACTCCATGGTGCGGCAATATTTCAGCGATGATGACATACAACAAGGTTATTTTCTTGTTAACAACCGTCGAGGCAATCAGATTAAATTCCCGCTTACCACGGTTTCGCTGGTTGTTGTCTATACTGAGGGCAGGTATTTCTCGCATCCTGCTGAATTGTATGACGTTGCCGAGGAACTGATGAGCGAGGTAAAAGACCGCGGTATTAATCAGAGCTACTGCGCTGTGGACAAGCGCATGGAAAAATCCAATCCGCGCGATGTTTTTATCTGATGATTCATAACGATTGCTTCTTTGTAGGGGCGCTGCTTGGAAGCTGTCTCATAACCTCCAACGTAAGCGGCAGTTAAGAAACTATAGGTTTTAAATGTAACCCGGCATCCCTTTGC
>CBDURE010000212.1:0-3717 GCA_965369605.1 uncultured bacterium
ATTCCAATCAAATCAATAGTGGCGTTTCATGTTTATTTCCTTTTCGGGGTACTGAAACCTGATAAGGTAATGGGGAGCTTTGCATGAATACCATGCCCAATGTTGTTTTCCCGCCAGTTTGACGGAAACTTTCCAGCAATCATACATGCCGGCGGGGACCTCGATTATTTCCCTGTCCTTGACCTGGACAATCGGTGTAATAAATTTGCCTTTTTCAATCTGGAGCATATTGAAGGTGTACCAGTCACCGGGTTCACACTCTAAGTTCCTCAGAAGGTACGGCAGCATCATAGAGAGATAAAAACTTCTCCCTTTGGAAAATATTCTCTCATACGGTTCCGCTTCAGTTGAACGAACGTTGATTGTTACCTGTTTCCCCGAGAATGAGCCAGTATAGTTGGATGTAGTTTCTTCTTTCTCCTGAGTCAATTCGAAATAGAAAGGCGACAGGTCATCCTTGAGGAGTTTGACTTCCCAGTCTTCTTTAATAAATTCACCCTCGGAGCCTTCATAACGAATAAGAAGCATGTCCCTGTCGAGATGAGTGATTTTCTTAATAGTGATTATCGCTTCGCCGTTCAAATCACTATCAAGCGCGTTGATTTCATAATCGATGCGCTCATTCAGCGGGAGGTATTCCGACGAGAATTCATACATCGAGAAAACTTCCGCATCAGCTGGCATTGAAACGCAAATGCCAATCAACAGAAACGCTGCAAGTGCTATGTTTATCAGAGTTTTTATCATAGTATTTATTAGTATAACGTATTCTCAGTGAGTAAGAACGTAATATCCATAAATCAGAACAATTTACTTTCAAGATTATCCAGGATTTCCTCCGTGATATCGCTTATATTCCTTCCGTCCGAATCGACGTTAAAATCCACGTCATCATATATATCTTTGCGCGCATCATACAGCTCATTGACAGCGAGATGAATTTTATCCATAAAAAGCGCGTCAGATATGGGTCTGCCTGTCATTATAAGAAGAGTTCCAATCTGGCTTTCATTAAGGCGTGTCAGCAGATATTCAGGGCTGGTTTTAAGTCCAATCAGGATTCCCTTTGATCGTATTTTAGCGCGGTTCACCTCATCTACAAGAGTTCCGCCGCCAAGTGAAATAACATTCGGGGCAGGTTCACGAATCATCAAATCGAAAGCGGCGTTTTCTATTTCGCGAAAGTCACCCTCACCCTTTGATGTGAAAATATCGATAACGAGTGAATCCTCCCGCGATTCAATCATATGGTCAAGGTCAAAGAAGGGAATATCCAGCGCTTCAGCGAGTTTGAAGCCCACGACTGTTTTACCCGCTCCCATAAATCCAGTCAGGAATATAGAACGGTTTCCGAGTCTAAAGAGGATGTCCTCAATACCGGTCAAATTGTCTCCCTTGTTTCGGTTGGCAGTGATAATATGACTAATATGAATGATAATTGATAATGCCGCTTATTTCAAATTCAAGCAAGCGGTTTCCCGGATATATAACTCAATAACACGAATTATCCGAGCCCTGAACGTTAGTGAAGGGTGGGTGGTTATTGTTATTACCCCTCACTAACAAGCGTGTCTGGAAAGGGTTTTTTATATCTCATCCCCCCCTTAATCCCCCCGCGAGCGGGGGGAAATGTTTTTTGCATTTGCATGCAATATACCAGGTCTATACACTTGCGAAGGGAAAAGACAACATTCTCCCTCCCCGCTCGCGGGGAGGGCTGGGGTGGGGGAAATTGATTGCGATACCTTTCCCTACAACCTCTAATGTTCAAGACTCGGTTATTAGTTGATTTCATCCTGGTTGTTTATTATCCGGGAATGGGTGGATTGGTCGAGGTTTTCCAGGGAAATGGTCTGGCGGGCTATGCAATCACTTTTTAATTACGATTAACAGCTTTTTGGGAAATCACGTGATTATATATAGTGAGTATGTATGTTTTGTGTGGGAAGCGTGTCTTTCCACCATTGCTCTATCAATGAATCATGACAATTATTGAAAATCGGGAGTTGAAATGAACAGCAATAACAAAGCAGTAAAACGAGTGGCAATAAATGGTCTTGGACGAATCGGCAGGATGGTTCTGAGGCGATATTTCGAAAATGAAGCGGACACCAGCGGAATTGAGATTGTCTCGGCAAACGATCTTGTCCCGGCTGAGACATTAGGCTATCTTCTGAAATACGATTCAGTTCATGGTCGATTCCATGGGAAAATCGAGATTGCCGATGATTCGCTTACAATCAACGGCAGGACAATAAAACTGTATTCGGAAAGAAATCCGGCTGACCTTCCATGGGGTGATGACAATATCGATGTCGTTCTGGAATGTACGGGCATTTTCAAGACACACGCTGATTTGTCCCGCCATCTGGAAGCCGGCGCGAAAAAAGTGATAATCAGCGCACCATGCAACGAGGCGGACGCCACGATTGTTCTTGGTGTGAACAATGAGATTTATAATCCGGAAAAGCATCACGTGATTTCAAACGCCTCATGCACGACAAATTCACTTGCACCGGTTGCGAAGGTGCTTTTGGAAACCTTCGGGATCGAATATCTGTTTGCGACAACAGTGCACGCGTACACATCCAGCCAGACACTGATTGATGTTCCGAAATCATCTGTGGCACGAGGGCGGTCAGGCGCGGTTTCGATTATTCCAAGCACAACCGGCGCGGCAAAAGCCACAGCGCTTGTAATTCCCGAGCTTGAGGGAAAGATGGAAGCAATCGCTCTTCGTGTGCCGATTCCCGATGGCGCAATCACTGAAATATGCGCCAATCTTGAAAAAGAGGTAACTGCCGAGGAACTGAATGATGTCCTCAGGCAGGCAAGCCGCTCTGAAAATATGAACGGGATTCTTGGGTACACCGATGATGAAATCGTTTCAATCGACATAATCGGCGATTCACGCTCAACGATTGTTCATACGAGTTCAACCAAAGTACTTGGACGAAATATGATTTACATGCAGACGTGGTATGACAACGAGTGGGGTTACTCGTGCAGACTTCTTGATCTTGCGAAGATGGTCAGTTCAGGAATTCCGGTTAAAGAGATGGCGGCGGTTGTATCGTAAATTTGAAACTCCTTTGCGTGATTATAGAGAAATATCTGTATTTGAAAACGCCGCGGGTATCGCGGCGTTTCCATATATGAGGGAGATTGCGGAGATGGGCGGCACTGGTGAAAAAGGGTTAGATTTTAGTGTAACCCGGAATGCCTTTATCCAACAATATGAATCAATTCTGCATGGTTCGCAGGCATTCCCAGGTTGCACATATCCAGCCACTACCCCGGCATGCCTGCGAAGGTTGTCGAGTTGGATTCACTTTTTTTAATAAAGGCATGACCGGGTTACGGTGAAAATAAGCTTTTTCAACAATCCTAAAGCTGTCCGTATTCCGGGTTATAATTATATCGGTGAGCTTATATTTCCGAGTAATGAGGTTAAATTGCTTGATTTTCAGCAATATTCATAAGAAAATTGTATGTTATGATTAAGTTAATCTGATTTGATATTCAATTTGTAATGTTAGCTTATCATTGATGCATGGATTTTTCCGGAGGTTTTGGCTATAAAGAAGAAACAACATACAAAGACAATCGACTTCGAAAACGAGACTGAGGTTCTTAGTGTTCTTGGCGTTGGTGACAGTAACCTGAGAGTGTTCGAAGACAAAACCAGCGCGATGATAGTTCCACGCGGAACACATC
>CBDURE010000213.1:0-3660 GCA_965369605.1 uncultured bacterium
GAAGAAAAATGATATCAGGGGCAATTTAGCCTGTATCAATGAAGCGATGGGTAATTTCGAAAAAGCGGATTACTGGCTCAATGAGGCAGCGCTGAATGGGAAAACTGTACATGACATAGACGACTACCGAAACAGCATGCTTCAGGCGTGGTATTTTATCGAATCGAAAAAACTTGCGGATAAACCGATTATAGTGCTGGATATTGTTGGAGATAAAGTGTATCTAGATGCCGGACTGAAGCGCGGCGCGAAAGTCGGAGACCGCATGCAGATATGCAGGGAAACGAAAATAATGCACCCGGTTACCGGCGAGGAAATGGGCAGCGACAAACGTCCGGTCGCATTAATTGAGATAACCGAAGTACAGGAAAAAATGGCTGTGGCTAAAGTCATTGAACTGTATGATGATGAACTCAAAATCATGAAACTTGATGTCGTGATTTTACAATGAGAGTTCGAACCTTTTAAACCGATAATAAAACCATGAACCGCAGACTGCTTCTTGTGATAATCATTGGCATTCTCCTGAGGGTGGCGTTTATCAACTCACCTTTGTTGGACGCTTTCGGCAGTATGCGCCAGACCTACACGGCGGGTTTTACGAAGTATATGATTGAACATGGCGTTACAGTTGCGAATGCGCTGCAGCCTCAATCAATCGTGCAGGATAGAGTACCGCTCGAAATCCCGCTTTATAACCTCCCGACAGTTTTTCTTGCGAAATTATTCGGTGAACATGACTGGGTTTATCGCCTGACTAGTTTGCTTTACTGGATAATCGGTGCGATTTATCTTGCGTATTGCCTGCGACGGATTTACAGCGGAAAAGAAACATTATATATCCTGTGGCTTTATACACTGCTGCCTTTGTCGATTTTCATTGGGCATTATTATCATCCCGAGGTTCTCTCCATTTTTCTGTCGATGGCTGTGATTTTCAACGCGTGGTTTTATCTTCAGGATGAAAAACCGATTGACCTTGTGATTTCAGTCGTGGCGCTGCTTCTGGCGCTGTTGGTTCGAGCGTCGCATTTTCATTTAATTCTGGTATTGCTGCTGCTTGGATTATCCAAACACGGATTGCGAATTTTCCTTAAGCCGTGGATTTATGCATACTTAATCCCGTTGGTTGCCTGTGCGTTATGGTGCATGAGAGGGAGCGACCTTGCGTCAAGCCAGAGTATTCATCAGTATCTCGGATATTTTACATTCAGATTTTCGCCTGCATATCTTGGAATGATTCTGTTTAACCGTCTTGGCGGACTTACACTGTCCCCGGTCGGTTTGCCAATTCTAGTTCTGGCGATAGCGTCAGCGAAAAATCGTAAAAACAAAGCGTTAGACTTCGCATGGTTCTATGGCGCAATCGCGTTTCTGCTTATAGTGGCGGGAGGTAATTTCATTCATCCGCACTATCAATCAGCGGTGATTCTGCCGTTTTTAATTTTCATCGGGCGATTCCTCTGCCAGATGTCTGATGGCGCTCTTTTCGATTCATGGTATGGATGGTGGCGTTCAATTCCAAAAGCGGCGCTGGCAGCTGCGCTGAGTTTGTATTTATTCTTCGACTGCCTTGTGTTCTACATTTTTTTCTCAGCCCCGTGGGATGTTGTTAAACTTAAATCACAGATTGCCAGCCTCGATATGAAATCGCTTCTTATCTGGTTTATTGCCAGTCAGGTTGTTTTAATCTGTGGAATACTCTGGATATGGAAAAGGGATACGTTCACAAGAGCGGTTAACACGCCTCGTAATGCGGTATTGATTGTAGTTATGATTTTTATCACAGGCATTATTGTATTTCACCCGATGTATCGTCCCGATATGGATTACATCGATGCCGCTGAATCAATAAGCGCAAAACTGGACAGGGATGCCAAAGTCGCTTTTGTCGGCAAGAAAGACAACGCCGACCCGTTTATATTCTATTCAAACCAGACAACGGCATGGGATTACAACACGAAAATATTTCTACGGCGAGATTGGGAAAAGCTCACTGAGATACGAGATTCCGGCGCGGAATATATGGCTGTTATGCGCAAGAACCGATTTATTCAGCCTGATCATCCGTTGTCGGGTGAAATTGATTCGTATCTCTCGCAGTTGGTTATTTTTTATGAGGATTCCAATATCACCATTTACGACCTTTCGTCCATTCCAGCGGATTAAATTAAATGACCTCACCCCCGCCCCTCGCCACTAGTGGCTCTCCAGCATCAGGAGAGGGGAGTAAGATTACTCTTAACCGTCACTCTCCCTCTTTACTCTCCCTCTTCACTCTCCGCATAGTGTTTTCCTGCTCCCCCTCTCCACATGGTGGAGAGGTGGCCGGGGGGGTGAGGTCTTATTAATCAGCATCCGGTAATAGGTCTCTAACTTATCCGCACACTAGTAACTTGCATTACCGCTGAAATAGTATTATATTATCAATCCAATTATCGGATAAAAACTATTTAAAGTTTTGCATAAAACATTAACCGGAAGGAATAAATCGTCTCATAAAGGAGATGAACGATTCTGGTTGGTGCATTTTGACATCTCCAAATGGGATAGGTGCCTTGTTATGATGACCGATGAATCCCACAAGATTTTGCATTTGAAATCCACTCTCGATGCTCACGTTGGTACGGTAAATGCGGTTGCTTTCAGCCCGGATAACAAAATTCTGGCATCCGGCGGAATTGATCCCGAAATCAGGTTATGGTCGCTTTTCAAAGGGGAGCAGGAATCGAAACTTGAGGGGCATTACAGGACAATAGACACGCTTGCGTTCAGCCCGGATGGTAAAACGCTCGCGGGTGCGGGTTTTGACCAGTCCATCAGGTTGTGGTCTCTTGAAGAGGAAAAAGTAAAGTGGGTGTTAAAAGGGCACACTGATGCTGTTAAGTCAATTGCTTTCAGCACGGACGGCACTAAACTTGTTTCCGGAAGCGTTGACAAAACAGTCAGAATGTGGGATTTGGAATCCGGCAAACAGATATTCGCAATCGAGGGGCATGAGCAATCCACAATTACAACCATTGTAAATAAAATCCTGCGTAAAGACGACGACTCCATTGGCCACAAAGGCAGTGTAACGTCGGTTGCTATCAGCCCTGATGCGACCGTCATGGCATCAGGAAGTGTGGATGAAACCGCCAAGTTATGGTCAGCCCAAACGGGAAATCTGATTAACACGCTCAAGGGGCACAATCATCCGGTTTACTGTGTTGCGTTCAGCCCGAATGGCAAATATCTCGCCACCGGATGCATCGATGACCCATTAAAACTGAACGGCCCTCAGAAAGGCGTTCCAAACAATGACAAGATAATCGGAATATGGTCCGCAGCCAACGGCATGATGATTCGCGCTATTTATGTGCAATCATATGATGTCCGCTCGATTTCATTCACCCCGGACAGCAAAATCCTGGCTACCGGCGGATGGGATTACACAAACAACAAAACGACAATTCGGTTATGGAGTGTTGAAGCGGGTGAATTAATTCGCCCGTTCGAGGGGCATTACGCGATTATATCATCCGTGGATTTCAGTCCCGACGGCAGGTTGCTGGCATCCGGCGGTGATGACAAATCAATCAAGCTCTGGATGGTTGAATAGGCAAAATCAGGAAAATTTGAAAAAGTATATACATATCCCTTAGAGGATGTAAAAATAAA
>CBDURE010000214.1:0-3567 GCA_965369605.1 uncultured bacterium
TCGTTTTCACCATAAACCCAATTAAAAGCAATGTAATCAAAATCATGGATATTAAAATCATGTATACCAGGACCACCACCACCTGGACTACATACAGTCCAGAACACATTGGAATTTTTCTTATCCCATCCTTTAAATATCATCGTATGAACATAAGTTCGCCAGTGATTGGTATTTGGATTTCTTCTAAGAACAATATCACCTTTCTTTACCAATCCCCTGACTGCTGGCTCTCTTAAGTTGCCGATTTCTTCGACTCTTCCTGAGTCTGGCCATTGAAATGCAGCAATAGAATCACCTAAACCTTGTCGGAAGTATTGCAATAAATAATGTACATAGCCACTGCAATCGACAGTGCCCCAACGTTCAAAATCAACTGCATCGTCTTCTAACTCCCAGTGCGGTGGTCTTCCTCCACCCCATAGAAAATCATCATCAAAGAAGATTCCAGCTATCCAGATAAGGTCCGTTGGTTTGACTCTTGTTAAATAGACTTCGACCTGGTCTTCAGCACAAAATGACCCTCTTGGATTATTTCTCAAACGACCCTCAGCGCGGATTTGATAATAACCACATTCAAATCCACTAATGTTCCAAACATGCGATTCTGTCTCACATAAATATCCAGGAAGATGGGGACATGGGGCAAAGCTATCCAACTCACCCCAAGAGGATGCTAAGCCTTTGTCTACATAAGCAATTTGAGTCTCACCCCCCTGAGGATCAACGACATACACTTCAAATATTTCGTATGTCACATATTCTGGTAAACTAATCCGGATTTGAATTTGCCCAACCTTTAAATCATTCCAAACAGGAACAAATCCTGATTTTTTGTCAGGCATGTTATTTTGTTCTGTCAGGTGGGGGATAGTATCCACATTCTCCATAGCAACATCGTGCCAATCGCCTTCCCCCTTTTCCAGTTCCTCTTCAAAAATTGGAATGGAAGGTCCATCAATCCAGTATTTCCATGTTATTGCTTGACCTTGCGGTGCATGTTCGCCTGGGGTAATACTCCGGCCTATTCCTGCTTCGATTTCAATTACAATTTCACCAAGATCAGTTACATTCCTCTCGTCTGAATACTCAGTACCACAGACAAAAAGATGAGCTCGTATATGCAGTTCACAATCCCGGATATTTACTGTGAAATCGGGACCCTTCCAATCTTCCCATTCAGGAACTATTGTGTAATAATCGTTAGTTAGTATATCCCATTTTATGAAATCAGCTAATCCATGAAACGATTCATCTCCTATTATTTCCGCCGTGAACACAACTTCATCATCAAAATCGAAATCCGCTCCTTCTTCTGGATATGTAATTACAAGCTCCATATCACCATCAAGCACCATATTTTCGCTTCGAGTCCAGTTGTTGCAGTCGTCTTTGATACGGAAACGCGCGCTGTTGTAATATTCACCAACGCATCCCGCGCGGATTATCCAGCAGGAATATTCGCCCTGAGGGCTGCCGTCGGTGGGAAGGGGGTTCGCGCATCCGCTGGCAACGTAAAGAGGCCAGATATCGTTTTCATTAACAAATTCAGTTTCAGCAGGATAATCCTTATCAACATAAAAATAGTGCATCTGCTCATCCTCAAGGCAGACACGCTCTCCGGGATATAATGGATGATCCGGTTTGTACTCCAGGTCAATCGAGAGCATATGGCCAATCCAGCGTCCCTGGGTAGAATCAATATCATGAGCTTTTACGACAAAGCATATTCCACCCGGGTTAGCCTGATTCCAGTCATCCATGTATAGTCCGCAACGCTCATTGTAATATTGCCATAAACCAGAGGGTGAATGATTCGCGTTATATACAACTCCTTCATTCGGAAGACCGTCATCACTCAATAAGGTATTCAGAACATAATCGTTAAGCATCTCGCCGGGGATGGCGGTTATTTCTATGAATTCAGGGCAGGTTGAATCGACTTCCAAATCCTCTCCCCATATCCATCCTTTTGACATGTAGCCGTAGGTGTAGCCGCCGCTGCAGTTGTTGCAATCAATGATAACTTCCCACTGATGACGAGACTCTCCGCAAATACTCGGCGGGAAATATCCCCGGAAGCGGTCATAATGCTCCCAGCGGCCATTGCGATAACCGACACCTTTATATCCGCAGTTGTTGGGGTCATACTCGACAGTGTCATACTGGGCGTACCAGTTGGTTTCCGGGTTGAGATGCCCCTCCCCAAACCAGTTGTAGTTGACGATAACGTAGTTGAAACAGGATGACCAGCTATCCGAATATTTACCAGTATACCAGCAACCGTTAGGGAAATAGCCTTCATCAATGAGCATGTATAATGCTTCTCTGTCTTCTCTTTCCTCTGAAGTGAAGTGCTGCAAATCAAAAGTCCAGCCATCGACCGCATCGTTGCATTGCTCAAGTGGTAACAGCTGCCCCCAGGTGCATCCTGACTGGGCATAGCGATCGCCCCCCCTGTCATCGCTGTACAGTTGGCATTTCATCTCGCCGAGCGTTGAGTTGAAAGTAATAGATGGTGAGATGCCATCCGGCTCATACATCATGTAATCCTTAAAACTCCGCTCTTCGGTTAGTCCGATGACGACTTCATCATTCCCGGGGAGAACCTCAATATCCCGTTTGTCAGCGAGGAAATCCTCGATATTCCAACGCGACAAATCGCCGAGCTGCGATGTCGGCATCGGCCTGTCGGGTGAGATGTGGAGTTTGCCGTCATCGATTCCGATTCCAACCTGCATCGATGGCGGTTTGTCAAGCACCTCGAATTCAAACGAACGTCCCGCCTCACCCTTTGCTGATGCCGCAAGGAGATAAACGTTATGAATCCCCGGTTCAAGTCCGGAGATATCAGCTGTGATTATTTTATTTGAAAACGAGAAATGACGCGGTTCGCCATCAATGGAAAAGAAGATTTTTCCATCGAACCAGTCAGATTTTGTGCCGCCAAGAGTTGCCGAAAAGGTGAACGAAGTGGCGATAGTCGCGGGCATTTGTCCCCATCCCTCCTCGTAAAGATCGGCTGGTTCGTTTAAAGTCCATGAAAACGCTGGAATGGCGCGTCGAACATCCCCGCCACCGGATTGGGTGGGGTGGTCAATCATGTCGCCCGGCGATGCAGGCACTAGCGGATTTCCCCCCCCCCCCGAGCAGCCTGTAATTAGAAACAGGGATAGCGCGATATATATTGTCGCACGCATGAAATAACCAGTATTAATCAACCAAACCACCTCGCAAATGAAAATCAAACCTCTTAAAATCAAGTTAACCACCTGAGATAAGCTCTGTCAATGGGTTATACCAAAATATAATATAGATATCATAAGAGAATCTTCAATTTGAAATTATGTAAAGGAAAACAATTCCACTTAACTTGTGCCTGGGTGATTGACCAGATTAATAATAGTGGTATAATTTTTGTGTTTGATGTTTGATGTTTCCAGTAACTATTTGTAATTTTTAGTAAGTATGGCATCCACTCGGTTCCCTATCATGAAAAGAATAGATATTGCATTTTTCCTCATTACATTTTCGGAGGTCTGATTTATGTTTTTCTCATTTCACCGC
>CBDURE010000215.1:0-3514 GCA_965369605.1 uncultured bacterium
TCTCTTCTGGACAGCGTGGATTAATTTTGTCAGATTTAATCATCAACACAACAACGTATAGATTCTTCGCTGCGCTCAGAATGACATTGTTTTGCACATAATTCTATGTTCTGAGACAACTTCCTTGTGTTCGCCCAGAAGGTTAGGCATAAATACAGGGCGACCCACTAATGGGCGAACACAAGGTTCGCCCCTGCGGTTTGCACCCAAAAGGGATTTTTCAACAGCCTCGCTACTGCGGCGCTCCCGCCCCCTCAACATATAAAAAACTCCGCTTGCCATTCATAAATAAAAACTGTAATATATTAGTTGAACTATTTTGAGGAAAATTGTTTTACTCCTGACTCGCTCAGGCTCATTGAGTTATTTTCACAAATCAGTCTGTTTTTTCTTACATCATTTTCGGAGGTCATTAATATAATGTTAACTATAGCTAGAGGAACAGTCATCACAATTATTATCGCAGCGATATTTTTAATTGGCTGTTCATCAGGAAATAGTAATCCCGTAGCGCCTTTGGGAACATCGGATAATTCACCGGTTGCGGGGATTGAATCAGAAGGTATAAATCCTGGCAATCCACTGATTGGAATTTGGGATGTCGTTGTTGACCCGGTGGGCATGACCGCGGAGGCATCGCTGCCAAGGTCAACTGATTTAATTGGGGATGCCTTTTATTGTGACATCACCTTCTTCCTCACCGGATCACCGTGTTCTGACTGCCTCATGATTAAGAGCATCGCTCTTGATGCGGATGAGAACATTGTCCTTACAACAGGTGTGCATCATCCATTTGAACCAACTGCACGTCTTGATTTAAACGTGTTTGACCTTCGGATGCTGGTCGCATGGAAAAATGCACCGTCTGTTATGACTTTCCCGGCAATTGAGGCGGATGTTGATGGCAATGGCTCAATGGATGGTCCTGTCAGCGGATATTTCGGATTCCTGCTCAACGCTGAAGGATATTCGACTATTTTTGATTCCCTTGCCGAACCCGCGCTGGGTGTGGAATATCCGGGCAACCTCGTGCCGTTTGTGAATCTCTTTGTTGACCCATCGGATGGCAATTATGATATCACCGCCAATCCCGACAACGGCTTCACTGATTTGGGAAATCCATCAGGGCGAAATGTTTTCCCGATGGGATCGGATGAGGAAACAACGGAACTTGTTTTCGCAAAGCGAAACGGTGTTTTTGAATTCACAATTGCGCTTGAAGCCGCCTATGGCCAAAGCGCTATCAGATACACAAGATTGAACCCGAAATATTTCCTTCCGGAATTCAACCGCAAGGAAGCGTATTCGGTTGATATCAACATAGATTCAAATGATTTGCTTGCCGGCGATTCCTCAACCAGCGCCAGCCTTACAGTTTCAGTCGTTGACTGGCAGGCGGGAATTGATCCGGTCGCGACATGGGATCCTGATACCATACCGCTCGATTCAATTCGCCACAAATCAGATGTCAAGCAGGTTATCCTTGATGTTCCTGCCATAATGACCGATTCGCAGTCAATGGCCACGCCAGATTCCGGTGATGGCAGTTTCGCTGCTCCATATACGTTCTCATTCACAATGCAAAACACTCAGGAAGTTGGGTCGGGAAAATATGTCGGACTTGTAGCTGTAACGGATGATATGGTTGATGTCGTACCCGGCGGTGAAAATTGGCCGCCCATGGGAATTGAGCGTGATGGCTTTACTCAGCACACTCTTCGCGATTTCACCGCATACAACATGTTCGATATTGTTGTCATTGAAGAGGTTATTCCTCCTCCAGTGGCGATAATCTCCGAACCTGATGATGACATCATAATTGAATCCGGAACATGGGTTCATTTCGACGGCTCCACCTCCACACCCGGAGGCTGGCCTGCGGAAGACTATGAGTGGGATTACGATTATGATGATGTCGGACAGGTATTCACGTTGGATGAATTTGGGCAGACGGTTGACCACTTGTTCACGAATACAACCGCCGACCCAATTAGTTACGTTGTCGCTTTGAGAGTTACTGACTCACTGATGCGGTCAGATATCGATACAGTTGGCGTGACTGTGAATCCCGGAATTCCACCGAGCTGGGGCGATCCGGTTCGACTGACTTTCACGGAAGACCAGGACGACACAATCAGCTTGAGTGGAGATGCCATAGCTGTCGATTCCAGAGGCGTTGTTCATGTCATATACAGCGAAAAGGCAATTGCTCCTGATCCTGCAAATACATTCCGAATTAAATATGTAACTTACGATGGCTTGGTTGTTTCGACGCCTGAGGTTATAAGTGGAGCGTCGCCATTCTCAACACCGATGTTCGGATTCCCCCAGACATCACCGCAACTACCGGGGCCATCACTCGCGATTGACAGTTCTAATGAACTTCATGCTGTATGGGTCGATATTGCAGGCATACGATACACACACACTACTGGCGGCATATGGAATAATCAAATAGACACTTATGACCTTGATGACAATCCCGATATTGTTCCATCAGTCGCTGTTAATGCTAACGATGATGTTATGGTTACATGGTCAAGCAGGCGTTACAACTATTATGATGACACCAAGCCCAAGCCCAAAGTGCATTATGCCTTAAATAATGGGACACCAACCACTATGACCGAATTCAACAACATTGTCGGCGGTGAGCCATACCTTACTGAAATGGGTTTTGATGCTTTCGCGCTTGTTTACGTTGATGATAATCCTGGCGTACCGGGAAGTGAAAATGATTTCTTCATCAATCGATTTGAACGCGGTTCATGGGGAACACCGAATCCGATTCCACTCGATGACCCCTCGGTTTTGCGAGGGTATATCGGCGCGCGTTCAGGCTCTTTCGATTTGAGTGTCGTATGGAGCGATGTGCTGGCATCACCGGCAACCATGCGTTTCAAGCATTACACGGCTGATATCTCATCATGGGCTGATGATTACAATGCTTACGACGACGCTTTTGTGCTTAGCATGCCGTCTCCTGTCAGGATTGAAGTACTCGATGACGGAACTGCATTCCTTTTCTGGTCGGATACAATTGAACTCAAGGAAAGATGCCTGTGGGTCGCTTTCAACGAGAACGATGATGAAGCCACAATCCTCGCTGAGACTACCGAGGAAATTGATCCTGACAATCCTGTGGGAGAACGTCAGATCAACTCAACAAACCGGGATGGAATTGTCCATGTCATCTGGCAGGATTTGAGGAATTCATCCTCTCCAACCGACCCCAAGCAGGAGATTTACTACTGCTGTTACCAATAGAATTGATTGAATAGCAGAGGGTTTTAACCCTCTGCTTTCCATATTTGCAAATTCAGCCCGGGGCAATTGCCCCGGGTTTTACGTTTGGTTTTCTAATGAAATATCTTAATAACCGAACCTCGAATAATAACTTAGCCCCGAACGTTAGAGCCTGTCGGGAAAGGTTGTTTTATATCTCATCCCCCCCTTAATCCCCCGCGAGCGGGGGGAAATATTTTTCGCATTGGTAAATAATATATTCAGTCTA
>CBDURE010000216.1:0-3410 GCA_965369605.1 uncultured bacterium
ATGCAAAAATATTTCCCCCCGCTCGCGGGGGGATTAAGGGGGGGATGGAATATAACAGCAACCTTTTCCGACACGCTCTTTCGCGGGAATGACGAAGTATATATATACTGATGGTGTTCTGAGACGCTTTCCAATCAGTCTCCACCGCTCGCGGGGGATTAAGGGGGGAAAGGCAAAATCAGCAATTATCAACTCAACCTGTTCGACACACAGCACGATAACCTTTATAATTGCATACTATTGAAAACAATATTCTTCATGTTAAACATGAGCTATTGTAAAAATATGAAACGAACTTATTGGAGGTTCGAAATGAAAAGAAACCTGACACTTATTATCACCTGCATGATTTTCCTGATTGCGGGATTCGCCTTTGCCGATGATGATGCATTAAGCGGCAATGATGACGATGCTCTTCGCACGGAGGGCAGGCCGAGAATTTCGGTCAAGACATTCGAAAATCCCTCGACATACTACAACTCGACCATAGGAAACGGCATTACGGACATGCTTATCACAAAGCTGGTCCAGAGCGGACGATTCAACGTTATCGCGCGCCACGAATCATTCGATGAATTAAAGGATGAAATCGACCTTGGTGATACTGGTTATATTGAAGAGGAAACCAAAGTCGAGAAAGGTAAAATCAAGGGCGTTGATTATATCCTGATGGGAAAAGTAACCAACTTTGGCCACAAGAAAAGCTCAGGCGGACTTGGCGGAGTTGTTCCCGGCGGATGGGGAGATATCAGCGTCAAGAAATCAAAAGCTGTTGTCTGGATTGATTTCAGGCTCGTTGATGCCAAAACCGGTGAAACTCTAATCGCTGAATCGGCTGAGGGTGTCGAGAAAAAATCCGGCATCGCTGTTGGCGCGAGTGATTTTGGCAACTGGGTTGGCAGAGTCAGATTCGATTCAGAGGAATTCCGCGACAGCATGGTTGGTAAAGCCACTGTCAAAGCAATTGATGCCATCTCAAAGAAAATGATTGAGCATTTCCCGCTAACCGGCGCGATTATCGCTGTCACAGGAGACAGATTGATTATCGACCTTGGCGAGGGTGCCGAGATTAAGGTCGGACAGCGATTCAAAGTCATTCAGGAGGATGTCATCCGAAGTGCAGATGGTGAAATTGTTTTCCGTGAGGCTAACATCATAGGCGAGGTTGAAATAACAAAGATTCAGCTGAAATCATCGATGGCGAAAATTGTCTCAGGATGCCACGGTGTGAAAGAGGGCAACATTGTTCAGGAGATGGATGATGACAAGGATGATGACGACAAGGACGATGATTAGTAAAAAAGGGAATTTCTGATTATAAAAAAAAATCCTGCCATTTGATGGTGGGTATTTACCACGCGATTATTCGCGTTATAATATTTCGTTTGTATTAACCTGATTAATAAAGCCTGGAGGCTTCGAAATGAAAAACATAATTACGCTTGCGGTTTTACTATCTGTCGTGCTGATCGTTACTCTATCAGGATGCCAGCTTAATCCACAGGACGCCAAACAAAAAATGGCTTTTAACAATCTGATGGCAGATCTTAAAGCAACGAGTATGATGGAAGGCAAAATCGGTAATGTGAAATACATTGGGAACGCTATCGAGTTTGATTTCACAGATGCATCCATGGAGAAGGAGGATATGGAGGTGGTTATAGGGCATGTAATCACAAATTATGCCAATAACAACAATTCCGCTGGTACAGGCATTACAGCATTGAAAGCTTTTGGCAAAGTCAACGGAAAGCGAGCGCTCAAGGTTGTTTACAATGCAGGCCCATCTCACAGTGTGGAAGGCAACCTGACATTCACATGGCTGGATGGAAGTGCGGTGGAAACCACTGAGGAAAGCACTGATGAAACCACTGATGAAACCACAGGGGGGTAACTCTCTGATTAGATATGGTTTTGGATTGTAACTACTGCGCTTTTTGCGTAAAGCAAATGCCATTTCAGGATTAACGATTGTTAATGGATTTAATATTCCAAACCTCTGACGTTTGAGGGTGTCGGATAAACGTTTTTGTCTTAATCCGGATTGTTGGTGTTCTTCATTACTCGGGTGGCGCCCACAATCACGTCTTTTTGTGATTGTGGGTGAAATGCGAAACTTCGCTACAAATCAACTGCTTGTGGGCGGCACCTGACTTGGATTAAGACAAGGAAAATTGTAGAAATAAATAGTCCTTTTCCGACAACCTCGTATGTAAGAGGCTATTCCAGTAATGCTTTAAAAGGCATTGGAGGCAACAATGAAGAGATTCGTGGCTTTATCGGCAATTGCCATCGCTTTTCTGGTGGTGGCACTGATTCCACAAGCTGATGCGAAGGATTCGTACAAGCTTCGTTATGGAAACCATAATTCAAAATTTGATTATCTCATGGACGAGACAGGAACACTCAATTTCCACGCGGAAAACCTTCCCCTTCCGGGAGCGACAATAGACCTTAGAAATATTCAAATGCATACTCTAATGGAATCATGGATTGAGTGTAAAAAATTCGATCCTGAGCTTGGATACCTTGAAATGATTGTCATGCAGCAGATGCCAACTGTTCGCATGGGCTATGAGTTTTTCCAGTTTCCGCCATTGGATATTTTTCTTCATGATATTTTAATGGCGACCGGTGAGGATTTTCCTAATTTTGAGGATGTGACTCAGCCGAGTGCTGTTACAATCCAACTGACTCCCAGAGGAAAATTCCTCGGCATGGATATGGAATTGCCGGATGAGGCCGGAATGCAGGGACAGTTTGTTATGGGAATGTATGAGAACTATCTCAAGATGATTACCGAACCCTGCTTTCCCGAAGATGCCATTTCAGTTGGCGATTCATGGACGCAAACTCTTTTACTCGACCAAATCCCGTTTGTGAAAATGCCGCAAATGGTTTGCGATTATTCTCTGGATGGTGTCAGAAAAGGTAAAAACGGCATGGATATCGCCCAAATCGGCTTTAATGCTGACTGGCACTGGGAATGTACCGAACTTGACCCATTTGTTGTCGGAGAAACATTTGAGTATTTCGAAGACAAGGAATTTGAGGTTGTCTCGGTTAAACCGTATTTTGATTTGAAATTCGATGGTATATACGAGCACAACATCGATGGCGGTTTTATTGTTAGCGGCAGAAGTGAATCTGAGATGATTCTCGGCGTGGTAATCGAACTGAAAAAACTGTCAGGACACAATAGAGGTGCAATCTGGGCGCCAAGAGCGGAAATTTCCATGTATCTCATTGACACAATTGAGCAAATATAGATTGATCATATATAGCCTGGCTTCTTATGAGGTTGTCTCAAAACCTCATCAAGATATATATAATTCGTCATTCCCGTGAAAACGGGAATTGTAACCCGGTGTCCCTTCACCGGGGCTTTGCGTGAGATAGCCATCTGTTTT
>CBDURE010000217.1:0-3400 GCA_965369605.1 uncultured bacterium
GATGAGAATAATTCGCTTTGTCGAGAAGAGATTCTTCGCTTCGCTCAGAATGACATTGTTTTGCACATAATTCTATGTTCTGAGACACCTTCCAAGGCTTGCTGCAACGGTTTCCGCCAAAAGGGTGTTTTCAACAGCCCACAAGCGGGTTCATCCTCTGTCCTCAAAAACCATTCTTTTCCATAGGCTCTCAACAGTTTGGTTTGCCAACGATTTGAAAAATGAACTATAATGCTAATAGTTGCTGATTTGATAATCGCGGCGTCGATGTCGTATGGATTGGAGAATTTATTGAACGAACGTTTTGGCACAGATGGAATCAGGGGAGTGGCGAATGATGTCCTCACCGGGGAATTCGTGTTTAAACTCGCACTTACAATGGCTGAATTGATGCATCAGGATGGCATTTCAGGCGAAATCTTTATCGGAAAAGATACTCGTTTAAGTTCCGATATGCTCGAACATGCCATGGCGTCGGGATTCATGTCGCGAGGATTCGATGTTATCTCCATGGGAGTTGTCCCAACTGCCGGAATGGCTCACGCGACAAAAGCGCACGGTGGAATCCTGGGAGTCATGATTTCAGCATCCCATAACCAGATTATTGACAACGGCGTGAAATTTTTTAACGCCAAAGGAATGAAACTGGATGAGGCAGAAGAGCGCAGAATAGAAAAAGCGTTCGATGAACAACTCTTTTCCGGATTGGATTTATCCCCAACAGAACTTGGCTCATACAAAGTACCGGATGAGCTTCACAAGAATTATATAGAACACCTCAAATCCATCCCGACGAGTGATTTATCCGGGATGAAAATAATACTCGACACAGCTCACGGCGCGGCTTGCGGATACGCTGCCGAAGTATTCTCTGGCGTTGGCGCTGAAATCGAAACCCTCCACGATGAACCTGACGGCAGGCGCATCAATGTCGACTGCGGTTCAAATTACCCCGATATAGTCTGTGAGAAAATGAAAAATCAGGACGCGCATCTGGGCGTGGCATTCGATGGCGATGCCGACAGAGCAATTCTGATTGATGAAAACGGCGAATTGGTCAACGGTGATCAGGTGCTCGCGATGTGGGGACTTCACAAACTGGCGAATAACAATCTTAGAAACAACACCATTGTTGGAACGGTTTTATCCAATCAGGGGCTTGAAGTCGTTCTTCAGGAAAATGGCGGCAAACTGATTCGCACCGATGTCGGCGATAAATACATCATGCGTAAAATGGTCGAGGATAACTATGAAATCGGCGGTGAACAGTCAGGGCATATTATTTTCCTGGATCATTTCCTTACCGGCGACGGCATCACAACGGCGTTGAAAGTCGCTGAGCTGATGCGGATTACAAATGAACCGTTATCGAAACTCGCGGATAAATTCACGCCGTACCCGCAGGTCGCTCTGAATGTGCCGACTACGGACAGGACATCGTGGAAAAGCGATGACACTCTGAAGGAAATCGCTGAGAATCTTGAACATGAAGTCCGTGAGAAAGCGAATGGCCGGCTTCTTATCAGGGCATCGGGAACGCAGCCGCTGATTCGAATCATGGTCGAGGCGGAGGATTCGGATGTCGCAAACAGTGTCGCGGAACGAATGCGCGATTCATTCAGGGAGTTTTGCAAAAAAAACGGCACATTAATACTGCCCAAGAGATAAAGTAAAATACCATGAAAATTATTTCATCCCAGACAATGCGCGCGATTGATAAAGCTGCTATCGAAGGGCGGGGAATTCCCGGCCTCGATTTGATGGAATCCGCCGGCGCGGGCGTAACTCAAAAAATTGTGGATTTGCTTGGCGATGTCCGTGGACGTAATGTCAGCATTTTCTGCGGTAAGGGAAACAACGGCGGCGATGGTTTCGTTATCGCAAGAAGGCTCTCCGAGGATGATGTGGTCGTGAAAGTTTTTCTTCTTGCTGATCCCAAAACTCTAACCGGTGACGCGGCTTACAATTTCGAAAAAATCCCAGCGAAAGCAACTATTATCCGCATCTCAAAAGATGATGACCTTTCTGAAATAGCTCAGCAACTTCCGAATGAGAACATCATTGTCGATGCCATTTTCGGAACAGGAATCAAAGGCCCTGTGAAGAATGAATTCGCGCGAATTATCGAGATAATTAATTCATCCGGCGCTCAGGTTGTCAGCGTGGATATACCGTCGGGAGTCGAAGGCTCCACGGGCAAAATCGGAAACGTGGCTGTTAAAGCGGATCATACTGTAACAATGGCGATTCCGAAACTCGGACTGTTCCTCCAGCCGGGGAATCAATACGTCGGCGATGTCAGCATCGTCGATATCGGAGTTCCGGATGATGTCCTTGCTGAATTCGAATTGAAATATGAAATCCTCAATGATGAAATAGCGAAAGCAATCCTGCCATCCAGAAATCAGGTCTCGCACAAAGGCGATTATGGCCGCGTTCTTGTGATTGGAGGGTCGAGGGGAATGGCGGGTGCGGTCGCGATGGCATCCGAAAGCGCATTGAGAGTCGGAGCGGGAATGGTTGTTGCGGCATCGCCGGAATCCGTGCAGGAAACTCTGGCAGTTAAAATGAACGAAGTTATGACTCTTCCGCTTGACGAAAATGAATCCGGCACGATTACGACCAACGCGATAAAACAACTGAAAGAAAGGCTGGACTGGGCGGATGTGGTCGCGATTGGCCCTGGAATCGGCGTCAACGATGACGTTATCGAATTCATAGGCATATTCCTTGATATTTCAAACCATCCGCTGCTAATCGACGCCGACGGAATTAGATGCGTAACCCCCTTTAAAGATAAACTGGGCAGGCGCGACGCTCCTGTCGCGATAACCCCTCATCCCGGCGAACTGGCATTTTTCCTTGATAAATCAAATGATGAAATTCTCGAAAACTATTTCGAAACGGTTGTGAAAGCATCCGAGCAGTACGGCATCACGATTCACCTGAAAACCCACCGCAGCGTATGCGCGAATCCCGATAGTTTCGCTACCATCAACACAACGGGCAACAGCGGCATGGCGACAGCCGGCAGCGGTGATGTTCTAACAGGTATAATCGCGGGCCTGATGGCACAAGGTGTTGAGATATACGATTCTGTCCGCCTCGGAGCCTACCTCCACGGCCTGTCAGGCGACATAACAGCATCCGAAATCGGCGAATATTCACTTATCGCCGGCGACCTGATTGATTACCTCCCAAGCGCCATTATGAGAGTACTGACAGGGGAGTAACTTCAATTATTAAAAACTTGTTTTTCATTCAATCTGGCGGGATTTTAAATTCATAGGGAGTCGTGAATTTAAATTCAGCCACAACGACGAAGTAGGCCACGAAGCCGCCCAAAAAATAATAGACCGCCGCAAAACCGACAAGGAAGAAGACGCGGATTAATTTTCAC
>CBDURE010000218.1:0-3397 GCA_965369605.1 uncultured bacterium
TTTTTTGCTTTTCTTCAGAGAAAAAAGGCGTTAATTCTAAAGGAGAACTACCAGGTTCAAGTTGGCAATTTGACACATAACCTCGTTTCATTCCCATTCCACAGAATACATTACCAAACAAGATAATTTCATCAAATTCTAAATCAAAACACTTTTTAATATCCTCTTTTATATTTCTACCCTTTGCCCTCTCAGTCTTTTCCCATAATGAACCATAGAGTAAGATTGTTCTTGGTAAAAGATTACGAGGAATACGTTGATAATCAAATTGCCAATAACTGAACATTCTCATAAATTCCTTCGAACTCATTGCATCCTCAACAAAATCCACACCAAACCACATTTCATAGGCAAGCAATAGATCTTTTCGAGTCATAATGTATTTTCTATGATCGTTAGAACGTTCAATCAATTTCATCGCAAGATAGGCAAGAATGCTGTCATCAATGAACATATTATTTATACGATATGGTTGAAAACCCTTTTCTGCGGCTAACAATCCAATACATCGTAAACCTTGATTTGTTTTGAACCTTCTTAGATAGCGAGTTAAATCCTCAATAGTGTACGTTTTACCACTTCTTGGACTGTGAAAAGCACCGTATATACTTGAAAATGACATATCTTTTCCTTCATGTTTAATTAATAAAACGGACAACGCCCATTTACATCACCGCTTACATGAATCATACTTCATACCATCCAACAGGTCAATTCGATGCGATTTCGTTAGCTTCCACCACCACCACCCCCAAAATTCGCACATAATTCGACCATCGCTCTTGATTTTCACAAGCCATGATGGCAACATGCACAGCGGTAAAAAACTAAACGGTCCCACATGCCAGCCATGTAACCGTAAACGGCAAAAGGAACATCACAATGTCAGCCATACAAAAAGGCGACCTCCTCCACGAGGGCAAAGCCAAGAAGGTTTTTCTAACATCCGACCCCGATCTGGTCATTCAGGAATTCAAGGATTCAGCCACCGCGTTCGACGGCACCAAGAAAGACACAATCGCGTCGAAGGGTATCGTGAACAACAGCATCTCGTGCGCCATGTTCAAAATTCTCGAATCAAAGGGAATTAAAACGCATCTGGTTGAGAAACTCGATGATCGCGCAATGCTGATAAAACGCCTCGATATCATGCTGGTCGAGGTTATTGTGAGAAACGTCGCGGCCGGATCGCTTTGCAGGCGTTTTGCATTCCCCGAGGGACAAATCCTCGACCCGCCCATTGTCGAATTCTCCCTCAAGGATGACGCTCTCCACGATCCTCTTATGAACGATGAACACGCTGTTCATCTTAAACTGGCATCGATGGATGAGCTGAATCACATCCGCGATAAAGCGCGGGAAATAAACGAAATAATGAAAGAGTACTTCCTTACTCTCAATCTAAAACTCGTCGATTTCAAACTCGAATTCGGACGCCACAAAGGTGAAATCCTTCTCGGCGATGAAATAAGCCCCGACACATGCCGTTTGTGGGATGTCGAAACCGGAAAGAAACTCGACAAAGACAGATTCCGATTCGATCTCGGCGATGTCGAAGACGCATACCAGGAAGTCCTTCAGCGAGTGGAGGGAAAAGACGGTTAGTAGGTTAGCAAGTTAGTAGGTTAGTAAGTTAAAAGATAAAAAACCTGTGGCGTTGCACTCGTGAAAAAAGTAATTCAGTCTTTAACCTGCTAACTTACTAACCTGCTAACCTGCTAACTTTTTTTATGTTAAACTAAATCGCTGTTGCTAATTAAATTGAATCTAACTTGAAAAACAAAATGCGAATCTGCTGTCCTGCTCAATACATGACGCTTGGTTCGAAACCCAGAGAAGAATGCGGGGTTTTCGGAGTCTGGGCGCCACATCTCGATATTTCCCGAGTTCTATATTTTGGACTGTTCGCCCTTCAACACAGGGGACAGGAATCCGCCGGCATGGCTATTACTGTTGGAAACGCCCTTACTGAATATCGCGGAATGGGTCTTGTCAGCCAGGTTTTCGATGAACGCATTTTGAATATTCTTCGCGGACAGGGCGGAATAGGCCATGTCAGGTACTCCACCACCGGCAGCACTGTTCAGGCAAACGCCCAACCGGTTTTCGTACAGGAGAACGGATACAAACTGGCTCTCGGACACAACGGGAATCTTGTCAACACAAGAGTTCTTCGCGAAAAACTGATACGCGAGGGCATTCAGTTTGAGTCCACAAATGACTCCGAAGTGATGGCAAAACTGCTGATGAAATACTACAGCAGGGGCATGACAATTGAGGAGGCTATCAAAATCGCCCTTCCACAATGCGAGGGAGCGTACACACTTGCTGTAATAACGCCGCGGAAAATAATCTGCCTTCGAGACCCGCTTGGTGTCCGCCCGTTGTGCATCGGCAAACAGGAACAGAACGGCAAAACCGCGTACTTCTTCTCATCCGAAAGCGCCGCACTGGATATTGTCAATGCTGAACTTATCCGGGAAGTTCAACCGGGAGAAGCCATCGTCTTCGATATGAACGGCATGAAATCTCTCTTCTGGACTGATGAGAAACCAACGCAGGAAAAAATCTGCATGTTCGAGTTTATCTATTTCGCCCGGCCTGACAGCTACATCCTCGGACGGCTTCTGCATCTGTGCCGCCAGAAAATGGGTGCAAACCTGGCGGGAGAGATTGATTTCGACGCTGATATCGTAATTTCCGTACCGGACTCTGGCACACCGCACGCTATCGGCCTTGCAAAAGCGACAGGAATCCCTTTCATGGAGGGCCTTATTAAAAACCGTTATGTCGGCAGAACTTTCATCTCCCCCAGTGCGCGAATGCGCAAGACAAAAGTCAGAATGAAACTCAACCCCCTGAAAGAAGTTATGAAAAACAAGCGCGTGATTCTTGTCGACGATTCAATCGTGCGCGGAAACACATCCAAGCAGATTGTAGAATTAATCAGGGACACAGGAGCAAAAGAGGTTCACATGGCGGTCGCCAGCCCGCCGGTCAAATATCCCTGTTTCTACGGCATCGACACCGCCGTTCAGGACGATCTCATTGCGTCGCAAATGACAATTCCTGAATTGACAAAATTCCTTGGTGCGGACAGTGTTAATTACCTCTCCATCGACGGATTGATTGAGGCAACAGGGCTGAAACGCGACCAGTTCTGCCTTGCATGCCTTAACGATAAATACCCCATACCAATCAAACAGCAGCTAAGATTGTCCAAATTCGCGCTGGAATCTGACTAAACCCCGCGATACCAGACCGAACAATCCATCAAGTCGACTTGCCCGTCATTCCAGCGAAACTCGACTTTCGACATTTATATATTCTCTGCATTTGTAACTTAGGGGAATATGATAGATGCATTGGAAAAGAAGGGACTTTAAATTCGTCTGTG
>CBDURE010000219.1:0-3349 GCA_965369605.1 uncultured bacterium
ACATCGGTATTTTAAAAAACGCCATCCTTCTTGATTAGCAATCCCATTCCGACAAGGGCGTTCATCAGGCGGTCAGTCGCGCGTTCATTTGTGGAAAGCGCTTTAGCCACATCCGATGATGTTTTATCGCCATCCTTGAGCGCACTGAAAATGTCGAGTTGATACGCTGCAAAAAGAACACAACTCTGACGATAAGCTGCTGAGAGTTCAAGTATTTTTTCAGGTGTAATGTCGTTTGCCATTTGAGTGATTGCTTTTCCTTTAAGGTATTTCAGAAAAAAGAATTATTGTAGCATAGAGAAGCAAGTTTACCGGAGTCTGACACCAGTATCCCAAGTAAATTTCAAATGCCATATATTGTAAAGTTTGTCTACCAATCTGTTCATGCCTCACAGCATCATTGTGCAAATAATATGAAGGAGTCCGACACCGATTTATTGCCCATTTTGGGCTTTCTGATTTTACCGAACCTTTAAGGCAACAACGGATTCAATCCGAACACGATATCTACCCGTTACACTATCCAATCCGTAAATTCGTGCCAGGTACCAATTTAATTTTGGGCTTACCTCAACGCCCCGATTGCAGTATAATCTGTCAGGTATGTACACAAAGGAAGAAATTATTGAGACCGCGCTGGCTGATATTGAAATTGCGGGTTTGAATGTATTGGTCGCTGGCGGAGGGCGTCGAAGCACAAGACATGTAATCAACCGCTCACCGGAAAAACTCATGTGCGTTTGCGTGCCGGGCGATGACGACAAGGTTACCCGCATTTTCAACGAGCTTGGCGGTGACAGAAAGGATGCAGAAGTTATCGCGTCCGACCTTAGCGAGGCTGGGCTTTTTGAGGATGACAGTTTTGATTTCATCATCGCTGATTATTTAATCAGTAAAATCGACCTCTATGCACCGCGAAAACAGATAGACACACTCCAAGCCCTTCATGATTATCTCAAACCTGAGGGAAAACTTGTGGTTATAGATATCGAACCTGACCAGCCGCCATCACATAATGTCGAAAGTGAAACGGGGATAATCAGCGCTCTTATCAAAGGTGATGACCAATCCCGGATTAAACTGGATAACATATCGCGCTACAAGATATATTGCAGGACCCGCAAGCTGGTGGTTGATCTCGCGTTGAATCAGGGAATACCGGGTTTCAGGGAAATTCCCGGCGACTGGGTTGAACGATGGCTTATCGGGATTGGTTTTAAAAATGTCACACCACAAATTGCGGGCAGAAGCATTACAGTTGATATTAATTCGAAATATGAAAAACGGATACGCTCCTTTATAGGATTAATCGACGATGACAAGATGCAGAAGTATGTCGAGGCGCTGCTTGACCGAACAGAAGCGCTGCTAAGAGAGATTTGTCCGTTTGATCATAAACAGGACGTTTATATCATCAGCGCGGAGAAATGACACTAAATGGAGCCAATTGAACTTACTCCGAAACTAATTCTTATCAAACAGGGAACTCATCGTTTTGATTATATAAATTCCGATGGCGTAATCGCGCGCTATCATCAGGTGACATCTTCTGTCACGCTGTTTTTGGGTGAGGAGCCAACTATCATTGATGCTGGCGCCCGTATTTTCAGAAAGGAAATTGAGGAGCGAATCAACCAGTATATCGACCCACTGAAAATAAAATGCTTCATCGCCACACACTATCACCATGACCACATCGATAACGCTGACATATTCAAGCACGCAAGGCGAATACTCGACCATGGATGCGTAACTCCTGAGGGTGTAATGACTGTTTACGATAACGCATCCAAGATTCCAGCGCCTGAGGGTATTGAGATTTTCGCCACACCCGGTCATGTGAAAAATCATATCAGCGTGAAAATCACTATTGACGATACGCGATATGTCTGCTCCGGCGATGCTGTTCGAATGGATGTTCTGTCAGGTGAATTCAAACCTGATTACATGGACGAGGAGTATATAAAAAGCGCGCGACGTGTTTTTGATGAGGCGGATGTTATCATCCCGGGCCATGGCGAGATAATCGAAGTTGACATGAATAATCTTCCGATGTTGATAAAATAGGGTTGTTGAAAAAAGATAGGTTTAAATGTAATCCTGCAATTCGGCAGACTCAGTACAACCTTTCGGATTGAAATCCATTTCGCGGGAATGACGGAATCGTGTTTCGCTGGAAATGGATTCCAAGGCTACAAATTCAACGGTTCCTAAATGACTAGCATTTTCCAGAGGAACAAAAAAACTGCCGGAGGCGGGACTTGAACCCGCAAGGCCCTACAAGGTACCGGCGGATTTTAAGTCCGCTGCGTCTACCAATTCCGCCACTCCGGCATTGCGTATTAAATATATACTATTCTGACTCGTTTTGTAAACCGTATCGGAAAATATTGGGACGTTCCTTAAGAAACTGCACCCATAAAAAAAATCGGGCTAAAGCCCGACTGTGTTTCCATAATGATGAGATTACAGGAAATTAACGAGTTCTTTTCTTGCCGATTTTAGCCTCGCGGCTTCGCTTGATATGATGTAACCGTTCATCACTCTGCTTCTTGAACGCTCGCATCTTTTCCTCGAAACTCATTTCCCCTCTGGCACCTCTATCATGCCGATGCCCACCACGGCGGCCATCACGAGAATCCTGCCTGTCATCCCTTCTGGATGGCTCGTCATCTCGTTTGGGTGACTCGTCATCCTTTCGGGATGGCTCGTCATCTTGTTTGGATGAGTCATCGGTCTGTTTCGATGTTTCGGCATCGGGATCACTGTTATCGGTTTTTCCACCGGAACAGCTTCGACATTGCTTGGTTCATCTGAGGATGATTTAGTCGCTTCAGAATCAACCTGCTCAGGTTTTACTTTCACCGCATCTTCCGCGGAGATTTCATCCGTTTTTTTATCTTCTGACGTTTCAGCCAAAAATAGATCACACCTTCCAACTGACGTTGAATATTATTCAAAACATAGATAGTATCAAAGACGGAATATACTGTCAACCAAATCGAGCCAGTAATATGAGATGTAATCGGAGGGTGGACAAACAATTATATCCAGGGGCGCTGCTTGGAAGCTGTCTCAGAACCTGTCCTTTTCTGTCATCCTGAGCGAAATACTTCGATATTGCTCAAAGTCGAAGGTTCTCTTATCGACAGTGTAGATTAATTCTGTCAGGTTTAATCATCAACACAACAACTAATAGATTCTTCGCTACGCTCAGAATGACAAAACATCACCCCTAAAGGGAGTTCTTCGACAATTTCCCTGCTACGCCCCGGTGTTCCACATTTTCACTTACTAACCTGCTAACATGCTAACCTGCTAACATGCTAACCTGCTAACATGCTAACCT
>CBDURE010000220.1:0-3224 GCA_965369605.1 uncultured bacterium
CTGGAGGAGAACCATGAAACCTCAATATTATCTAACTGTTCTATTCATGCTGTTAATTTTTGCTGGATGCTCAAGCGGCAGGGATAATCCCGTTATGCCAGCCGCGGATTCGCAGAGCGATTTTTCATCACATGATGAATTCGTTCCGCAGGATGCATCCGATGTCATTATCTCGGCATCGTCAAGGGATACATGCGCCTATAAAGCGTTTGGCATCTATCATGTTGTCATCGATCCTGCCACACTTACTGGAGAGATAATTCCAACACGAAAAGCACAGGCAATTGGCGATACATTCGATGCTGATTTAACGCAGTTTCTGACTGTAACCCCGTGTCCGAACTGCCTTCAGATTAGCGGCATTGAATTTGTCGAACCAGACATGATCGTGGTCGGATTCGCGGTAAGGCATCCGTTCGATGACATTGTTGCGCGTCCCGACCTTCACGGATTTGATATCCGTGGAATCGTAATCGCAAACGGAAATTACAATTTCCCGCTTACGATGGTTGAACAGAGCGACGGTGAAACGCTGAAAGCCCGTGCGAATACCAGTCTTGTGATGAATCCGCACGGATATACGCATCACTTCGACGGCCTTGCCGCTGATGAAAATTATTTCTATCCACCGCTTGATTACAACGCGAATATTAATCCGTACAGGCGTTATTTTGTGGATGCGTCAACCGGCGCGTTTGACCCGCATGTGCCGGTGGGGCATAACGTAATGGGAACCGGAGCGGAACCGGAAACACAGGATTATATATTTAAACTCACTGGAAATAATCCGCTCGATTTCGTTTTCGTTGTCGATTGCGCCTATGGCCATTCAGCGACGTATGAAAATCGCCCGACACCGTACTACTTCCTGCCGGAGTATAACCGCAAGGAAGCATGGAAAGTTAATGTTAATGTTCTTGATGATCCGGGAACTTTCGCGGATAACCTGAGAGCTGGAGATACGAGTTCTGAACTTCAAATTCAGGTTGAAGTTTGCGACTGGCAGGCGGGTTTAATTGCTGATCCTGAATATCCAAATACTGATAATTTGGGGGGAATCAGCGTTGAAAGCGATGTAGCGTCAGTAACCGCGGAAGTCTCCAATGTCAGCGCGCTTGTGGAGGTAACATCGGCGGATTCAGGTTCAGGTACGGATGCTGTCCCGTACGTTTACACTCTGACACTGACAAATCAGGCGGGGATTGCGGCCGGGACATATTACGGAATTGTCGCGGTTCGTGATGATCTCCAGGGAGAGCAGGGACCAATGGGCATTCCTGAAAATCCGAATGGATTTCCGTATGAAGGTCCTGAAATAACCGACTACACAACATACATGGTTTTCTCGACTCGTGTTTCAGGCGCGGCTCCCAGTATTGACAGTATCGGACACGGAGCAGTTCCAACGGCGGGACAGCAAACAACGGTTACGTCAACTGTATCCGAACCGGACGGCGATGAAGTTACGTTCCTCTGGGAGCAAATTTCTCCGACAACACCGGGCAGGATTGGAATTTTCGATAATCCTGCTGTGGAGGACACAACGTGGCAGGCGCCGTGGTTCTATGATGTCCCGGAAGCTGGAGTTCAATTTATTTTTCAGTTAACAGTAAGTGATGCTGACGGCAGCGATAGTGATGCTATTAATTTCATGGTCAAGGAGAATAATTCACCTCCTGTCTGCATGGGGATTGAGACTGTTCCATTTCATGGTGTAATTCCAATTACACCTCCTGATGGCACAATGGATATTTCCATTAATGCCATGGATCCTGACAGCGATGACCTTGGCTTTGAATGGGATATGGACTGGGATTTAAATCCAGCCGATTTCGATGTTGAAAATACCGGCCCGGCAATTAGTGGCTGGTCTTGGACAGGCGGCGGTTTTTATGAAACAGGATGCAGAATTTTCGAGGATGGCCGCGACAACCAAAAGGAAACTTTCTGCTCAAGAACTCTGATTCAGGAGGGTCACAGCGAGCATTTCTATCAGATTGATGATTCCCGTGAGACTGATCCCCAGTACTGGCAGCAGGATATTGATGTTGCGATAAACATAGATGGACAAGTGGTAAGCCATGTTGTTTGGAATGATCTGGATGACAAGAAAATCTATTACACAAATAACTATTCGCAGCATAATTACGGGGATGTCATTGAGATTGATGAGGCGATTGGTAGTGATTATATCGGCGTTCCACAAGTTGCAGCGAAGGGTGATAATGTTGTGGTGTTGTGGTTTGAACATAATACAACCCCAAACCCGGACAGGGAATGGCTAAATTGCAAAACCAGCATTGATGGCGGTAATTCATTTGCTGCCGTGAATCATGTTATGTTAATAGAATCTCCGGCTTGGCTTGTTGGATTGGACGTTTGCTCCGGTCAAAATACAAGCGACTTTTACCTGGTATGCCAGAAATGTTCTTTAACCAGCATTTATTTGATGTTTCCACTTTACACCATTAATACTGGACTGACTTGGTTATTGCCAAGCGGGTCGACATACCATATTCGGGATAACACATCCACAGACTACATAATTAACCCGACAATCGAGTACTCACCCGACGAGGATTTACTCCACGTTTTCTGGCATGACAGCTGGTTATCGCCAGACGGTTACTTCTATGATTACAGCACCGATCAAGGCGAATCATGGAATGGGAATGTGGAAATAGGTGAGGGAGACGACCCGGATTTCGCGGCTATGAGCGTTGCCGATAACGGCGATGCTTTCTTCACATGGCAAGGAAGCAGCAGCTTGCGGTTGTCAAAGTCACATTTCAATGCCGGCGCACCGTGGTTTACATCATCGATGGATGTCTATGGATTCCCCACATTGGGCGGCTACTATGGCCTTGATATTTGGAACTCACCATCCGGGAAAACAGTTGTGATTCTTGTAAATCGCTCTTTTATGGGTTATTTCAATCACCATTGTTATTCATTTAATTATGGCGAATATTTTGATACTACCTTTCGAGATATTGACCCTGACATTGTGGTTTCAGCAAAAATAGACGGGGGCTTTTTAAGCAATCCTGACAGGATAGAGGTCGCATCAGCTTGTATTAACAGGCAGTCAACACCGCCGGATAGGGGGCATATCGAAGGCGATTTCTTCTATCTGGCTGAGAGGTTTTAATAAATCAATTGTTATCAAGTAGGGGCGGGTTTTAAATGTAATGTGTCATAACATACGCTACACTGTGTGTCAA
>CBDURE010000221.1:0-3181 GCA_965369605.1 uncultured bacterium
TCGGTGTTCCTCGCTTTTTGACAGAATCTCGGGCGCAAAGAGTTCTTCAATCTTGAAAAGCTGGAATTTAACCGCATCGCAACCGATTTCAGCGGCTTTGTCTATGAAGGCAAGACAGCGTTTGATATCCTGATTGTGGTTGCTGGATACTTCGGCAACGAATTTTATTTTGTTATTGGGCATAGAGCATGGAGATTGGAGCATGGAGTTACCTCTGGTCAATTAGCTTCGCCGTCATTGGCCCCAGTGAAATGCGCTTTGCTGTCATTGTCATGAATTTCACGGTGTAAATCATTGGAAAAAACTTTTTACAGTTTTTACGATATATTCAATTTCTGAGTCTTTCAATGTGGGGAAAAGCGGTATGGAAAGGCAATGTTTATAATATTGTTCTGCATTTGGACAATCACCCAAGTTTGTTCCAAAATGCTTACTGTAAAAAGACTGTAAATGTACTGGAATATAGTGTACCTGCGTTTGAATACCTTTTTGTTGTAATTCAAGCATAAATCCAGCCCGATCAATATTGATTTTTTCAAAATCAAAAAGAAGAACGTAAAGATGAAAATTACTGTCACAGCTACTATCCTCAAAAGGAATCTGAATATATCTCAAATCCTTGAAAGCAGCATTATATTGATTGACGATTTCTCGACGTCGTTTACGGAATCGGGAAAGTTTTTTCAATTGTGAAAGGCCAAGCGCGCATTGGATATCTGTTATACGATAATTGTAGCCAAGGGCAATTTGTTCATAATACCAGGGATTCACGGTACTCCCGGAATCAGAGGCATCCGACCGGAAGGCAAGGTCGCGATTTACAAACTCGACCGGATCGCTCGTGATGCCGTGTGACCGCGATAGCCTCAACTTCCTTAGAAGACCTTCGTCTTTGGTCAGAACTACGCCCCCTTCACCTGTCGTAATATGTTTAACCGGATGAAAACTCATCACAGTCATGTCCGAAAATGCACAGGATCCTACTTTCTTGTTTTTATAAAGGGAACCCAAAGCATGACAAGCATCCTCAATAACGTAGATTTTATGCCCGTATTTATTTTCAGCAGCGCTGACGATTTGCCGAATTGCATCCATATAACAACTCTGACCCGCAAAGTGAACCGGTATAATTGCCTTCGTATGACTGGTAATCTTCTTTTCGATCTCTTCATGTGAAATATTATAAGTATCGCGACAAATGTCGGCAAAAACAGGTTTTGCACCACAGTAAACAGCACAATTAGCAGAGGCAACAAAGCTAATAGGCGAAGTGATAACCTCGTCACCATTTCCTACACCAGCTGCCAAGCAAGCAATATGAAGGGCAGATGTCCCGGAATTCAGACAAACGGCAAACTCGGCATCTGTTTCATCGCAGAGCGCCGATTCGAATTCCGCAACCTTTGGTCCCTGGGTCAGTATTGTTGAGTTCAGTACATCAATAACCGACTGAACATCATCTTCATCTATTGATTGTCTGCCATAGGGTATCATCGCTGAAACTCCGGATGTTCCGTCAAAAATTCTTCGACATATTCTTGAAGATTTTCCACCGTCAGCCACTGGTCGTTGTTATCGCTTCCGTATCTGAAATTCAAAGGACAAATTCTTCCCCCTGAATTCTCTTTGTGCCCGTTCCAGCCAATCACAAAATGATTCTCAAATTCCATGGTTATTCGTGCATCATCTTCCCCTACCATAACTTCATGTAATTTTTCTCCCGGGCGAATCCCAACAAATTTAAATTGACAATCAGGAGCAATGGCCCTGGCTAAATCCGTTACTTTCATGCTGGGTATTTTGGGAACAAAAACCTCATTCCCCTGCATCCGTCCGAGACAATCAAGGACAAAATCTACGCCCTGCTGAAGGGTAATCCAGAATCGGGTCATCCGCTCATCGGTAATCGGCAAGACACCAGTGGCTCTTTGCTGGAGGAAGAATGGCACGACCGAACCTCGACTTCCAAAAACATTACCATAGCGAACCACGGCGAACTTGATATCCCGCGCTCCCGCATACGATCTGGCAGCCGTAAATATTTTATCTGAGCAGAGTTTTGTAGCGCCATAGAGATTGACAGGGTTGGCTGCCTTATCCGTACTCAATGCAATGACCCTTTTGACGCCGGCATTTATGGCAGCAGTGACTACATTCATGGCGCCAATAACATTCGTTTTCACCGCTTCCATGGGATTGTATTCACAAGCAGGGACCTGTTTCAGGGCCGCTGCATGGATGACGATGTCAACCCCTCTAAAGGCATGTAAGAGTCTCGCTTCATCGCGGACATCCCCGATTAGATACCGCATGGGACTTTTTTGTTCACCGGTGTCATCTGGGAACTTTTGTCGCATTTCGTATTGCTTAAGCTCATCTCTACTGAATACGATTAGCTTCTTGGGATTATATCTTTTGAGAACAGTTTCACAAAATTTATTTCCAAAAGAGCCTGTACCACCTGTGATCAATACGTTTTTGTCGTTTAGCATATGTCATATTCTCCTTAAAAATCAGTAAACCTGACATCATCATCTACATCATACGCAGTCGCATAATATTCGATTACATGGGACTCTGTAACCGATTGAAATTTATGGGCACAAAAAGGATAAATCGGGCAATGGGGGACATTCGTTCCGAACGTTCCTAACTCCGTTGAGCGTGATTGGGGCCGCGTCCCGGATAAATAAAAGCAAGGACATTTAGAATCCTTTTCAATGAAATATATAAATGGCGCTACAAGATTAGCAAGGTTTTTTCGACTGTTCCGAGGATGCGATTCATCCCTGCGATAAGGAGTCTTGAGCAGCTCTCGAACGATAAAGGGGACAATGGAGCGGAAATCCCGGTATTTGACGTTCAGCGCAGAAATCCACAGCCCTGCTCCCATAGCAGCGGCGAATGCAACAGCGATTAAGGCGGGCAGGGCAATAAGTCTCCAGGATGGCCAGAAATTATACCAGAGCATGAGACCAATGAGGATGAATTTGTATTGAAGTGTTACATTTTATGCTGGCCATATAATAAACAGAAACAGTTTTTATTATATTTCATCCAGACCTGATTCATCCGGATTATGCTTTAATATGCAGTTCAACTGTTTTGCAGAATAGTCGGGAGCTCTTTTAGCGCTTTTTCTACAGGCAGTATGGAAATGTTGTCTACATATTCCTGCCTT
>CBDURE010000222.1:0-3116 GCA_965369605.1 uncultured bacterium
GGAGATTTTACTGGTAGTTGGAATTGTCGCATGGTAATTTTAGGGGGCAGATGTAACTCTTCGTCGATATCTAACTTTTTTGTTTCAACTCAATGAGTTTTTCCCGGGGAGGGAAAACCGTTTGCTTGTGGTTTAGGCGAATCCACTGCCTGTCGTTTAAGTATCCAATTAGACTTAATGATGCTTAATTGTGGCGGTTGTGTTTGATGTCGCGCACTTAAAGAGCCTTAATCAGGGCATTGTTGCTGTGAGGGTCTGGATATGCGGAATTCAGGATGATTGTTTCCGTCGAATCAAAAAATATGCTAAATCACGGTGGGGAAGAGTCGATAGAAGTAATTAGTAATCAAGGACGATATGCCAAAACCGGAAGCGGAATCTATGGCTACTTTCACCACTGGATTAGTGAAGAAAAACAGTTTATTTGGGAGGAATATCAATTCGATTTGATATTGATTTGGGGGATTTGAATAACTTAAGCAGGACAGAAAAATGAGAGGTATTTAAGAATGGCAGCAAATAGAAATTTTAAAATCGCATTTGTGGGAAACTATCTTCCCAGAAAATGCGGCATTGCAACATTCACGTTCGATCTTGAAACCGCTGTGAACACCGAACTGCGAAACGATGAATCAACTTTCGTAGTCGCGATGAACAACACAGAGGAGGGGTATCCGTATCCAGACAAGGTCAAGCGCACGATTTATCAGCCCAGGATTGATGAATACCGCGAGGCTGCAGAGTTTCTGAACCAATCTGATGCGGATGTTGTTTGCATCCAGCACGAGTTCGGAATTTTCGGCGGCAACGGCGGCGAGTTCATTGTAGATTTGATGCGTCACCTGAAAAAACCGAGTATTGTTACTCATCACACAATTTTTAAAGATCCGCCTGAACCGTATAAAACTATCACAAAGGATATAGCATCGCTCGCTCACGGGCTGGTTGTCATGAGTGAAAGAGCGGTAGGTTATCTTGAGGATTCCTATGGCATCCCGGCAAAGAAAGTGCGGATGATTCATCACGGCGTGCCATCTGTCGGTTTCACGGATACGGTTCCCTTCAAGGCACAGTTCGGTTTTGAAGGCAGAACTGTGATTGGAACATTCGGGCTTCTGAGTAAAAACAAGGGAATTGAGTATGTTATCAGAGCGCTTCCCAGTTTAGTTGAAAAACATCCCGACCTTCTTTATGTCGTTCTGGGTGAAACACATCCAGAGGTAATAAAGCATGAGGGTGAAAAATATCGTGAAAGTTTGATTCAGATGGCTGAGGACCTTGGAGTAGGTTCAAATGTCATGTTCATATCAAAATTTCTTGAATTGAAAGATCTTGTTAAATTCCTCCAGGCTGCTGATATGTATGTAACACCATATCAGGGCAAGGAGCAGATTACATCCGGCACACTGGCATACTCGCTGGCAGCCGGAAAGCCGATTGTTTCAACACCGTACTGGTACGCGCAGGAACTATTGGATGAAGGCCGTGGTATACTTGTTGAGTTCGGAGAAAACAATGGTATTGGCGATGCCTTAATGCATCTGCTTGATAATCCGGATGAGCGCGAGATAATCCGCGAGAGAGCATTCAAGTACGGCAGGCGCATGACATGGTCAACAGTCGCACAAAGATATATAGAATACTTCAAAGAGGCGCAGCGTGACAGGATAGTATTTAAGGCACCGGTGGCGTATTCGGAAATGCGCCCAAGCGCCAAAGTAAAACCAATTGGTTTTGGTTCGTATGGAAAAGAGGAATATCCAAATATGAAAAACGGCTCACTGCCACGGCAGAACATGGGACATATACAGGTACTGACTGATTATACAGGAATAATTCAACATGCCATTTACTCAGTGCCTGACCGCACGACAGGTTATTGCATTGATGACAACTCACGGGCGTTGATTTCCGCTGTAAAGGCGCAGGAGTTTTTCCCGGAGAAGGTCAATGTCAACCTGGCGAAAACCTATCTTAGTTTCATTCATTACGCTCAGCTTGAGGATGGCAGGTTTCATAATTTCATGCACTTCGAGCGGCGTTTTCTTGATGAGGTAGGCAGCGAGGATTCATACGGCCGCACGATGTGGGCGCTTGGATATTTAATAGAACACACATCGCTGCTGGATGATGTCGGCGTGGACAGCCTGGCTCGCCAGATATTCACTAAAGCGTTGCCAAATGCAAAGTCGATGGTCAGTCCGCGAGCGTGGGCGTACACGATGGTTGGTCTCTATCATTACCTCAGGCGATTTGAGGATGATAGTCAGGTTCGAGAGATAATGCGCGATTTCGCCGACAGGTTAATGAGCCTTTATAATGCATTTTCCAACGATGAGTGGAAATGGTTCGAGCCGATTATCTCCTACGACAACGGCAAACTGCCACAGGCGCTTTATCATGCGGGAGAGGTTTTCCGCAACAAGGATTATTACAATGTCGCGGATAAGTCGCTTGAATTTGTAACAAAGCACTTGTTCGAGGATGACATTTTCATGCCGATTGGCACGCAGGGCTGGATGAGAAAAGGCGAAAAGAAAGCGCGATTCGACCAGCAGCCGATTGAGGGCAGTTCGATGATAGATGTTTATCTGACAGCCGCGAGAAATCCTTCAGCAACGCCAAAGCAAATCGAGAGATATGAAAAACTCTCGCAAAGGGCATGGGCATGGTTCATGGGGCAAAATGCTGTTGGAGTCCCGCTTTATAACCCGGCAACAGGTTCATGCGCGGATGGCCTTGGCGAGCGTGAGGCGAGTTTGAATCAGGGCGCTGAAAGCACTCTTGCCGCTGTCATGGCGTTGCAGTCGATGCGCGAGAATCTCAAACTCAAGACTGTTGACAAGATTGTTACAAAAGTCCAAACGCCAAAGAGCAAGTCGAAGACAATCGAAATCAACTGATATTCGTTTGAATATGGATGGAAAATCACAACCGGAGCGTAACTGCTCCGGTTTTTGCATTTCAGGGAGAAACAGGAATAAGTGGAAAAATCTGAACCTGGGAGCGCCCTTCGATTCCTCAGGATTAAAACTGGCCTCTGGGGGCTGATGAAAAAGCTTATTTTCTCCGTAACCTATTTTCTCCGTAGCCTATTTTCTCCGTAACCCGGTCAT
>CBDURE010000223.1:0-3010 GCA_965369605.1 uncultured bacterium
GTAGGTTAGTAAGTTAGTAGGTTAGTAAGTTAGTAGGTTAGTAAGTTAGTAGGTTGGTAGGTTTAAACTGAAAACGATAACACCATGCTGTAGCGTGGTGCATATAGAGTAAGTTAGCAGGTGATAAATAAAGCCTTCCCTGGGAGCGCTGGATTCCATCCGGCGCGGTGGCGCTTAAGCGCCACAATCTGGTTAATTTAATGCCATGTGAATGGATTATATGTTTGAGGGTTGGGGTTTTTACCGGCTATTTCGAGTATAATATTTTTGAGGAGATTTGAAATTTCTTTGCATAAAGGGAATCGAATATGAAACTTGCGATTATCGGCACTGGATACGTTGGACTCACAACCGCAGTGGTACTTGCGGAACTAGATCATGAAATTACCTGTATTGATATCGATGAGAAAAAACTCGACCTTTTAAAAGCCGGGAAATCTCCTATCTATGAGGAGCACATGCAGGAACTTCTTGAGCGGAATATCTCAAACGGGAATCTCAGTTTTTCGAATAATCTCAAGGATGGCATTGCTGGCACGTCGATTTGCATGATTGCGGTAGGTACTCCTACTCTTGAAAACTGGGAAATCGACCTCTCGCAGGTTATCGCTGTTGCGGAGGAACTTCCAAAATATATGTCCGATGGCGCGATTGTCATTATTAAATCCACTGTTCCAGCCGGCACAAATGAAATGATGCACCAGATTATTGAATCTCAACTTCCCGATTCCCAAACGTTCGAACTAATCTCAAATCCTGAATTTCTCCGCGAGGGGCAGTCTGTCTATGACACTTTTTTCCCCGACCGAATTATAATCGGCACAAGAAACGGTAAAGGTGAGCAGGTACTTAAAGAGCTTTATAAAAAGATAATCGAGCAGGATTATGAAGGCAAAACGACTCCACCCCTGAAATACAACGAGAGAAAGCCTGTCCCAGTGGTCGTAACAACCCCCCAAACTGCCGAGCTGATTAAATACGCCGCCAACGCGTTTCTCGCAACCAAGATTTCCTTTATTAACGAGATAAGCCGCCTGACTGAAAGTTTCAATGCGGATATCGAAGTTGTCGCAAAAGGAATCGGACTGGACAAAAGAATCGGCGAGAGTTTCCTCCAGGCTGGAATCGGATTCGGCGGTTCATGTTTCCCGAAAGACACAAAAGCGCTTAGTTATCAGGCGGTTGAAAGGGGATATAATTTCCCGCTTTTAAAATCAGTAATTGAGGTCAACCAGCTACAGCGATTCAGATTCCTGCAGAAAATAATCGACCATCTGGGAAATGTTCGAGGGAAGACAATCGCGATTCTCGGACTTGCGTTTAAGCCCGGTACGGATGATGTCCGTGAATCGCCGGGAATTGATATTATCAAGCACCTTTCATTCAAAGGGGCGAAAGTACGGGCGCATGATCCGATGGCGATTGAAACCGCGAGGATATTCATCCCGGACGGCGATTTTTACGAGGACGCCTACGACGCCGCAAAAGGCGCTGACGCGCTCGCGATAATCACTGACTGGAAGCAGTATCTGGATCTGGATTGGGCTAAAATAAAAAAGATCATGAAGCATCCCGTTGTATTCGACGGCAGAAACCATCTCGACCCGGAAACGATGGCGAAACTCGGATTCGAATATTTCTCGATTGGCAGATAAAGTTTATTAATGGGAAACATTGTCTTCATAACACTGATTATCCTCCTTCTTGTGATACTGCCTGTATCCAGGCTAATCGTTATGCTGAAACGCAAATCCGAACTTTCACGCAAAGATTTCATCGACAGTATTAATAACTCAAATGAGAATATTCTAATCGCACCGGAGCGCGGTTCATTCAGAGGCGCGACCAACGAACTTGGCAGAGTTAAAACAGATGGCACAATCGCACTGACAGAAAAATATATTCATTTCCTTAAGGCACTTGGCGGAAATTTCAAAATCGATTTGCTCACCGTTGACACAATCACAACTGATTCCAAATTCCTCGGAGCATGGCGCGGTGGCATGATTCACCTGATTGTAAATCTCCAAGATGGCAGCAGGATTGGCTTTTTCGTTAAGGATATCGAGCGATGGAAAATCGCATTAATGAACGCTGTGACTAAAATTAGTAACTAACAAAAGACACCTTGACATACACATTTGTTTAGCATATATTTTCCCCGCTTGGTATTATCCGGCACCTTATTAATCTAATCAATTTAAGTCAGGAGAAACAAGATGCCTAATCCTGTTACACATTGGGAAATCTGCGCAAAAGATGGAAAAGCTTCCGCGGAGTTTTACAAAAAGCTGTTCGACTGGGAAATCAAGGAGGATGAGAACATGAACTATTTCATGTGCTCATGCGGTGATGGAGGAATTAACGGCGGCATATTTCAGGCGCAGGGCGAGATGCCGAATTATGTCACGATTTACGTTGAGGTCGATGACCTTGATGCGTACATCGAGAAAGCGGTCTCACTTGGAGGGACAAAAGTTGTGGGAGCCACTGAGATTCCGGGAATCGGATATTACGCGATGTTCGTTGACCCATCCGGGAACGCAATCGGGTTGTTCAAGAATAAGTAGCCTGTTATGTAGTTCCCCCCACCCCAGCCCTCCCCGCGAGCGAGGAGGGAGAATTTTGTCTCTTACCTTCGCGAGCATATAGGTCGGAGTTGTCTCTTACCTTCGCGAGCATATAGGTTGGTTACAAATGTGAAAAACATTTCCCCCCGCTCGCGGGGGGATTAAGGGGGGGATGAGAAGATATAACAATAAACTCGCACCCGACGTTTTAAATCGGTTTAGTGCCTTTTCCGACAGGCTCTTTAGCATGGTGTTATTTCATTTGGTTCTCTTTTTCACAAAATTAAAAATAACGCTCTTATGATGATATTCCGATTAAAAGGTTTCAATATTTAACGGATATTATTAATGGGTTGTTTCCTGTTATCCCATTGCGAAACCTGTATCACCGAGAGCGTATAAAATGAACAAAAAGCATATCAGCACTGAGATAATCGATG
>CBDURE010000224.1:0-2950 GCA_965369605.1 uncultured bacterium
CTTTCTCACCGCGAATATTGAATATCTCCAGGCGCACATTCGATGGTTTTGTAAGCGTGAATGATATTGTTGTCGTGGGATTGAACGGGTTGGGATAGTTTTGGTACAGGGTGAATCCGGCGGGAATCTGAACGATTTCTGCATTGATACCAACTTGCTCAACTGTTACCAGTCTTAAATCATCGATATAAATTGTTCCGATATTCTTTGCATCGGGGTCGTCAGGATTATATGTCATTTGAAAACTATCAAAATTCAATGTTCCGTCCAGATTTCCATCACCAATCCACTCACCGGTACTATCATTTGTCATGTCCCAGCTGACCAGCTTCCAGCCAATCCAATCAATCGTATACCAGGGACTTACTTCATGTCCATTATTATCATCAACAGTAAAACGGAACAGTGTCCGGCTTCCATCACCAAACACATAGGATTGCATGATATAGTTCTTATCAAATTTTATATTTTTAGGTGGTTTTCCATCCAGCAAGTACTCTCTTAAAAACCAGCTCTCTTGGCTCAGGTCCCAGCCATACTTAATCATCATCGAAGTATTGCTTCCTGTTAAATGATTTACTATAATGCTTTCAACATCACGAATCGCTAATGTGTCAATTAATCCCGTTGTTTGTCCCGCATATTTTGGCTCAGCCCAATTGGATAATAGTCCGGACTCAAAATCATCGATCTTCTTCTCAATCCAGCGCTCGACGCCTGTTTTGAATGTGATGGTTTTCTTGCGTGTGATTTCATTTCCAAAAAGATCTCTCAATCCTTCAACTACCCGAACTTTATGTAATTTGTTGTGTTCCAGCTCCTGCAAAGGAAAAACATTAAAAACGCTCTGGTGGTTCACGATGAAATGCTGAACAAAAGTAGGTATTGTATCGTATTCGGGATAATTCTGCATAAACACCATACCATCCAGAATCGAGCTTGTGTCCAGCTCCTCATCAAAAGTGATATTGATAACCGGTAACAACTCAATATTTGTGGCGTTCAGTCCCGGATACATTTGTACAATTTGGGGTGCCGCCATATCTTCGGGACCTGTTTTAAAGAAAAAGCTATAGGTGTCTCCGCCAATTCCATCGCCATTACCATCGAACTGATGCCCAAATATATCCTGCGCTGTTCCGGCAATCGTGATGGTATATTCACTGAGAAAATCCAGACTGTCCGACCTGATTTCCAATTTCAAACCGTCATTAAGCCATGTGAAATTCAAAGGCTCTTCAGGATAAATGGAAATCGCAGTGCCGGTCAAAGTTGTGTCCATCGGGCGGCTGAACTGAATCACAATCGGATCCCAAGCGGGAAAACTTGTGTCTCCGTCAGCAGGAACAGTTGACGTCACGATGGGAGGAATTTTTGAAAAGAGTCTGAAATCTTTAAAATTGTAGAAACTGCTTCCAATTGTTACCCGGGCAGTGTCGGAATAATAGCCTTCCGCTTCCACGATAATGTCATAGTCTCCGGCGTTCAGACTATCAAAAAGGAAATACCCGTTATTGTTTGCATCACCCTGGTAAAATTTACCGCCGGGATTCAATGTAACGGTAATATTGTTCACCGGTTTATAGGCGTCACTGGTTCCGTTCAGGCTGAAATAACTTACTTTTTCATACGAGTCACGCACAATTCCGGCTAAGTTGCGAGTAGGAAAATCTCCTGCATTGTTCAACATTACAAAAGAGCGGGCAATCGCCCAGGCTTCATGTTTTCGGTAATAAAGATTCTGAAGTCGCCATGTTTCCGGAGGGTAATCGTGAAATGAGCCTTCTGAAAGGGTACCCGGCATATTCAATGTGCGCAGAACCCCAAGTCCCATCTTATTTCCCTGATTATCAGTCCATGAATAGAAACTCCAGTCGCCGCGAACATGTTTTGCCGTAGTATTGTTAGCTACATAAATCTCATTAGCCATAATATCAGCCATCTCTCCCGCTAATGGATAAAGGGCGCCTGTAACTGTCGAACCGTAATTCGTACCCGTCACCCCCGGATTCCAGCCGCGATATAGCATCAGGGTATAATTCAATTCACCATTAAAACCATTGCTATGGATAGAATTAAAGAAATCAACGTTATTCTGATTAGCAATAGCGGCGCGTTGCGACAGCGATGGATCATCATTAACATCGTGGTCATTACCATGACGTGTCAAAACTATTATCGCACCCAAATTTTCCAGAATATCACGAAGATACTGGGCTTTTGACCAGTTAGATTCCGATTCCCAGAAATCCGCAAAAACCATGTGGCGATCATCCGATTCGTGTCCGCCATGCCCGGGATCTATACAGATTTTTATGCCACTCATATCCTGGGCAAAAACAATAGAAAACAGAATAATAAACACAAGAACAATATGTTGAATATATTTCATTACTTAACCTCAGTCGATAATTTCAATGTTTACGTACGCAATTTTACCATCAAATGTATCAAATACAATCTTATCCATTTTGGGCGACCAGGCTGGATACATTTCATGGATTTCGCTTGTTTTAGTCAACTGAATCCGCGTCTTTCCGTCGGCGCTGACAGCCCAAATATCAGAAGCCGTGATGACATGCCCGTCGTCCTCGTCCAGCATATAGACCACCCACTTTCCATCGGGAGACCATTTCGGCGCGTTGGCTGCACCTAACTTTGCAAGAATATTACCATTTAAATCCGAAACAACTGTTCCAACTCCAATAAACGTAAAAAGCAATTTGGTCTTATCCGGCGACAGAGAGAGCCAGATATAATTTCCCTCTCCAAGGGGAGCCAGAATTGCTTTTTTGCCATCTTTGACAAGCGCAATTTTCTGATCTTCGATATACGTTACAGGTTCCTGAATACTCACCGCCTGTGCCGAATCTTTTTTATCAATACTGAAAGTCCGTACTTCTTTATCTGCAACTGCCGCAACCCGGTTGCCATTCAAACCAAGCGCCGG
>CBDURE010000225.1:0-2890 GCA_965369605.1 uncultured bacterium
GACAACATTCTCCCTCCCCGCTCGCGGGGAGGGCTGGGGTGGGGGTTTCTTGTTCTGCTAACCTTTCCCGACAAGCCCTTTCGCGGGAATGACGGAATTCTTGTTTCGCGGGAATGACAAAACCTCGATCCTCTTTCCTGACTTGAAACTCAACTACATCAATAAATTTTATTCATTTACTGGTATAATGCCCATCTGTTATGAGTAAAAATCGTAGCATACCGGAACATCTACTGCACGGCATCCTTCCGCTCGTTGACCGTCCCGCGCGATATATCGGCGGTGAACGTGGAAGCGTTCTCAAGGATTTCGATAAACGCACTGCACGAATAGCTCTGGCATTCCCCGACGTTTATGAGATAGCGTCCGGTAATCTTGGGCAGGAAATTCTCTATCATATCCTCAACTCGCATGATGATTACCTTGCTGAACGTGTCTATGCTCCATGGATTGTTTTCGAAAATCAATTGGAGAAACATTCCATTCCGCTTTACACTCTGGAGAATAAAATCCCTGTTAAGGACTTTGATTTAATTGCGTTTACTGTTTCCTATGAACTCGGCTATACAGGCGTTTTGACGATTCTTAACTCATCCGGACTGCCGCTTAAATCATCCGAGCGAGGATTCCCAATTGTCGGAATGGGTGGCAGCTGCGCGTTTAATCCGGCTGTGATGTCGGACTATATCGATTTCTTCCACGTTGGCGATGGCGAAAAAAGCATTTTTAAAATTGCCGGGGTTATCGCTGAATACAGAAGTGACATTGATAATCGCAGTGATGATTTAGAATTGAAGCGAACGGTTCTTGAACGCCTTGCGGATATTCCGGGCGTTTATGTGCCGATTCTGGGTAAAAGCACAAACATACGGGCAATTGTTCCTGAACTTGAATCCGATGATTTCCCCGCTTGCGCGATTATCCCCTACTTCGGAGATATGAAAAACCGTATTACTCTTGAAGTATTTCGCGGATGCACTCAGGGATGCCGTTTCTGCCAGGCTGGTTATATATACAGGCCATACAGAAAGCGCTCGTTGGAACAACTTATCGCGCTGGCGCATGAATCGTTTGCCCATTCAGGCCATTCGTCGATTTCGCTGGCATCGCTCAACACAACTGATTATCCTGAATTAGCGCAGTTGGTTGAGAGCATTATCGAACTCAGGGGAAACCGTCCGCTTAAGATTTCAATTCCATCAAGTCGAATCACCAGTTTTAATGATGATCTGGCGAAACTGCTGAAGCCATATTCATCGGGTAGTTTGACGCTTGCGATTGAGGCCGGGACTGAACGCCTTCGCAAAGTGATAAACAAACACACATCCGATGATGAAATATTTGATGCCGTCCGAACAGCGCTTAAAAACGGGCTTGGCGAGTTTAAACTCTATTTCATGATTGGGCTGCCAACTGAAACGATGGAGGATATTGAATCTATAATCGATATAGTGAACCGAATTCGCGAAATCCAAAGGGAACTGAAAAGGAATAATGAACTGCCGCCTAAAACGAATTTCCAGATGAAGATCGCTGTCGCTAATTTTGTGCCGAAACCGCATACGCCATTTCAGTGGTGTGAAATGGACAGCATCGAAACAATGGTTATGAAACACGTCGCGCTCAAGCCGCTCAAGTCGATGAAATCAGTCAGAATGAGATATCACTCAGCGGAGGGTTCATTTCTGGAGGGAGTCATTTCACGGGGAGACGAGAAGGTTGGAAAGGTAATCGAAACCGCATGGCGCATGGGAAGCCGTTTTGAAAGCTGGAAAGAACGCCTTGATTTAAATCTATGGCTCGAAGCTTTCAAAAAGGAAAATGTGAATCCCGATGATTACAACCGCAATCGAGATTTGGATGAGGATTTAGCGTGGGATGTCGCACCGTTTACAGTCGATAAAAAGTTCCTTCAGAAGGAATACGAAAAAGCGTTAAACGCGGAGGAGACGCCAGATTGTTTCGAGAACGACTGCGCGGGATGCGGTTTGTGGAAGGATATTTGTGTGAATTTACCGAGGGGGAAATAATTTGCATCCCGGGAACCCCGGCGAGGGGACGCCGGGTTACGAATGAAATAAGTTATGCAAGATCGAAAATTCCCATATATGCTTAGATTCGCGCGCGACGGTTTCGCGTGTTACATTGGGCATCTCGACTGGATTCGCCTGGTGCTGGTCGCGCTTGATTACACTCATCTGCCGATTGTCTATACTGAGGGATACACTCCCAAAGCGAAATTGAAATTCTCCCCTCCCCTGCCGGTGGGGCTTAACAGCGACACTGAACTCGTTCTGATATACCTGCGGGAAAATCTGAGTGAGGATATTATTCATCAGGGGTTTGATTATGCGCTTCCTGACGGCATGTCGCTTCTGAATGTTAAATACCTTCACCCGCAGCCGCCGAAAAATCCGTTTAAATCAATCAACGGCGCGCTTTATGAAATGCATTTCCCGATGGATTTGAATCCCGATGAGAGAAAGCAAATCCTCGATACATTGCAGGGCGTTGGGTTACCCGATGATGCTCCTGAAATAATCCATAAGCAGCATGGCTGGATATTAAAAAATCTTAACGCTGATAAATTTCTTGATGGTGAAGATCATGTTGACTATGTAGCTCGACTGGAAAGCGGACGGACATTTCATCCGGTTAAATTCGCTCTTGCGCTGAAAGACTATTTGGATCTACCCCACCTGCCACAAGGCAGGCGCCTGTCGTTTTTGAATATCGAGGACGAGGGCGCACGGAAGCTGTTTGATTTTTAACTCCATTTTCATAAACCCCCTAAGATGAATTCCGTCATTCCCGCGAAAGAGGTTGTCGGGAAAAGTATCGCAAATAAAATGCCCCCACCCCAGCCCTCCCCGCGAGCGGGGAGGGAGAA
>CBDURE010000226.1:0-2853 GCA_965369605.1 uncultured bacterium
GAATTTGACTTAGTCTGACGTAGGAACAACTTAATTCTGTCAGTAGCAATTCATAATGACTTTCGCTCCAGGCTTTTAAGCATGGTGCTTACTAAAATCGAGAGTACACAAAAATGAAAAACAAAAACATCTACATCCTGACAGCGCTTTTAATGCTAATTATCACCGGATGTTCAGCCGGACATATCAATCCGATTCAGCCGCAAGCTGAACAGGATGCTGATTTATCCATGCCTGTCGCTCAGGTTGATGAGGGGCAGACGAATCGAATCATGTTAAACACCGGACGATTCCAGTTCGATTTCGAATCGCTGGGTGTGAATATCATTCCAGCGCGTCAGGCGGATTTCCATTTCAACGTGACGGAATATCTTCATTTCCCGTCAGCTGAAATCACATACTACGAACCGCTGACAGGCATGTTAAGTGTGAACGTAACACTCGCCAACACTCTGCTTCTCGATGGTTATGACGCTCGCCTGATTATTTACTCAAACGATAGCGGCGTAACCCTGATGAATCCCGATGACTGGACATCGTTGTGGGATATTGCTGACGGCGCGGATATCAACCCGTTCAAAGCATATGCCCAAACTGAACCGCAGCGAACTTTCGCAAGCATGCATGAATTCACCGAGCAGCTGCAGTTTTATATGCCGTCCGGTGTCGATTACATCGATTACGCAATCGATGTCAGCTATCCTGAAAACTGCGATGAACCCTATGCAATCGAGAACTTCTCCCAGGGGATTCTATATGACACTGCCAATGCTGAAACCATAATCGAGGTCGATGTACTCGACTGGCAGGATGATGTAGATGAAGTCAAACTATACTGTCCCGCGATAACGAATGAAATATTTGTACAATTCGAACAGGTCGGAAATTCGAAGTGGCGATTAAATCTTACTAATGCCAATGGAGCCGCGCAGGGAGATTATATCGCGGCGATAATCGCGACAAGTGAAAATTCAAATGGCCTGGAACTCTACGACCTTGTTAAAATCACGGTCACAGAGGACACTCAAACGGAATGGACACTTCTATTGTATTACACGGAGGATAATCTAGGAGACCGCATCCAGGGCGACATTAACGAGATGGAGGTTATCGGTTCACCTGAAGGAAAAATGAACGTAATTGTATGCTGGGACAAGGACGCCTCTCCTGACGATGTTATCCTGAAAATCGAGAGAGATCCTGACGGTTACAACGATACTATAATCTCCTCGGTCATTGATGATGGCGGCGAGGTCATTCCTCCGGGCGGACTACCACATGCGAAAATCGCGTACGTTGAAAAATTCCTGAGATGGGGGATGCGTGAATATCCCGCGAAAAAATACGGCTTCATTCCTTATGGGCATGGAAACGGCCCATTCAGGAGCGCGCCTGACCCCGATGATTTTCTTGTCGCTTGTGGGGGGATGCAGGTTTGGGAGATTCGTGATGCCTGCCGAACTGTTTTGGATGAGGTGGAAGGCGTTGACAAGTTTGAATTTATCTCAATCGTATCCTGCCTTCTTGGCTGGATTGAGACTGCATACACTCTCAAGGATGTCAGCAAAACATGCATGGCATCTGAATGGCTCATGTGGGCGTCAGCATGGGAATATACTGAACTGTTTGGATATATTGCGGACAACGCTGAAACCTGCACTTATCAGGACATTGCATCCGAATTTGTAACAAATTACCTGGCATATTCACCCACACCAGCGACATATTCCGCATGGGAATGCAGCATGATTGATACTGTAGTTGTTCCCGCTCTTGATTCATTTTCGCTTGAACTGATTGGCGCGCTTGATAATTATCGAACTGAGATAACATCATGCAGGACACTAACAGGCAAGTGGGGAGCGTACTGCAACGATGACCGAGTCAAGGATTTGGGGCTTTTCGCTGAACTAATCCACGGTGTTGAGGAATTGCCCCAATCATTACGGGATGCCGCTGTGGGCGTTTCCGATGCCATCGCTGAAACCATGATTGAAAGTGGCCATACCGGCGACGGCACCAAAATGTGCCCCTATTACGAAACTGGATGGCATATATGGTTTCCCGTAAATTACAATCACGAGGATTGCGCAAACAGGCGCGCTGACTACGTAACAATCGGTTTTTCAGATACTCAATGGGATGATTTCCTCGATGCGTTTGATAACGCTGAATGATTGCTTAATAGGCAAATCGTAGGGGCGTTGCTTGCTGCGCTCCAAATTGCTCGTGTGCTTAATTGTTCAATTTCCCAAACAGGATTTTATTTCCTGACCGAATCCACAAAACTCACAAAACGACCGTAAACATCACCAGCTACGGATGATACAGTGCCATCACCCGGATTAACAGTATGCTCAAACAAACCTATCCATATTAGCAGCACACCGATACAGAACGCGACAACAAGCATTGTCACAGTCGGGTTCAAAGTCAGTTCCCATCGGGTATTCCGCCTGTTTTCTTCTGTATTGTATTTTGAATATTTGCCCATAGACTCTATCGATTCCTTATTGCATCTTAAAATAAAATCGCTTTTGTCGGTTGGAAAATGACTAACCTGTTTAATTAATCCAAAGAAATTCTTATTACTCCGGTTAATAAGGAAGCTGTATCAGAACTCGGGAAAACAGCCAAAATTGTCATCCTGAGCGCAGCGAAGAATCTATTTTAGATAGTGTGGATTAATTTCATCAGGTTTAATCATCAACACAGTAGCAAATAGATTCCTCGCTACGCTCAGAAAGACAAACCTTTTCGCTTATAATTGAGTTATGAGACACATTCATGATAAGACGGGCTACAATAAAAAAGTGCCTTTCCAGAGGTCTCAAGATAGTTAATATTTATGTT
>CBDURE010000227.1:0-2849 GCA_965369605.1 uncultured bacterium
CATAATATAAGAAATTGCACCGTTTTTTCTTGCAGGGCATACTGGTGATATCGGAGCAAGTGAGAGATGACCCAAGTGGAATCAGGCAACCGAAAAACAATCCTGGAAGATATCTCTGATAAAACAGGGACGGACAGGATGTATCACGACATCGAACTTATAAAGGATTATCCTTTCGCGATTTTAAAAATCAATCGTGATGGCAATCAGCTCAACACGCTTAATCTCAGCATATGCCTGGAAATAGATTCCGCTTTGCAGGAAATTTGGGATGATACTGAAACGAAAGTTCTGATTCTGACCGGAAACAACCGTGTATTTTCAACCGGCGCGGACGTTCATTCAATCAAGGATATCACTGCCAATGAGGCACGGCATTTCGCTCGTATCGGTAAACTGGCATTTGGAAAACTCGAGGAACTTAACATTCCGACAATCGCTGCTATCAACGGCCTCTGCCTTGGCGGCGGACTTGAACTCGCGCTGTGCTGCGATTTCAGAATCGCCGTGCAGAAAGCCCGTTTCGCGCAAAGCGAGGTTAATATCGGATTAATCCCGGGATGGGGCGGATGTGTTCGCCTGCCAAGAACAATCGGACAGTCGAACGCAATGAGAATGATTTTCACAGGTGAAATGATAAACGCAAAAGATGCCCTTGAAATGGGACTTGTTTCGCACGTCGTTCCAAATTCCGATGACATCCTCGAATTCTGCAGGACATTCGCAAAGCCGTTTGTGAATCGTTCGAGGGTAGCGTTGATGTATGCCAAACGAGCTATTAAAACCGGGATGGAAGTTCCGCTTAAATACGCAAACGACCTCGAAAGCGAACTGTTCGGATTTGCCTGGGCAAGCGATGACAGGAAAGAGGGCATCGACGCTTTCATTAAGAAAGAAAAACCCAACTGGAAAAATAAATAGATTCCGAGTCAAGTTGATTAAAAAAACACCACGCTTTAGCGTGGTGTTTTTATTTATATCCTTTTCCGTTAAAACTGTACCTTCGGGACCTCGCGTGCCTCGGGTTCCTCTAGTTCGAAGAAATCACGATCTTTGGTGCCGGATGCATTCGCGACAATGCTTGCTGGAAACATCTGAATGCGAGTGTTAAACAACATGACCGAGTCGTTGTAATGCTGGCGGGCATAAGCGATTTTCGATTCAGTTCCAGCCAACTCCTCCTGCAGGAGCTTGAAATTCTCGTTAGCTTTCAAATCTGGGTATGCCTCGGCGAGAGCGAAAATGCTTTTCAACGCGCCGGTAAGCATATTTTCAGCAGCAGCCTGGTCCTGGACATTTGATGCATCCATACCCATCTGTCTTGCCTTTACCACGTTTTCGAATGTCTCTTTCTCGTGCTTGGCGTATCCCTTCACGGTCTCAACAATGTTGGGAATAAGGTCATACCGGCGTTTGAGTTGAACGTCGATTTGCCCCCACGCATTTTCCACACGGTTGCGAAGCACAACAATGGAATTGAATACTCCAATCCACCAGAGTACGATTACAACGATTACCGCGATTAATATGTATATGCCAATCAAGATGCACCTCCAGAATTGATTGCAGAATTATATCATAATTCAATCGGTATATATGACTTAATAAATTATGGAATTGTTTCGTCATAATTTATAAAACTCATGGTATAATTCAATGCCATGGCGGGTGAAAAGACAGAAGACGCCACTCCGCGTCAACGCGAGAAAGCGCGAGAAAAAGGACAGGTGCCACAGTCGAAGGAACTTGGGCAGTCGTTAGCAATGCTTGTCTCCTTCAGTATGCTCTATCTTGTCATGCAATACTGGGGACGCGGATTTTTAAACATCCTTCACGACGCATGGTCGGATGTTGGCCCGATGGAAATCAATGAGGACTTTTACCAGGCATGGGCGTTTTACTCGCTTCAAAAAATCGCATTCTTTGTTTTGCCAATAGCTGTGGCGAGCGCGCTTACAATTATCGCCGCCAGCCTGTTCCAGACAAAAGGTGTTCTCTCAGCACATCCAATCAGCCCGAAACTCGACAGGCTAAATCCGATAACTGGTTTCAAACGCATGTTCTCAACACGCGGACTTGTCGAACTTCTCAAAGCGGTAATTAAAATCGGAATAGTCGCGGTGATAGTGTACGTTTATATCAAAAGCAAAATGGATGTAATTGTGCAGGGATTCTTCGGTGAGCCAGTCGCGCTGATTGAGGTTTTCGGAAGGCTCGCATTTCACCTGGCGATATACATCTGCGCCTTTTTTGTGATTCTCTCGATTCTCGATTTTATCTACCAGCGCTGGGAATCGGAGAAGCAGCTGAAAATGTCCAAGGAGGAGGTCAAGGATGAATTCAAGCAGATGGAGGGAGACCCGCTGATTAAGCGCAGAATTCGTGAAAGGCAGCGTCAGGTCGCGATGACACAAATGATGCAGGAGATTCCTGAAAGCGATGTTGTAATCACCAACCCGACTCATTTCGCCGTCGCCTTAAAATACGAGGAGGAGATGCCCGCGCCTCAGGTTGTCGCAAAGGGAAAGGGGGATATCGCTCTGAGAATTATTCAAATCGCAAAGGAGTTCAATATTCCGATAGAGCAAAATCCGCCGCTTGCGCAGTCCATATATCGCATGACAGAAATCGGCGACATGATACCCCTCGAACTCTACGAAGCCCTCGCAGAAATCCTCGCGAAGATTTATCAGAAGAAGAATAAGACGGTTGGCGTGGGGTAGTTAAAGATTCTCTGAAAATGTTCTTTTCATTGTAGCCCTGTTCTGTGAACAACCAATTAGGTCGAACAACACGTCATTCCCGCGAAAGAGCCTGTCGGGAAAGGTTGTTGTTATATCTTATCCCCC
>CBDURE010000228.1:0-2811 GCA_965369605.1 uncultured bacterium
GAGGGATGGAAGGACTTCGAGGTCGAGGTCATGCGCGACAACAAGGACAACGTTGTTATTGTCTGCTCAATTGAGAATCTTGACCCCATGGGAATTCACACCGGCGACTCAATCACGGTCGCGCCGATTCAGACTATGACTGACCGCGAATACCAGAAACTTCGCAACTGGTCAATAGACATTATCAGAATCATCGGAGTTGAAACCGGAGGATGCAATATTCAATTCGCCCAGAATCCTGTTGACGGCCGTCTTGTTGTTATCGAGATGAATCCCCGCGTTTCGAGATCGTCAGCGCTGGCATCCAAAGCGACCGGTTTTCCAATCGCGAAAATCGCTGCAAAAGTGGCGATAGGATACACACTGGATGAATTGCCAAACGATATAACAGGTGAAACACAAGCCTGTTTCGAGCCGTCAATCGACTACTGCGTTGTTAAAATCCCCAGATTCACGTTTGAAAAATTTCCCAACGCCAGCGACACGATAAGCATCCAGATGAAATCAGTCGGAGAGGTAATGGCAATCGGGCGTACATTCAAGGAATCCCTGCAGAAAGGATTGCGCTCAATGGAAACCGGCCGATTCGGGCTTGGCGCGGATGGCAGGGATTTGGACTGGAAAGCGCTGGATATCGAAACGATAATTAATAAATTAAAAGTGCCGAATCGCGACAGGCTTTTTTATCTGCGATACGCAATAAAACGCGGCATGGGCGCAGAGGAATTATTTGAACATACGGGGATTGATCCGTGGTTTCTCGATAATATCAAAGAGATTGTGGAAACTGAGGAATTGCTTATTGGGAAAAAACTATCCGACCTTTCTAATGATGAGCTCAAATGGGTAAAAGGGATGGGGTTCTCGGATGTTCAACTCGCTCACCTTCTGGAATCGGATGAAAACACGATTCGCAGGGAACGCCAAAAACGCGGAGTCGAGGCTGTGTATAAACTGGTCGATACTTGCGGCGCTGAATTCGAGGCGCAAACTCCATATTACTATTCAACCTATGAAGAAGAGGATGAAACGCGGTCATCAGACAAAGAGAAAATTCTTATACTTGGCGGAGGGCCAAACCGAATCGGGCAGGGAATTGAATTTGACTACTGCTGCTGCCATGCGTCAATAGCGTCGCGTGAGGCTGATTATGAATCAATAATGATTAACTGCAATCCCGAGACGGTATCCACCGATTACGACACATCCGACCGGCTTTATTTCGAACCGCTTACTCTTGAAGATGTTCTTTCTGTAATCCGGCGTGAGAAACCAAAAGGAGTAATAGTCCAATTCGGCGGACAGACACCGTTAAATATCGCGCACCGGCTGGAACAGGCTGGCGTGAAAATACTGGGAACATCAGTCAAATCAATTGCCCGTGCCGAGGACAGGGAACAGTTTTCCGCGCTGCTTGATAAACTCAAACTAAGGCAGACTCCAAACGCGACATCGACCAACCTGGAAGATGCTCTTGAACACGCTGATAAAATCAGCTATCCGGTGCTGATGCGCCCCAGTTTCGTTCTTGGCGGCGCAAAGATGGAGGTTGTAAGCAATCCTGACATGCTGCGGCAATACTGGACAGAACTCATCCAGTACTGCGGTAATGCCGATGTTAGCATCAGCGATGACCGCCCTATCCTGATTGACAAATTCCTTGAAAGCGCGATTGAGATTGATGTTGATGCCATCTGCGATGGCCGTGATGTGTATATCGCGGGAATAATGGAACACATAGAGGAAGCCGGAATTCATTCGGGTGATTCATCATGCGTGCTGCCGCCGATTACCCTTTCATCTGAAACGATTGATGAACTCAGGGAATCGACTCGCAAACTGGCGGTTGAACTTCAGGTCATCGGGCTAATGAACATTCAATACGCGATAAAGAAAAATGAAATTTACGTGCTCGAAGTAAATCCGCGGGCATCAAGAACAGTTCCATTTGTCAGCAAGGTGACATCGATACCGGTAGCGAAAATGGCGACCAGAGTCATTTTGGGAGAATCACTCAAACAAATTGGATTGACAGGAAATCCGATATTGCATCATGTCGGCGTTAAATCATCGGTGTTTCCATGGACACGATTCCCCGGCACGGATGCAATTCTGGGGCCTGAGATGAAATCGACAGGCGAGGGGATGGGGATTGACACATCGTTCCCGATGGCATTCGCGAAAAGCCAACTCGCGGTTGGAATCAAAATACCACTTTCCGGAAAGGCGTTTTTATCAGTAAGAGACAGCGACAAGCCCCGTATCCATGAAATCGCAAGACAGCTGCATGAGATTGGATTTTATCTTGTCGCCACTGAGGGCACTGCCAGATTCATTCTGGAGAACCAGATTCCGGTTGAAACCATAAGGAAAATCTACGAGGGGGAATCGCCGAATATCATTGATAATATAATTAGCGGTGATGTTCAGCTTATTATAAACACGCCATCCGAAAAAACTCCGCTGCTGGATGAGGTATCCATGCGCACGAACGCGACCTCTCACAACATTCCGCTTTTTACAACAATGTCCGGCGCGCGCGCTATAATAGAGGCAATCTGGGAATTAAAAAAGACGAAGAACATTTCGGTTACATCACTTCAGGAATTTCACAAAGCGGTTGAGATGGGGGAGTAATTTCTGACTGATTTAAAACATCGGGTGCCACCCATACAGCCGTCTCGGCTTTATGGGTGACATGTTGCGAAGTTACGCATTTCACCCACAAATCACAAAAAGACGTGATGTGTGGGCGGTGACGTGCCCCCCGAAAACCGTACCAGCGCGAGTTTTGGGTTTCGTGTAAAATTA
>CBDURE010000229.1:0-2800 GCA_965369605.1 uncultured bacterium
CGCATGTCTTGACACACAGTGTAGCGTATGTTATGACACATTACATTTAAAACCCACCCCTACATGCGAAAAGCGAAAATTCAATTCACAAAAGCAGTTGGAATCTGTTAATATTGCAGCCTTGAGAATCACTTAATTACCTTAAGGTGGTTTATGCGTAATCTCGAAGATCTTATCCTCCCGCACATTATGGAAATTGGGGAGTATGTCCCCGGCAAGCCTGTGAAAGAGGTTCAGCGCGAGCTTGGACTTGACATTGAATTTCACAAACTGGCATCGAATGAAAACACGATCGGAGTCAGCCCGAAAGCGCTTGAGGCAATCAAGGCTGAGCTGGAAAACCTGTTCTGGTATCCCGAACATTCCTGTTATTACGCCAAACAGGCGCTGAGTGAAAAACTCGGATTCCCCCCGGAGCAAATAAGCATGGGCAACGGCGCGGTGGAGATAATCGCCGACCTTGGGCATATTCTGCTTGGGCCCGGCGATGAATCAATCATGGCATCGCCATCGTTCATGTGGTATCGAATCGCGGCGGAAATTACAAATTCAAAGCTTATATCAATCGAACACCCCGATTTAATCCACGACCTTCCAAAAATGGCGGAGGCTGTGAATGATAAAACGAAAATAATCTGGATATGCAATCCCAATAACCCAACCGGAACAATGCTTACCGCGGATGAGGTCGATGATTTCATGAAAATTGTCGATGACCGCTGCCTTGTTGTTTTCGATGAGGCATACGACCAGTATGTCGAAAGGGATGATTACCCAGATACGCTTAATTACGTTCGTGAGGGGCGTAATGTTATGGTTCTCAGGACATTCGCGAAAATACTGGGGCTTGCCGGACTTAGAATCGGTTACGGTATCGGGCCGAAATTGCTGGTAAGCGCGCTGGAGAAAGTCCGCCCGACGTTCAGTGTTAATTCACTCGCGCAGGTCGCTGTTGTCGCGGGATTGAAGGATGATGAGTTTGTCCGTAAAACAACCGAAAGAACATGGAAAGAGAAAAAGTATTACTATTCGGAATGCGACAGGCTGGGAATGAAATACTTGCCGACTGAGGCGAATTTCATTCTGATAGATACTGGAGTCGATTCTAAAAAGGTGTTCGATAACCTGAAAATGAAAGGGATTCTGGTACGCCCGGGTTGGATATTCAACGCGCCTACATGGGTTAGAGTTACAATATCCTCACACGATGAAAACGAAAAATTCTTCGCTGCGATGGAGGAAGCTCTCACGGAATTGAGGTAGCATCCACATGCTGTAAAAGCACCATGCTAAAGCGTGTTATAGAAGCACCACGATTTATCGTGGTGCGGCTTGGGATTACGCATCCTGTAAAACATTGTGCAAAAGGAGTTGATTATCCATTAAAAAACCGGCCATTCGACCGGTTTTATACATTCAGATTGTGCTAAAGGGAGTTACTCGTCAGAGGTAACTTCCTCGCTGGTTTCTTCCTCGATACCATCAGTATCCTCAGATGATGTTTCCTCGGCGATTTTATCAGGTGTATCTGTTTCAACCTGTATCTGCTCTTTCGCAGCCTCACCAAGAATGTCGAAGTATTCCTTGTACATTTCCTCGACAGTTTCATCGGGAAGAAGGAATCTTTCATCATCGAACGCGATATTTGTCAGGTGACGTGAATACTCGGTAAATTCGCGCCCATAGGTCAAATCGAGATTTGTCCTGATGATTTTCGAGTCACCAACTCGAACCCAGACTTGCAAGTAGCGATAGCCTTTGAGGAAATCCGCTTTTGTGGGCTGGATGCCGTAAACGATTGTTCGAGTGCCTCTGATATTTTCGCCACCGATACGTCGCGCATCGGTTTCCTTAAGAAGCTGCTCCATCCTGGGACCCACAATCATTCCCTTGAGTTGTACGGCGTTAAGGAAATACTGCGCGCCTTTGCCATCAAGATCAAGGTAGTCATTTTCCAGAGTATCCTCATAAATCTTATCATCACTTCCGTTGACCCAGTGATATATTCGATTACCACCGGCATACATCAACGCTACTTCAGATGTCTGGTTATTGGCAAATCTATTGCCAAACTTGAAAGCCCGCAATCCTGTGGAATCGCGAGTCATACAGTACCCCTGGAATTTATACGGGGGTGATGCCTGATAGTTCAGAATCAGTTCAGGCCTTAGCGATGACTGCTCCGGATTCGATGGTGTAAACAGCGTATTGAACATAAACGCGGAACCGTTGCCGGGAGAAACGCCATTGAAAATTTCGTTTAACGCTTTCGCTCTTTCAGCGGGATCAAGCGGAACGCGGTAAAGATTGACCTTGCTGTCAGGCATTACTGTTTTCGTGTCACGCGCACCCTGGGCAATTGCCGGTGCACTCATGCACAATATGAATGTTATGAAAACAAACAGTACTATGGGTCGCATACAAAACGACCTCCAAAAGAATCGGATAATATGTATTTCACTTTAGATTATATCACATAGGATGAAATGTTCCAACAGTATCGGATTCAATGTTTTTTGAGTTTTTTTGCATCATGTGTTATTAGTTGCATGAGATATTATCCTACGTTTATTATGATATAGGACTTGATATGGGCTGTCACCGTGGCTGTCACCATGGCTGACACTTTTACAGCAGTATTGACATGTTCAAACAGTCTTGAAGCCGATGTTTCCTGGTTTTTCCCCAATTGCTTAATTAGTTGCATGCGATATTATCCTACGCTTATTCTAATATAAGACTTGATATGTGCTGTCACCACGGCTGTCACCGTGGCTGACACCTTTTTCATTTTTTTTCG
>CBDURE010000230.1:0-2771 GCA_965369605.1 uncultured bacterium
TTTCGCCCTGGCATCCTACTTCCGCACCGGAAATCGAAGCATTGGTCTTGGCAAGATTGCCCACGAGACCGGCGGTAGCAATAGCTTTCAATATCATGTTTTCATCGATAGACATGGTTTCCTGGAGATATCGCAATACGGCAGGCAAAACTCCCGAAGAACCGCAGGTTGGAGCGGTTACAACAATTCCGCCCGAAGCATTCTCTTCACTGACGGCCAGGGCATAAGCAGATAGAAGGCCGGTTCGCTTTTCCGCACGGTTTTCGGACTGTTGATAGACGCCCCTCGCTTTTCGCGCCAGATGAAGCGATCCGGGGAGTACGTCTTCGCAGATCAGTCCCCTGTCAATGGCGTTCTGCATGGTTTTCCAAACTTCGGCTAAATAATCCCATATACCCTCATCTTCCTGTTCATCAACATGTTTCCACAAGGGCTGACCGGAATCCTTTGACCATTTTAGGATTTGATCCATTGAATTAAGATTATAGGTTTGATCGTTTCCCGCTGCCGTTCCCAAAAGTGAAAATCGCTTGTCTTCCTGCAAGACACCTCCGCCTACACTGAAAACTGTCCAGTTATCTATGACCTTTCCGTTAGAATCAAGGGCCTCAAACAACATCCCATTGGAATGCTGAGAAAGGACGACATCGTCTTTCCAGATGATTTCAACAGGAACTGGAGCCAGAGCGTCTATGATTGCTTTATCGGTCAGGTGTCCCTTGCCCGTCGCTCCCAGTGAACCATGAAGAGTTACACGGTGCGATGCGGCATTCCGTTCATGTTCCTTCCATATAAGAGCAGCGTAACGCGGTCCCATGGTATGGCTGCTCGATGGTCCCATTCCGATTCGATAAAGCTCACAAAGGGATTGCATAACCAATACTCCTTACAAAAGGTGGGCGCTACTTAATCATGTGAGACCAATATTCTACATCCGGTTGAATATGCAGCAACCCAAATTCCTGTCCTATCTCAAATAACAAACCAAGGCCAAACAACAACAGCATGATCCCGCTGAGTATCCTCATATTCCGTGATTCGTTTTTCTGCCACGCCAGAATAGCGGGAAGAATGCCGAACAGAACGACTATACCGACACCTCCCACTATGTTGAGAGCTTTGAGAAATATATCCGGCCAGATCAGCGAAATCAAAAGAGGCGGCGCAAAAGTGCCGGCAATCACAAATATTTTGCCCTTGACCTTGAAACTGTTTTCTCCGATGTCACGTACAAAATCCATGAGACCGATGCCGTTTGCCATGTAGGACGTTGTAATGGCAATCAGAGAAAACATGACAGCGCAAAACGTAAACACGCGAGAGTGTATAATGGCGGACATCGGAACTGTGGCAGGTTGATTGTCTGTAAAAGCGGCAAGGAGTGAATTATCACCCTCCAGAGGCAACACACCGATTCCTATCGTAATCCAAACGGCATTCAGAATAAAGCCGACAGCCATTCCCAATAGCATGGCCTTCCAGATCAGGGATAAATTCCAGTTCATATCACGACAGATGGTAGGAATAATGTTGTGAAAATGAAAAGCGGTGATGACAATGGGGACTGTTGCCGGAAGGAATAACCAGTCGGATCTGGCTAACCGGCCAACATGAATATTCTCGCTTCCCATAAAGCACAGGATTACAAATGCTGTAATCATCGCTACTATCAGGAGAACATTATATTTTTTAACAATACTTAAATCTGCGGCGGTTATTACGGAAAGCACCGCCGCAAACATCATAATCAACCACCAGGGAGAGGTTTTATATCCCAGAAACGAAGCCATAATTGTGGAACCTCCGGTAATGTAAGCTGTCAGCAAACCGTAAAGAATTAAGAGATTTGTCAGCGAAGCGATCCATTTTCCGGTTATGCCAAGGTAACGCTCGTAAAGACTGGGATAGTTGAAGTTTTCCTGTCTGGTTTCAACCGTTTCTTTCCCGAGGATGACGGCTGAAAAAAACATGGCGCACCCAAAGACAACCATGACAAACAAGGACGGAATCAGACCCGCAAGCCCTGTATTGATGGGCAATGCCAGAATTCCGGCTCCTATCAGGTTTCCGGCTATCAGACATGCTATGGAAATTATAAGTACGGTAGATTTAACGGTATTGGTCATTCTGTTTTTTCTCTCGCATTATTTACTGATTGCATTTCCGAAATTAGTAAGCCCCCCCGATTTACCGAGTTACCGGCAACTCCAGATCCGATACAAACCATCCGTCCATTGAATAAGAGCCTGTTTTGCAAGTTCAGGATCACTTAATTCCCGATCCTGATGGGCGATGTACTCATTTCGGAAGGTGTAAATCCTCCCTATCATTGTGGGCAGGTCTGTCTGAGACACGTCGGCAAATCGTATGCGGATAGACTCGAAGATACCGCCAACCTTCCGACGCGTTGTACGCACGTAATCCAGGCTCCAATGTAAAAGACCGATAGGCATTAATCCATTTTGATCAACTAATGTTCTTTCCATGTTCTTGGCCTGACACTGATGGAAGTTAGCCTCACCCGTGGGTAAATCAGCCAGATCAGGATGGAAAAAGGCATACTGTTCGGCGCGATCCATAGGGATATCATCCTTCAGCTCCCGAAAGATCATGCCTCGCGGGGTGCGAACAGCGGTTCAAGGGCTGCGGGGTTGATGACGGGGCTGGTCATAGGATAACCCTCATTTTATTTAATTTTTGTCGCTGCCAAACTTAAATATAACCCATTGATATTGCAACATATTCAAGATTGTGGTTTTGTGGGGTTTGCG
>CBDURE010000231.1:0-2762 GCA_965369605.1 uncultured bacterium
TCAAAGCTGAGGAAATACTCGTTGACCTTCTAACCGACAGCGGTACGGGAGCGATGAGCCAGGAACAGTGGAGCGCGCTGATGCTCGGCGATGAATCATACGCCGGAGCGCGATCATATTTCAGGCTGCTTGAATCTGTAAAAGAGCTAACCGGATTTGAGATGGTTCTCCCGGCACATCAGGGACGCGGCGCGGAGAAAGTCTTTTTCGCTGTCATGGCGCAACCCGGGCAGTACGTTCTCGGAAACGGGCATTTCGACACAACGACCGGACACATCGACGCCCGCGGTTCAATCCCCGTTAATTTCATTCCCAAAACAACTCTAGATCCCACTTTCGAAGCCCCCTTCAAGGGTGACATGGATATCGATGCCGCGGATGCTTTTATTAAAGAAAAAGGGAAAGACGCCTGCGCGTTGATTCTCCTCACAATCACAAACAACACTCTCGGCGGACAGCCGGTCAGCATGGATAACATACGGCAGACTCGTGAACTTGCCGATAAACACGGTCTTCCGTTTTATTTCGATGCGGCACGCATGACCGAAAACGCTTTCTTCATTCATGATCGTGACAGCGAATATTCATCCAAATCGATTCGTGAAATTCTTCTTGAGCAGATGAGTTATGCAGATGGTTTCATCATGTCCGCAAAGAAGGATGGATTGTCGAATATCGGCGGATTAATAACAACCCGCGACGAGGAGAAATTCCAGCCGTTGAAGGAACATCTCATTCTCAATGAGGGCTACTCGACTTATGGCGGACTTGCCGGACGTGATTTGGATGTAATCGCGCAAGGCCTGAGAGAGGCAACAGATGTCGAATACCTGCGCTATCGAACAGGGCAGGTTGCGTATCTTGGTTCAAAAATGGAGGAAAGCGGAATCCCGATGCTTAAACCGTTCGGCGGCCATGCGGTTTACGTTGACGCCAAAACCATGCTTCCGCATATCGATGTAGAGGAATTTCCCGCGCACACATTCGCTGTTGAACTGTATATCGAGGGTGGAGTCCGTGCGGTTGAGATTGGAACTCTGATGGCTGGCCGCAATCCGGAAACCGGAAAAAATCGAATCGCCCCACTTGAACTCGTCCGCCTCGCAATCCCGCGACGCATGTACACTCAAACCCACCTCGACCATGTTGCCAACTCAGCAGCGAAACTAGTCGAAAGAGCCTCCTCAATGAAAGGCATGGAAATCACCTACGAATCCGAACACCTCAGGCATTTTACTGTCAGGTTGAGGTATAAATAGGAAAATAGGGACAGTTACCTATTTTATAAACCGCATGGTTGAGCCAAAGTCAATTAGAAAATTCCAAATAGAGTTGCCAGTGTTTATCGGCGACATAAAATAGGTAACTGTCCCTATTTTCTTCGTTTTCTCACCTTTGGTGACCTAAACGCAAGAATTATTTCTGGACAACTTCGAATTCGTCCAGCTGTTACTTGAATTAAACCTTCCTTCTGAAGAAAATCAATATCTCGCTGAAATGTTTTATCAGACTTGTTTTTATAGGACTCCATAACCCTTTTCGAGATGAGTTTGACATCACCAAGTGGCACAAAATCTCCAGTTGATGATAAATCGATTAAAAGATGCTTACGTCGGTTATTTGCATTACCAGTTTTATCGCGAAAGTAATCGTGAATATAATTAATCCAATGAACATACAGCTGCTGCCCTTTTATCCAACGGATCTGTTCCCGTAAACCATCAACAAATCCCTGTAGCGCATATTCAATGAATGCATAAATACCATTCTCAGTTCTGCTTGCCTCATCAAGGTGCCTGTAATATTCACTCCTTGTCTGATTGTAATGATTACTTATAAGGTGAGTGGCAGCGGCAGGAATTCCCAGTGAAAACAAGATCTGAAATTCAAGCATTCTAGCAGTTCGACCGTTGCCATCTCCGAATGGATGAATCCATGCCAGATACAGATGAGTGATAATTGCTTTGATTATACCAAAGGCTATATGATGGTTTCCAGGTGGTGCCCAATCAGAATTTATCCAATCACAAAGTTTGTTGAGTAGGAATTCACAGTCCTGAGCGCGTACACCTTTATATGGGCCCACGATGACCTCGTATTCACGAACTTTTCCAGGAACAACATCATCCTGTAGTATCAGATCTTTTAAAATTTGGGCATTATATTTGCATATTTGATGAGTTGTCAGATTAGTTATTTCTTCTGATAAAATCGCATCCTTGATCTGATTGCAGGTTTGAACAATGTTGTCGATTTCTTTTCCAAGATATTCTTTGGATGGGGGCAAGCTAAGCTCACCACGGATTCTCTTTTGTACCTCATCGATAGTTAGAGTATTTCCCTCTATTGCCGTGGTAGCATTTACTCCTTTCGCGAGGTAAAGCTGATACATTTGGTTCGCAACTTCAGGTGTTAATGGGGTATCAGCAATATGTTCACATTTTGACTGTGCTTCTCCCAATAGCAACCAGGTATTAAATGAGAAATTTCTCAAATCCAGGATGAAATTTATCCATGGATGTGTCTCTTCATGTGTCTTTTTGTTTGTCTTTCGTTTTGTCACTTAGATAGCCTTATAACATATCTATTAAAGCATTATCCGAAGTATATCCACAATTAATGTCCTGTTATTTTACCACAATTTTGATTATTTTGCAGCATTATTTGTCCAAAATAATGTCCATTAATTTGCAAAGCGATTTCGTACCCCGGTTAATGAGGAGGCTGTCTCAAAAGATTGCAAAGGTTAAATAATTAAGGCG
>CBDURE010000232.1:0-2736 GCA_965369605.1 uncultured bacterium
AATAGTTATAGAATCCCTTGCCGGATTTTTGCCCAGCAGACCAGCGCGACGCATCTGATGCAGGATTGGCGGGCAGTGAAAAAGCCGTTCACGGAATTCGTTATATAAACTGTCGCCGACATGTGTCGCGACATCGACCCCTATCATATCAATCATTTCGCAAGGCCCCTTGGGCATTCCGGTTGCGAGTTTCCACGCTTTATCGATATCCTGCGGACTCGCAAGCCCCTCCTCAGCCATCCTTGCTCCCTCGTTTAGAAACAGAACCATAAGGCGATTCACAATAAATCCGGGAGTGTCTTTTGCTTCGATTGGAGTTTTCTTAAAATTCTTGATTGTTTCAAACGCCGCATCGAAAGCATCATCTGATGTCAGAAGCGTTTTTATAACCTCAACCAATTGCGTTTCAGTAGGCGGATTAAAAAAATGCAGCCCGAGGAATTTATCCTGGCGATTGGTGCTAGTACCGATTTCAACAACTGACAGCGACGATGTGTTGGTCGCGAAAATCGTTTCATCCGGGCAAACATTATCCAACTTTTCGAAAATCGATTTTTTCAAATCCATGATTTCAGGCGCGGCTTCGATTACCAAATCGACATCGCTGAAATCATCAAGGCTTGTTGTGGTTTGAATCCGCGCGAGGACATTGTCCTTTTCCTCAGGGAGAATTCGTTTAAAGCGAACCGCAATTCGTATCATGCGCTGGATGTTTTTCATTCCCGCGGCGATAATTTCATCGTTGATATCCTGCACTATGACATCGAAACCAGCCTCGGCGGCAACCTGCGCGATTCCGTTGCCCATTGAGCCGATGCCTATAACGCCTATTTTTTTAATTTCCATGTTTACCTCCGAGGGTTGAATTCCACATGAATTTCAATCATTTTTCTTTTTCAAGATTAGCTTTTGTATAGCTGACAATATCACCAGCTTCGAGAATACGAAGAAAAGTATTCGGCAGTGATTTTCCACGTGCCGCAAGTCCGCTGGTTCGGTTTCTCACGATGGAATCAAAGGGGTTAACCTCGATAAGGTCACCGTCCTTAATCATCTCAAGCGCGATTGGCAGAATGATAATGGGAAATCCAAGGTTGATTGAGTTTCGCAGGAATATTCTGTTCACACTGACAGCGACAACCGCGCTGACTCCCATTCCCATAAGCGCCATAGATGTTTCCTCGCCGGTATCTCCCTTTGCGAAATTCCGTCCCGCGACTATGATATCACCGTGCGCTATTCTGCTTTTCAGGGATTTGTCGTACGCGTCAAAGCAATGCGCCTTGAACTCATCACGATTGAAACTACCCCTGCAAATGATAGGAACTATCATGCCTGAGCGCACATTGTCAGGAAGAAGGACTGCTTGACCGGATATGATTGATTTATTCGGCATGTTTTTGTTTTACACAAACTCCCTGGCGGATGTTATTTTGCCTGTAACAGCGCTCGCTACGCATGTTTTTGTTCCGGCAAGATAAATTTCCGATGCAATGTGGCCAAAGATTCCCTCATAGTTTAATGAACTGTTAATTAGAACGTGTTCGTCTTTCGCGCTGATTCCATGATTGCCATAACCCTCGGGACCTCGTCCGGGAGCGCAAACCATTATTCCAGCATCCACGAATCGTCCGATGATACCCTCCCTCACAGCGATATTGTAAATATCACTCGATGATGGATAAACCATGAGTCGAACATCAGGATTCATTTTATTGCGTGAGAGTATTGAATCAATCTCTATGAGATTCTGATATGTTCCGCCAAGCCCTCCTCCGATCAATATCAAATCCACTTTTGTTTCTTCGATATCCTCAACGGGAATGATCTCATTTTCACCGGATGGCAGCGCGACCATTGGTTTCAGGTCATTCAGATTGATGGTAACATTGTTATCGAACATCGTTTCGGGCTGCTCTGTTTGAGTCTGCTCAGCTGGAAGTCCCAGTTGGACATAGAGTCCCGCGGATGGGGGAATAATCGCGCTTGTCGCTCCGCTTTCCATTATAAAATAAGCCACTTCAAGGCGTTCATCCAGTGTAAGATCATACGCGCCCTGTGAGTTGAATTCATATATGCTGGCGTCATCGTCATTATCAGATTGTGAAATCACACTAAGCGCGATATCAACTCCATCCGTCCATTCAGGTTTCCTGCCGTTTAGCGCGATTTTTAATGTTTCAGGAATAAGAAGATGAATGCTGCCTTTTCGCCATAACGCAGCGATATCACCCGCGCCAATAGCGGTGGCATAACAGCCTAATCCGCCAAGCGCGCCTGTTATTGGGTCTGTCCCGACAATCAACATTCCCGGTTTCACAAGCCCTTTATTCACAGCGACAACAGCGCCAATTCCGGAACGGCCTAACTCGTAGAAGTGCTTTAGGCCCCATTCTTTTGCCTTGAGACGGATTCTGTTTTGAATTTCAGCGCCGTCAATCGTGGATGGCGGTGTGAAATGCTCGCAGGTCACAATGATTTTGTCTTTATTCAGAGGCGCCTCGCCGCCCATTTGATCGAAAACTTCAATACTACGCGCGGTTGCAAGGTCATCGCAGATTACCAAATCGACACTGACATCAATCATCTCGCCAACTGAAATGACAGCGTTGTCAGAATGTTCACGTAGTATGTTTTCACCAAGTTTGGCTAACACTTTTCATTCTCCATCGGATAGCTCGCTATCGGGATAGCTCTCTATCGGGATAGCTCGCTATCGGGTTAAAACAAATCACG
>CBDURE010000233.1:0-2712 GCA_965369605.1 uncultured bacterium
GGTTTATAGCAGCTTCGAGGTTACCCCTCACTAACGTTCGGGGCTCGGATAATTCTGAGCTATTACTACATTCAATCACAAGGTTTTAAGCATTTTCTAAATATTCCATGCAATTTAAACCAACGAATTATAGTTTGCAATCCCCATAAACACTGGCTTTATGGATTTATTCAGGGACGACTAGCTAAAATGTAAAAACGGGAATCTAACAAACATGGTTAATTAACTCAACGCCTATCTTTTGGTATATCGTTTGTTTGAAAAGCTAAATTGATTTCTATTAACCTAACCCAGGTGCAGGTCAGAGACCAGCGATCCCAAGTTCAGCTACTTACGCACATTCAAAAGGGGAACAAAAAGGACGCTTGTGGTGAATTCACTTATTAATTCGTTTCTTTCATCCTTGACGCCGAGCATCAGGTTTTGTGTACGTTCGCCAATCTCAAGCGGATAAACAGCTCGCCCACCGATTTTAAGCTGCTTCAATACAGGACTTGGAAACTCTTTAGTCGCGCATGTGAAAATACAAGCGTCGAAAGCGGCATCATCCGGCCAGCCGTACGACCCATCACCCACACGAATATCATAGTTGGTGTAGTTAAGCTTTCTCAGGCGTTCATCCGCTGGCAGAGCCAATTCTTCGAAAATATCCATTGAGTAAACCGTACAGCCAAGCTCAAGCAAAAGCGCGGTTTGGAATCCACTGCCGGTTCCGATTTCAAACACAAGTGAACCCTCTCCGACTTTAAGAAGGTCTGTCATGTATGCGACAAGGCGTGGTTGGGAGCAGGTTTGCCCGAATCCTATCGGCACCGGGCGATCATGGCCAACACTGTCTTTTAAAACATCAGGAACGAAATCAGCCCTGTTAAGACGTTTCATCGCCGCTTCGACTCGTGGATCGATATTTTCAAACAAGTCTCTCATTCGCCAATTATGGTTAGTTGAATTCTTCTTTTACGTGCTGGAACATCAAAATCAAGAACGACTATCTGCTGCCAGGTTCCTGTTATCAGCTTGCCATCCTTGAATGGAACAGTAGTTCCGGGACCTAAAATGGTCGCACGAACATGAGACTTGCCGTTCGCATCGCCCCATGTCAGATGATGTTTGTATTCAATATCCGATGGCGCGATTCGCTCCATCGCGCTTTTCAAATCAATGACAAGATTTGGCTCAAACTCAACAGTTGAGACGCTTGCGGTCGAGCCGATTACAAAGATATTCATAATGCCATTGGATAATTCGGACTCTTCAATCGCATCGTTTAAATGGCCGGTTATGTCAACGACATCAAAATCCTGCAATGTGTCAAATTGGATTTCCTTGAAATATACAGGCACGTTATATCTCCTGATAAGTAATATCAATGCTGCGTATGTGCATTATTATAACCCTGATTGAATATGTTACAAAGAAATGAAATCGCCAGATGATATATGATATATATGTGAAATGCGGACTAAAAATACCTTCGAGCTGTTATGTAGTACTTTGAGAAATAATCAGATGAGATTTTGTCTTTCTTTACCCTTCGTGAATAGGTTGATACATGAAGAATAGATCCGTCACCTATGTAGATTCCCACATGGCCAATTCGCTTTTTATTTTCAGGTGAACTGAAAAATACGAGGTCACCTGGAAGTAGGTTTTTTCTATCAACTTTCTTGCCCATTCTTGCCTGCTCTCTTGATGAATGAGGAAGCGTTACACCGAACATTTTGTATATCCTCATTGTGAATCCCGAGCAGTCAACACCTCTGGACAAACTGGATCCGCCGCGGATACGCCGTAATCCTTCATGCTCAAGAGCTTTCCGCACCAGCCTGTCGCGCGGTGCAAGATTGCGGCTAATCAGGTTGTCGTCTTCTTTAGGTTTAATCCTGGATTTTACAACAGGAATAAGAAGCTCATCGTTGATATTCAAAATCGAGTGCCTGTTTATATCGTTCGCTTCGAATATATCATCTTCAGACACATCGTATTTCCTCGACAGTTTGCAAACGTTATCGTTTATAACAACCTTGTGTTTGATATATACGGAATCCGGTTCACCGGGCAGATGCACATACTTCTTGATTACAGAAACCTTCGGAGATGCATCTTTCGATTCCTCTTTAATATTTGCTAACGGTTTCTTTTCCGATGTGGTTTCATAAGGCTCAATTATGATTTCATTTACAATTATCTCGGCATCTTCAAGTTCGGACAGGTCAAGAAGATTTATGCCCTTGATTTTATCAGCATGAACCTTAACCTGAATATCTTTTTTACATTCTCCTTTTGTCTCAATTGGCATTTCTTGAACTTCAGATGCGACATCTTCAGACGACACATCGTCATTTGGAATACGGATAATCTGCCCGATATAAATAACCGAATCCCTCTCCAGCCCATTATATTTGCAGATATCATCAATGGTGCAATCGAATTCTTGCGCGATTTTTGCCAGGCAATCGTCTGGTTGAACCTCATATTCAGATATGACATCCTCATCTGATTGCGATTGCTCTTCTTCTTCAACTATCTCTTCATTCTCAAGAGTTTTGAAGTAGGGGATAATCAGCCTTAATCCCGCATGCAGTGTTAATCCATCCTCAAAATCATTCGCGCTTATCAGGTCAGCTTCTTCAACGTGGAATTTCGCAGCGATGTCGGATAGCGTATCACCGTCCTTGACGGTGTATCCAACCTCCGACCACGCTAATTGGG
>CBDURE010000234.1:0-2625 GCA_965369605.1 uncultured bacterium
TTTTTCATTTTTGTGTACTCTCGATTTTAGTAAGCACCATGCTTAAAAGCCTGGTGCGAAAGTCATTATGAATGGCTACTGACATCATTAAGTTGTTCCTAAGTCAGACTAAGTCATATTCAGACTAAGTATGATTTTCCGTCATTCCCGCGAAAGCGGGAATCCATTTTTCTTTTATAGAAGAGTTGGCATTCCTCATTTTTTAATTGGATTCCCGCTTTCGCGGGAATGACGGGCCAATTGACGAATAATGATTTCAGTGACCCATTTTGGATTCTATTTATTGAACAAAACCAAATACGCGTCGGTTTTGCCATTTGATAAATTATCATCGACAAGGTTTCCGGGATTGAAATCCGCAAAACCCTCGAAGCCACCTGTAATAATCACGCTTGAAGAGTTACATGCGATTCCATAGCCGTAATCATAATCTCCCCCACCCCATGTTATAGCTGAGATGAAAGCGCCATCGTTGTCCATTCTGGAGAGGAAAACGTCATCATCGCCGTACGATGAATGCCAGTCCTCCCCTGCTGATGAGTTGAAATCAACCGAGCCGGAATATCCGCCTGTTGTGAAAATGTTTCCGAGATTATCGATTGCCATATCGAAAGCCCAGTCACTGTATAAACCTCCCCATGTGTTAGCCCATTGGTATTCGCAGCCGTTATTGAATTTGCTGACGAATATGTCATACGCGCCGTTTGAGGTGTGTTCATCAGTGCCAGCGCCGGGGTCGAAATCTACTGTGTTTTGGAAACTGCCTGCGATAAATACATTCTGGTCGATGTCAATGTCGATTGCGTTTGCGATGTCCATTCCGTAACCGCCAAACGTTTGCGCTGAAACAAAATCCGCGTTCGTATCAAATTTGCTCAGGCAGATATCTGACACTCCGTTTGCTGTGTGCAAATCCTCATCAACACCGGGGTTGAAATCGACTGTTTTTTCAAAATCGGTAATTACGAAGAAGCTGTCTTCATCATCTCCGATAACGCCTTTGCATGTGTCCTCGCCAGCGCCGCCCCATGTAAGCGCGAGGATGTAATCGCCATCCTCTTTGAACACAGTTATAAACGCGTCGTTTCTGCCGTTTGATATATGAATATCCTCACCGACCGGATCAGGATCGAAATCGGCATCAATCCAGTAACTTCCAGTCACGAAAATATGTTCATACAAATCAAACGCAAGACATTCCGTGTATTCGTTTTTAGTTCCACCCCAAGACTGCCCCCAGATATAATTGCCGTCTGAATCGAATTTGCTTAGAAAAGCGTCATACGGATATGTGCTTCCGGCATCCGATGTGTAATGCATATCCTCGCCCACACCCGGGTCAAGGTCAACGCTTAAACCAAATATGCCTGTAACATAGATGTTTCCTAATGAATCCACAATTACATCGCTTCCGTCATCCATAAGGAATCCGCCCCATGTTCGCACCCAGAGGAAGTTACCGTCAGAATCATACTTGCACAGAAATGAATCCCAGTCTCCCTCTGATGTCTGTTCATCGACAGGAGCGAGCGGATTGAAATCGACTGTGTTTCTGAATTTGCCTGTCACATAAATATTTCCTGAATCATCCACCACGACTGAATGTCCTGCGTCATCGCTGCTGCCGCCCCATGAGTGAGACCAGGCATAACCGCCATCCGGCATTGATTTGTTTTTGATTTCAATCTCAACGATGTCATACAGTGCGACCAAACCTGAGTTTTCGGATGCTGCAATCACAGCGCCGATATATTTTCCCGGCAGCGCGCCTGCACTGTTTGTGATTGTTCCCGTCCATGTGTTTGATATCCCCTGTGTTAATGGGGCAAACTCATCACTGATAACCGCGGGACAATATAGAAGGACTGAGTTGACATCATCCTGCCAGTCAAAAACATCAACCTGCATAATCGCCTGCGAGTCTATTTCATAACTGAGTTCGTTGTTATTGAAATTGCAAATTAAATACGGCTCACGGCAATTAACCGGCCAGGACGCGTCAATTGCGAAATCGAGAGTTTCGAATCCCGCGGGAAACCAAACCTGCAGACGTTCGGTATGCTGAGTATCATCGCCTTCAAATATTCGCTGCAGTTCGTTTTTCGCAAATGCTTTAAAAGGATTTATCTGGCTTCCGCCTGTGATGTCGAACATGCCTGTCCAGTTGTCCGGATTTTTCAACCTGCAGCCAAAATCATCGGTATAGATAATCAGGCGCATATCAAATGCGTTGTAGTGAGTTGGATTCGTTACAGTGGCATCGACATCGAGAATTCCCGTAACAGGCTCCCATCCCAGCACATCGAAAACCGGAGACGGCAGCCATGATGTTACATCGAAGTGGCTGGACAAAACACGATTCCGGCTGGCATCCAATTTTAATGTGTCGGGATTGAAACTCAGTGTCCATGCGCCAAGCAGATTTCTGCCCGAATCCTCTGAATTTATAACATCAGGCAAATCAGCGAGTGTGTTTATTTCCACTTGAGATGCTGATGGAATTGCGGGATTGTTTCCGCCTGAGGAACAGCCAATCGCAAAAAGCATAAGAATTGCCACAAGAAAAAATAATGCTTTTTTCATTATTGTTACCCCTGAAATCAGGCTTTTATTTCGTTAATAATC
>CBDURE010000235.1:0-2501 GCA_965369605.1 uncultured bacterium
TGCTGAACATCTATAAGGGTTTGATTGTTGTTCTTATATGGTATAAGGCGAACGCAGCGAATATCCAAATTCCGCTCATTAAGCCATAGCACTGATGTTGTTAATTCCGTGGAGAAATCAGCCGATACAAGAACTATTCTAACCTCAAGCGCAAAATCATCCTCATTTGGCTCAGTCCACCCCAGGAACTCAAGTAATTCTGTTTCAGCGTTTTTTTCAATATCATTTAATTTTAAATACTCCTGGAAAATCTCAACAGTTCTTTTGAAAGTTAGGGTCGAGATCATGGCGGCATATCGAATTGCCTGCAATTCCATATGTGCACCTGTTTCATCTCTTTTTAACTCAAATACAACAAGGTTAGCATCTTTATCAACACCCAGCAGGTCAATTCGGCGCTTGCTGCCAGACCATTCAGCGAATTCCTCGGAAATTACAAGGCAGTCCGGTGAGATAACTTCAATATTCTTCTTTAGAGCAGATTGCAGGTGATGACGTTCTAATATGCCTTCATTGCTGAAACTGGTTTCTTGAATTTTCTCGAATGAATTATCATTAAAACTATATACAGTCACAATTTTATCTCCTTCTTTGTGGATGATTGAATTGATTCACAACTGCTACTTGGCATACTTCGAACGTTTCAGTTTTTTGCTCGATGATGACTTTCCGGTTTTCTTCGATGTCTCTTTTGAATTTATATATCGCCTTTCAATTCGGGGTCCCATAAGGCATAGAGCCTCATAGATTGGGCAGCGCATCCAGGATGCCATTTCATAAAGCGAAATCTCTTTCCCATTGTCACGGCCCAGAAGCGTAACCTCATCATGGATTTCAACATCCGAATCCGGAGGGCATTCGAACGTGGCGAAGTCCATCGAAACCTGCCCAACAACCGGATACCGCCTGCCTTTAACAAGCACCTCAGCGCGATTCGACAGCAGAGTCGAGTATCCATCAGCGTAACCAATCGGAATAACAGCGATTTTCACCTTGTTGCTTGTCCGGTGGCGATGCGAATATCCAACGCCTGTGGATGGCGGCACTATTTTAACTTCCACGACACGGGTTTTCAGCGAGAATACCGGCTTAAGAGGAAGCGGATTCGCCACCTGAAACGCCGGATAATTTCCCAGAAGCGCGATGCCGATACGAACCATGTCCTGCTGATATTCAGGAAAATTCAAAACCGCGGCTGAGTTGGAGCAGTGAATATCGACGCCTTTCAGCACTTTCTCGAAGTCACTGATTATGCGCATGAACTGGTAATACTGCTTTTTAGTGTAAACGCCGTTGATTTCATCCGCTCGCGCGAAATGAGTATATATTCCCTTCGCTTCAATATTACGGTTACCGAGCGATTTTGTTATGAGTTCATGCGCGTCATCGGGAAGGCATCCCATGCGAGTCATGCCGGTATCGATCTTCACATGCACTTTAGCGCGCTTTTTCAGTTTCCTCGCGGCTTTTGCCAGCGCGTTAATCTGGAATTCATATCCAACAGTCTGCGCGATATCGTTCGCGACAATCTCATCCGAAAAATCCTCATGCGAATATCCAAGGATTAAAATCTCGCTTTTGACCCGTTTTTTCTTTAGGGCAAGCGCCTCTTTCAGCGATGCCACTCCGAGAGTTTCTATCCCCTCTTTTGAAAGCGTTTCCCCAACCTCGACAATTCCGTGGCCGTACGCGTTCGCTTTGATAACGCCGAGTATTTTCGTCTCAGGCTTGAGATAGCGCCGGATAGTCGCGACATTGCCGCGAAGGTTATCGAGGTCAACTTCCGCCCACAGCGGCCTTGAGTATTTGCCATCGTTTGGATTCATGGTTCTTAATCAGGCTCAGGCTTTCCAGAGTCCGTGAAGATTGCAGTATGCCCGCACCATAAATTCATTCGGTTTGACGGGGCATTCAATCTCAGGAGCGTCGCCAGGATTGAGAAACTTACGGCACGATGTGCCATCCGTGATAAGCTGAATCCACTCAATGAAATGTTTCTCTTCCATTGGGTGTGCAACCTCTCCGACTTTCACTTTTGTGCTTGTTTCTGTTTTCTCCACTACGGGAACATGCTTTTCTGTCGCTGCATCGGTTGTGTTTTCCTTGAGCAGCAGCATATCAACTCCGCAGCATACCAGTGTCCCCGCGCCACCGTGGAGAACCTCCACGATATTTCCGCAGATTTCACATTTGTAGATTTCAAATCTCTGCGCCATTGTTTTTTTCCTCCGATGATTCCATCAGGAATGATTGTTTAAACCACGTTCGATTGTAATGCAGGTTATGGTTAATATCAATCAGGTGATTGCGGAGAATGTCTGTAGTCAGATTAAAGCAGGATTTTGTTGTGATTTGTAGTAACAGTAAAAATCTGAACCTGGGAGCGCCCTTCGATTCCTCAGGATTAAAACTGGTCTCTGGGGGCTGTTGAAAAAACCTATTTTCCCCGTAGATTCTCTCTTCCAAGTCAAGGATAAATAAGAAAGAATTCATGCATGCAA
>CBDURE010000236.1:0-2380 GCA_965369605.1 uncultured bacterium
TATTCAAGAAAATGGGAAATGGAAAATAGACAGAACTGAATCGGAATTCTCCGATGAAGATGCGATAAACATGATGAAAGGACTGGGAGGACTGGGGAAAGGTCTGGAGGGACTGGGGGGTGCATTGGGGAAATAAACTGAACTCTGATTAATAGAAAAAGCGATATTGCCACTTTTATCGTGCCAGGTTGTCTATTTATAATATAAAAGCAGTTAAAAAAGCGACAGGTATGATTATGTTCGGAAAGAAACAAGATAAAAACACACAGCCAGAAACACCGTTGACTCCAACGGATAGAAAATCTCAAAGGCAGCACGAACTGGATGAGCATCTGCAGGAGGAGCAGCGTAAAAAGATGATGTACATCGTGATAGCCGGTGTTGCCATTATTGCGCTTCTGGCATCGGGATACTTTTTCTTCCTCAAACCCTACAACGATGCAATGAATCTGGTTAAGCAGTCGGAGCAGCTAATCGTCGAGAAAAACTACATGCAGGCGTTGAAGAATCTCTCGCAGGCGAAGATTATCTCTCCGAAAATGAAAGGACTCAACTACCGTGCCGGACTGGTGCAAATGCTTCAAATGGATTTCATCAGCGCGGAGGATTTGTTCAATAAAGAGATTATGGAGAACGGTCATGTCGCCGGCGCGGAACTCGCGCTTGGATTTTTATACAACATAGATGCGATAGTCCAGGACACAGCAATGCCCATTGTGTCAAAAATCAGCATTATCGAGGAAATGAGTTCCGTGCTTGAAATCGACATAACGCTGAAAAAGGACTTATCCACTCTAAACCTTGCCGACACAAGCGGATGTTTTGCCGCGATAACCCATTTCGCGAGGGCGCGGGAATCCAGCGATGATTTTGCGGCGGCATCGAATGTAGGGCTGGCGTACGCTCACGCGCTTGACAGCAATCGCGATGCGGGGACCAAATCATATACAGCCATCATGAATTTGAAAGACAAGATTCCCCTGCTTGTTGAATATTACAACGGGATACATCCGAAATTTGGAGTAAAACCCGGTGTTGTCGCGAAAGCGGATGAAGAGGACAAATCCATTGTGGAATTTGATGATCTTCCGGTTATACCCACGGATGAACTCCCGCCTATTCCCGATGACCTTGAAATCGAGCCGCTTCCGCAAGACGGCAGCTCAACCTCCGCAAAAAAGCCCCCTTGGCAAAATATTAAAGCTTTCAAACAGAAACCGAAAGTCAAGCCGTTTAAAATCTCGCAATACCTTGGCAAGAACGGTGAGATAAAATTCACACTAACGATGCTGAATATCTATGAAAGCGGCAAGTCGGTAGGTCGCGAGGGCCAGACTCGCACGATGCCCAAAACCAATATTCAGGTAACAATAATCAAACTAACCGAAGAAGAGATAATCCTGAGAGAGGATAATCTGTACACATACACGTGGCATAGAGAGCGGAACACGTGGTATGTGGTCGAGAATGTAGAGGAGTGATTAATTAGTTCCCCTCAAAATCCAGCAATTGAAGAGACAGACGGAGGAGTGTTTAACAAGTAAAAGATGCCTGTGTAGCCAGTAAAATAGGGCATCTTAAAAGGGACTGATCCTTTACAGTCCTATTTTAGATGCTTATATCTATAGGCTTGGTAATCTTTATCAGGAAAACCTATATCGCCTATCTTATCAGGATGTCTAAAACCGCCACCTTCTTTTTCATTATATCCAAAATGTTTCATTAATTTAACAATGGTCTTGTATTGCTTAATTAGCTTAAACACCTGCTCTGCTGATATGTTTCCTGCATTCATAAAAAACTGAGTTAAATGGTCTTCGCTAAAGATTCTGATTTTTTCAGCATAGAGTCCTTCATCCTGTTCATAATTAACTCGTTGATAATCCTTGGGTTCGGATGATTTAACTTCAATAGGGGTACTGTCTTTACCATTCTTTGAGAATAAATAGTCTTGAACTGGATTATCAATTTTCTCAGGATTATCAATTACATTCTGGAGGACTTTCGCCAATTCATTTTTTAAATCGTCTTTACCACTATCAGATTTAAAATCATAAATTATTGTTCGCCACACGTTTAGATCAAAGGGAATGTCTTTAAAATTCTGCGCAAGAAGGATTGTTCGATTTGTGAAAGTATGTCTAACACCTAATTCATAGAACACATTAGGGTTCTGTCCAGTCATATCAGCAATTACTAAATACGATTCATCCAATTGCTCAATTATATCCTTAGTAATATTACCACGTTCAGATATTTCATCTGCTCTTATACATTCAAAATGATTCTCCACTATTGGTTTAATAAAATCGTAAATTGACTTCCAAAACTCGTAAAACTCAGGTTTGTCCTGTTTATTCCCAATCGGTATCGCTACAAA
>CBDURE010000237.1:0-2353 GCA_965369605.1 uncultured bacterium
AGTTGCATGAGATATTATCCTCCGCTTTTTATTAGTTTAGACTTGAGATGGGATGTCACCTCGGCTGTCACCGTGGCTGACACCATTTTCATTTTGTTTCGATTATTTTCCACTATCTTGCAGCGTTTTACTGTTTGGTGCCGTCTATTAGATTTAAACAATTTTCTATCAAAACATCAGGAGGGCAAAAAAATGCCACGAACTCCACGAATTGTAATACCAGGAACTCCTCACCATGTCACTCATCGAGGAAACAACAAGCAGGTGATCTTCCAGTCAGATTACAACCGCGATTACTACCTCACGCTTTTAAAACAATATGCTGAGAAGAACGATTTAACTATCCTGGGCTATTGCCTTATGCCAAATCACATTCACCTTGTAGTATTGCCCAACCATGAGGATTCCATGGCAAAAGCGATTGGAGTCGCACATAACTCTTACGCGCGAGCAATGAATCAGATGCATGGAAAATGCGGTCACCTCTGGCAGGCGCGATACTATTCCTGCCCTATGGATGATAAACATCTTGTTGCAGCCTTGAGATATGTCGAACAGAATCCAGTCAGGTCGGGAGCTGTGAGTCGGGCGGTTGATTATCCGTGGTCGAGCGCAATTGCGCATGCAACCGGAATCGACAGGAGGGACTTTATCTCGATGGAATGGTGGAATGAAAGGTTCAATCCGATTGAATGGCATGACTTCCTTAACGAAATTCTCGACAACGATTTTGCCAGGAGTATTAGATATAACACCAAGACCGGTAAACCAATGAAAACTCCCGGTAATGACAATTCTGTTCATGACACACCGTTTGAGGCAATTGCGTTAAGCGGTTGATAGCATCATTGTTAATGATGATTTCCAATAGGCGGACTCCACAGCTCGCACTTTTGCTGTTTAGTGCAGTATAAATGTTCCAACAGTGCTGGCTCCGATGTTTCCTGCGTTTTCCCTTAATGTTGAACTAGTTGCATGAGATATTATCCTGCGTTTATTATGATATAGGACTTGATATGGGCTGTCACCGAGGCTGTCACCGTGGCTGACACCATGGCTGACACCGCAGCGATGCTTTCGCCAATCCAATCGCGTATTTTGGTGACAATGCATCTACTTGAATAAAACTAATATAGATATTATAATAGACTCTCATAAATTGTTGCTTTGATCTTACAATTGCTTGAGGAACACTACAATGAAGACTATCAAACCTGCCTTTTCTCTCATTCTCTTATTTTGTCTTGCTTTCATTATCACCGCATGTTCGAAGGGAACTGCAAATCCTGTACAGACTGCGGATGAATTAACTGAACAAAACTGTGGCGCTGAAATTGGAAACCGTAACCTGGTCGCGATGTATGATGCGGTGATAGATACAGATACCGGCACTTTCGAAATAACTCCTGTTGAACGTGCGGGGGCATATCATTTCCCGCTTACAGAGCACTTTCCATTAGCTCTTCACATTACGGGATACGGATTTACACCTGCATTCTGGGCGGATATCAAACTCGTTCACCCATATCCCGGAAGTGGAATAACCGGTTTTGACCCTCGTGTTATCGCGATTATTCCTGCTAACACAGGAAACCAGGTATATTTCCCAACATTTAGTATGCATACAAACAATGCGGTAATTTATGAGCCTGATGGTTATACGAAAATGTATGACAATCTCGTGGGATATGCTGGTAATACGAATCCATTCAAGTCATATTTCACAAGCCAGCCATATCGCGCATGGATGTCCACAGGAATGACCGAGGAGACACTGCGATGGTATCTTGACCTTGATGGTTTTGGCGGACCGATCGCATTCAAATTTGTTGTTGATATCTCCACCGGATTCCCCAACCCACCAGTACCTGTCACTGATAATGCGGCTGAGCCGCTCGTGGTCGATTTAGAAATCTCGGATGGCCTTACCAGTTCCGGTGGAAACGCATTGGTATCTGCAACTTTACTTGACTGGCAGGGTGAAACTGGAATCAAGTGCGAGGTTGAAGCGCCCGCGTTATTCACTGGTTCAGTGGAACTTTCTTATACTGTGCCGGGACCAAATCCGAATGAATATATTTTTGAGGCAACAATATCAAATGAACTGAACGCTCCTGAGGGTGAATATAGCGTCCTTCTTGCTGCCTGGGATGAGACAATCGGTAATCATAATTTCACAATTGCCACAACATCAGTAGAATCAGCCGAAATAGAATTCAATGCGGTTGATGTCACACCACTGATAACACACTTCCGTCCTGTGGAAACATACATTTCTGGTGATTATGCATATTCTGTCGGCGGTGCAGGTTTGTACGTTTTCCATATTACAAATTCAACTGAATTTGAATTA
>CBDURE010000238.1:0-2253 GCA_965369605.1 uncultured bacterium
ATAAAGCTTCCGATCCCTGGGGCGTCAAAGTCACCCGCTACGAAGTGAAAAATATTGTTCCACCCCAGAGCATCAACGATGCTATGGAAAAACAGATGCGCGCCGAACGGGAAAAACGCGCTTTGATTGCAGAATCAGAAGGAGATAAACAGGCTAAGATTAATCGTGCGGAAGGTGACAAACAGGAAGCGATTGCGCGTTCCGAGGGAGAAAAACAGAAACGAATCAACGAAGCAGAAGGACGAGCAGAAGAGATCAAGAAAGTTGCGCTCGCAACAGCTGAAGGTATTCGTGAAATTGCCAAAGCAATCAATGAAAAGGGCGGATTGAACGCCGTCAATCTGCGTGTTGCGGAACAGTATCTGAATGAATTCGGAAAACTGGCAAAAACGAACAATTCTATCATTATTCCATCCGATTTATCAGATATTGCCGGAATGATAAAATCTGTAACGACCGTATTAAAAGATCAAAAAAATGAATAACAGGGGGAAATATGATATACCAACATGGATTATTTCAGGGAACAAATGGTCTTGTTTTATTTGAGCAGTCATGGTTTCCGGAAGATGATGTAAAGGCGGTTGTTTTATTGCTTCACGGGCTTGGTGAACACAGCAGTCGCTACGAACATGTCGCGGAATTTTTAACGTCAAAAGGCATCGGAATTGAGACATTTGATTTGCGGGGACATGGAAAATCCGACGGAGCCAGAGCATTTGTCCGCTCATTTGATGAATATTTACAAGATGTCGAGATATTTTATTCCAGAGTATTGGGGCGTCACCCTGGTTTGCCGCTATTCATATACGGTCACAGCATGGGCGCCACGATCAGCGCATTATACGTAATTACCCGGAATCCTGATATAAATGGTGTATTGCTGAGCGGGATTTTACTGAAAATGGGCGATGACATCTCGCCTATACTCATCAAAATGTCATCCATCATCGGTAAATATGCACCCAAAATGAAGACAACAAAACTAGATTCAAATTCCATGTCCCGTGATCCTAAAGTCATAGCAGATTACAACGATGATCCGTCGAACTATCGAGCGGGAATTCCCGCCAGAACGGGGTTAGAGCTGATAACTGCCATGCGGCGGATACAGGTTCAGATGGAAAAAATCACTCTCCCAATTATGGTCATGCATGGTTCCAGTGATAAAGTTACCAATCCGGACGGCAGTATAGACCTTTATGAAGCGGTAGATTCGAACGATAAAACCCTTAAAATGTATCAGGGCTTCTATCATGAAATCCACAATGAACCCGATAAACAGAAGGTATTTGACGATATTATTAATTGGATTGAAAAACATATAACATAAAAAAATATCTTAAAACTCTGGAGAAATATGTATATCCTTGCGATTGATCAGGGTACTACAGGAACAAAATCAATTCTATTTGATCAAAAAGGAAAAATTGTAAAGTCGGCATACAGGGAATTTACTCAATTCTATCCTGAGCCGGGGTGGGTAGAACACGACCCTCTCGAAATTTGGCAAACAGTTGTCGATACGGTTCAGGATTTATGTTCCGAGTATCAGGGGCAAATAGCTGCCGTCGGAATTACGAATCAGCGGGAAACAACCGTCATCTGGGATAAGCTCACCGGAAAACCGGTGTACAATGCGATTGTGTGGCAATGCCGGCGAACAACAAAGATGTGTGGAGAATTAAAAAAACATCAAGATCTTTTTCAGTCCAGAACAGGACTGCCGGTTGACGCCTATTTCAGCGGGACTAAGATCAGATGGATTCTGGATCAACTTGAGAATCATTCCACTGAAAACCTGCTATTTGGAACAATTGATACATGGCTCATCTGGAATCTGACCAGGGGAAAAGTTCACGCCACTGATTTTACTAATGCGTCCCGGACGCTGTTATTCAATATTATTGATAAAAAATGGGACAAAGAGTGTACGGATATTATCGGTGTGCCGCTTTCAATATTGCCGGAAGTCAGGAACTCCATGGACGATTACGGAAAGGTTGCCGCCATCGATTGTTTAAAGGATGTACCGATTTGTGGTGTTGCCGGCGATCAGCAGGCAGCCCTGTTTGGTCAGGGATGTGTTGAAAAAGGGAGTGTCAAGAATACGTATGGAACCGGCTGCTTTGCCATGATGAATATTGGCGCTAATTTTCAATTGTCACAAACCGGTCTGTTAACCACATTGGCGATCAATAAAGAAGGAAATTCCTGTTATGCTCTGGAGGGATCGATCTTTATCGCCGGTGC
>CBDURE010000239.1:0-2249 GCA_965369605.1 uncultured bacterium
AAAGGTGAAAGCGGAAGCAGCCTTCTCAAAACGCCTGAGACAGCGATAAGCATAGTTGAATCCGTTATCAAAGCGGTGGATATCCCTGTAACTTTGAAAACGCGCACTGGATGGTCTCGCGCTGACGAAAACGGTTTTTGGCTTATTAAAGAATCTGCCAAACTTGGAATATCCGCAGTAACACTTCATCCGCGTCGAGGAAAAGACCAATGGAGTTCCGATGCCATATGGGATGAGATAAAACAAATCGTTTCAGAGGTTGATGTTCCCATAATCGGAAACGGTGATATAAAATCCTCATCCGATGCCGTTAAAATGCTCAACCAAACCGGCTGCAATGGAGTCATGATTGGAAGGGCATCGATTGGAAATCCGTGGATATTCCCCCGATGCGAATCGCTGATTCATGACAGCGTTGATATTCCTGAGCCATCCGCGGTTGAACGAATCGACATATGCCTGCTTCACATAGAAAAATTGGTGCAGTTCAGAGGCGAGGATATCGGAATCAGAGAATCACGAAAGCACATTGGTCGATACCTTAAAGGATTACCGATTGCATCGCGGATTCGAAAGGAAATTGTTCTTTTGGATACGCTTGATGAAGTCAGGAATAAGCTTTTAGAATATAAACATCATCTTCAGGAATTTAATTCGGAGAATACGGATGACATCATCAAATAAGCGAATTTCGATACTCGGCGCCGGCATGTGGGGACGCACTATCGGCTTGCTGCTGTCGAGAAACGAAATTGATATATCACTGTGGGATATTCGCGATAATTTGGCAGTTGAGTTGCCCGATTTCTATTCAGGCATGAAATCAAACGGTCATGAAATAATAAGCGAACCCGTTTTTACAAATGAACTTTCCGATTCACTTCAAAATGCTGAACTCGTATTTTTCGTCCTGCCTACCAGTGCAGTGCGTCCGGTTGCCAAAGAAATTAAAAATCTGCTTCCGCAAGAATGTCCTATCATTGTAGCGACCAAGGGCATTGAGGAATCAGGCGATGATTTCCATCTCATGTCCAGCGTTATTGAGGATGTGCTAGGAAACAATCATCCTGTCGGGATTTTAAGCGGACCTAATTTATCTCTCGAAATTCAAGCGCGGCATCCCGCTGTCAGCCTGATAGCATCAGCTAATGATTCTCTGGTGGAACTCGCAATGAGCCTTCTGGCATCTGATATTTTCAGGGTTTATGGTTCACGCGATGTTATCGGTGTTCAGATTGGCGGAGCTGTGAAAAATGTAATCGCTCTTGCCGCTGGAATGGTCGATGAACTTGGATTCGAACACAACACAAAAGCCGCGCTTCTAACAAGAGGACTTGTTGAGATAATTCGCATGGGTGAAAAAATGGGAGGGGAATCAAAAACATTCACCGGAATAAGCGGTCTGGGAGATTTGATATGCACAGCGTCAAGCCCGACATCCCGTAACTATCGCGCGGGTAGAATGTTCGGAAAAGGCATGAAACGTGAGGAAATCGAGATTCAAATTGGCCAGGTTATCGAGGGAATCGAAAATGCCAGAACTGTTAACAGAATGTCCGATAAGCTTGATGTCGTAATGCCGATATCTAAAGGTGTGTACAATATTGTCTGGGAGGATAGAAATCCCATGGACGCAATTAAGGAACTTATGACAAGAGACCTTAAATTTGAATGAAATCGCTCTTTTGAGGATAAATAATGAAAGATGATATGAAACTTGTTAGCGATATTAACATCACACCATTGACTGATGTCATGCTGGTGCTTTTGATAATCTTCATGATAAGCGCTCCCTTTATTGTGCCTCGCGGTAAAGAGGTACATCTGCCAAAGGTAAAGGAATTCAAGACGCTTAAAAGTGAAAACAATCTTCTTTTAATCAACAATGACGGCGCAATGGAACTGAACGGTGTCGATGTAACCGCCGGTGAATTTCAAATGAGCCTTGAGAATATCGTTGACGCATCCACTGAACCGGTCAATCTTTTTATTCGCGGCGATGAGAATGTTGGATACGGCATTATCGTAAATGCAATGGATATAGCGAAAATGGCAGGCGTTGAGAGAATCAGCCTGGTTTCGGAGGTTCAAGAGGAAGAAGTAATAAAGGATGGTTAGAAAGTTAGTAGGTTAGTAAGTTAGTAAGTTAGTAAGTTAGTAGGTTAGTAAGTAGATTAAAATGTAGCCTGGGAATTCATTTCCAGTCGAAGAACCTAAGCATTGTCGATAGAGAACCCCGGTGAAGGGAC
>CBDURE010000240.1:0-1990 GCA_965369605.1 uncultured bacterium
TGCATGCATGAATTCTTTCTTATTTATCCTTGACTTGGAAGAGAGAATCTACGGTACAAATATGCTTTTTCAACAGTCGAGTTTCGCGGGAATGACGAAATCTTCTCTCTTCTCCTGACTTAGCGCCCAATATGTAATATCATAGGTCGAAAATTTTAATTTGTTTTAAGGAGTAAAAATGAAAACTGACTACGAAATAGCTAAATCCGTACCGCCCCAGCCAATCGATGAAATCGCTGCAAAAGTAGGGCTTAAAGCAGATGAACTAATCCATTACGGCAAATATAAAGCAAAGATAGAACTCTCAGCAAGAAATTCAAGAGAGGCAAATGCGAAACTTGTGCTCGTTACCGCAATGACTCCCACTCCCGCCGGTGAGGGCAAAACCACAGTTTCGATAGGGCTGCATGACGCTTTGAATCAACTTGGACATAAAGCCCTGGTAACTCTGCGGGAGCCGTCGCTGGGACCGGTATTCGGCATGAAGGGCGGCGCTGCTGGCGGTGGATGGTCGCAGGTTATTCCAATGGATGAAATCAATCTTCATTTCACAGGAGACCTCCACGCGATATCAGCCGCGCACAATCTTCTCGCGGCAATGATGGATAACGAATACACTCGTAACAGCGACCCGAGTTTGTTTGTAAAGGCGAACAAGGTTCTATGGAACAGAACCGTTGATATGAACGACAGGGCGTTAAGAGGTATTGTCGTAGGTTTGGGTGATGAGGGCGGACAAATTCGCGAAACCAGTTTTGAGATAACCGCCGCGAGTGAGATCATGGCGATAATGGGATTGGCGTACGATCTTGATGATCTCAAGCAAAGACTTGGCAAAATTACAGTTGCAATCAGCGATACAAAAGGACTGATTTCCGCAGCTGATATCAGCGCAAACGGCGCAATGACAATCCTGCTCAAGGATGCAATCAAGCCGAATATCGTACAAACGCTTGAGGGCAATCCGGCGATAATTCATACCGGCCCATTTGCGAATATCGCGCATGGCACTAATTCCGTTATTGCTACTGACATGGCTCGACGGCTTGCTGATATTGTAGTAATTGAGGCGGGTTTCGGAAGTGACCTTGGCGCTGAGAAGTTTTTCAATCTGGTATCGCGTCAAAAAGGAATGGCATCGCCGGATGCAGTTGTGATTGTAGCGACAATCCGAGCTCTCAAATATCAGGGAGGGACGAGTAAAAAGAAACTCAAGGAACCCAATCCTAAAGCGGTTGAGGATGGTTTCCCGAATCTTGAGAAACATATTGAGAATATGAAATCATTTAATCGCCCCGTGTTGGTAGCGATAAATGGATTCACTACCGATTCGGATGATGAAATTAAAACACTTGAAAAACTCGTTGAGAATGCAGGCGCGACACCGTATCACGTTAATGTCTGGTCAGATGGCGGTAAAGGCGCGTTAAATCTGGCTGAGGCGGTATGGGATGCAACTCAAACGGATAATGGTGATGTTCATCACACATACAATCTTGAGGATTCAATCACGGATAAAATCAAGAAAGTGTCAGAGAATATCTACGGCGCCGCGGGAACAATTATTCCAAGGTCTGTGAAGAGAGGGATAGATAAGATTGAGAAATGGGGATTTGGTGGTTTACCAATTTGCATCGCTAAAACTCAAAATTCCCTTTCGGATGATGCTAACAAGAAAGGCCGTCCAGTCGGTGATATGACCGAAATCCGCGATGTCAAAGTCAACACCGGCGCTGGATTCGTAGTGGTTTACGCCGGCGAAATAATGACCATGCCCGGCTTGCCAAAAACGCCGGCAGCTGCAGGTATGGACATCGACAACAACGAGAACATAATCGGATTGTTTTAGATGGTGTTTTTTCAATTTGTACCGGGTACACATTAAATATGTTGGAAAATGTGAGTAATCTGTTATTCAAAATATCCAGTCAAGTCAAATGACTCGTCATTCCTGCGAAAGGGGCTGTTGAAAAAGCCCATTATACCCCAT
>CBDURE010000241.1:0-1914 GCA_965369605.1 uncultured bacterium
CTCCTCCGCGTGCGCCCTGTAATTCCTCCCCAGCGCAAGTATTTTCGATGGTTGAATCAGCGGAATTTCATATTCAAACTTTTCGGTGACAGTAAAACTATCCACCAGATTGTGCTTCTTGAGAAAATCGCACACTTCGGTAAATATTCCCAGTTTGAAGATGCCTTGTTTAATCATCATGTCCATCGACTGGCAGATTAACGCGATTTGCGTAGCCTTCCTGTCGGCTAGTTCATAAGCCAGTCTGGCGCGCTGGAAATCAATAATGGAATCATCCAGCATCACGCCGATTTTCATTTCGTTGCCGGTTTTCAATCTAAATACTTTCATTGTTTTTTTCCTTTTTGTACTGCACCATGCTCTGTAACGCACCATGCTAAAGCATGGTGTTATTATGTCAATTCAAATATTCTAACCTGCTAACTTACTAACTTACTAACCAACTATCGCTACCACTCTTGCGGGAGCGCCATCGACAGCGCGTACCTTCAATGGCAGCGCGAGAAGTTTGATTTTATCGACGGTTACAGCATCCAGATTCGCGAGATTTTCAATCAGAAGCCTGTCCGCGCCAAGTACAATCAGATGCACTTCCGCGCCGAGTGGAAGGTCGCAGGCGATGAATTTCGCGCCTTTATCGACAAGCATCTGTGCGGTTTCAGGGTCAAGAATCGGAAAGTTCTTATAGAAATTTCCCGTGTTCCACTGCTTATACCAGCCTGTGTTTATCAGGATACCGACATCCGGCGTGATTTCCAGATGCGACAGCATGCTGGGTGTGATATGCGAATTTTCTCCGATTCCATCCAGTTTGCATACAACACAATCGCTGACAAGCATGTTCAGCGGGACTTCATCAATTGTCATCGCATCCTTGATGAAATGCGCGGGGGCGTCGATGTGAGTCCCCGTATGTGTCGCCATTTCTATTTTATGAACCTGGCATTTATCACGTTCATACGAGCCTGTTTCCTCGCATGAAAAGGAGGCGTGATAATCGCCCCAGAATCTTGTCATACCGGAATATAAATCAACGCTTAAATCGATTAGTTCCATTTTGTTTCTCCATCACGATAATTCCCCGAGATATTCATTCATCTTCTCGACATACTGCGGAAACGCCTCCTCGGGTTCGGGCAAATCAGGCTGCCAGACCTTTTCCCATTCGTACGAAAGGTAGCCATCATATCCCATTGCGGCAAGTATTTTCAAGGCTTTTTGAATCGGGATATCGCCCTCTCCGATGAACACCAGTTTTGCTTCTTTTTCATCAAGGATTGAATCTTTCATGTGAACGTTCTTTATATAAGGAGCAAGCAGATTCGCGGACTCCTCAATTAGCTCACCTGTCCAGAAACAGTTGCTGATATCCCAGATTACACCTACCGATTCATGATCCGTTTTTTTCATTACTTCAGCAACAGCTTTACCGGTGAGGAAACTGTCGTGCGTTTCCAGAGCGACAATTACATTTTTATCAGCAGCGAAATCACCAAGTTGAATCAGATAAGATGCCAGTTGATTCGCGCCGTCCTCAAAAGAGATTCCGTCCGGGATAGAGCCGCCGAAAACGCGAACCAAAGGCGCGCCAAGTTCGCTTGCAAGAGTGATGTAATCCCGCGCTTCATCAACACTCTTTTGCAATTTCTCGCTTTCCTTATGAGAAAAGCTTGCGGATGAATCGACGCTGATTATTTCAATGCCGGCATCTTCGAACATCGCTCTTGTCTTTTCAATATTGCCGCTTGCGAAATCCGGCAGATTGCGAATGTCGAGTTCATTATTAATCCCGCGTAACTCCATGCCTGAAAAGCCATACATTCTGGCTGATTCAATCGCTCGTTCAAGCGACCAGGCGGGGCATCCCAATGTGCTGAATGATAGTTTCATTGTTTTATCCTACTTTCGTAGCGC
>CBDURE010000242.1:0-1795 GCA_965369605.1 uncultured bacterium
TCGAAGCTGCTATAAACCTTGCTTACCCCTCACTAACGTTCGGGGCTCGGATAATTCGTGTTGCCAAGCTATGTTTAAATGTAAACGCGGCAACCCCTTACCGTGAGCGTCCAGCCGCGAGCGTCCAGCCGTTAGTGCCGCAGGATACTGCGGCGCTCCCCCCAACTCACAAAAAATATGCCGGAAACATGGCAATTTATTCCTTCTCAATGTGTTGATTCATCACGATTTTGGTGATAATATTTAATAGAGGTGATTACACAGCAGGTTTTGTTTTGGGAATTCATTTCAGGACGGTGCGAATCATGGACAAACAGGAAATCAAGATAACTGACAGCAAATGGCCTGTGATTATTAAAGAGTCAGGCAAGGGAGACGTTGAAGCGGAATGTCCCCTTTTCCCCGACTGCAAGGCAAAAGGTGATTGCGAAGACAAGGTGCTTCAGGAAATCGAATTCAAGATCACTCGTAAAATTGAAGAGACAAGGTCAGTTAATTAAAGAGATGTTTTATAGATTATTTTTATTTTTGGGAATCCCGCCCTTATGGCGGGTTTTGTTGTTTTTAGGCTGATACGACCATGCAAAAAGCCAGATTCTATAACAAACTCGATGACTTAAAGGTGCAATGCCTTGCGTGTAATCACAAGTGCGTGATTGATGAAAACGCTTTTGGCATATGCGGAGTGCGTACAAACGAAAATGGCGAACTCTTCTCAACAGCATACGCTTATGTTCCCGGACTAAATCTCGACCCGATTGAGAAAAAGCCTCTGTATCATTTCCAGCCAAGGACACTTTCACTTTCAGTTGGAGCCAGCGGATGCAATTTCTCATGCGCTTTCTGCCAGAATCATATCCTGTCCCAATCAGTGAAAGATCAAAATTTCAAACTTAACCAGGTGCATATGCCGCCTGAGAATATTGTCAGCCAGGCGATTGATTACGATTGCTCATCCATTTCATACACCTACAGCGAACCGACAGTCTGGGCGGAATACACTCTCGACACAATTGCTCTGGCGCGAAAACATCGCATTAAGTCAGTCTATGTCTCAAACGGTTTCATGTCAGATGAACTGCTTAAGGAACTTATTCCCGTTCTGGATGCCATCAACGTTGATCTTAAATCCATCAAAAATGATTTCTATGAGCGTTATACGGGAGCGAAACTCGAACCGGTTTTAAACAATATAAAAAAGCTGCACGACAACGGCGTGTGGGTCGAGATTACAACGCTGGTGATACCGGGCTTGAACGATTCTCCCCATGAACTTCGTGACATTGCGGAATTCATCGCCGGCATCAGTTCAAAAATCCCGTGGCATATAAGCAGATTTTTCCCAATGCATGAAATGCCGGACAGGGAACCGACTCCGATTGATACTCTGATAAGCGCGTATGAAATCGGCAGGGATGCGGGTTTGAATAATGTCTATATCGGAAACGTAATGGATACCGAACGAGCAAGCACATACTGTCCTGAATGCGGTGAAATGGTGATAAAGCGCGACAGGTATAATATCGAGATACTATATTCAGACGATTTGAAATGCCCAAGATGCAAAACTGGCTTGGATATTAATTTATAATGGCAATTACATTGCGAAAATGCTGTCATTCTGAACGAAGTGAAGAATCTATTCGCTTTGATGCTGTATTATAAATCATGAGGGATCATTAACTCAGTAGCGAATAGATTCTTCGCTGCGCTCAGAATGACAATGTTTCGAAGCCGAATTGTAACCCGGCATCCCTTGAGGCTGTCTCAAAACTCATTGATCGGCTATAATAAA
>CBDURE010000243.1:0-1596 GCA_965369605.1 uncultured bacterium
CGAATAAAGGCATGACCGGGTTACGAATTATTGTATCCACGATTATCTCCTGAGTCTTTTCCAACTTATCGTAAAACGTCGCTGATAGGCGTATTCGCCGCGCGGCGCATTGGCAGTATGCTTAATAGAACTGTCGCGACAAACACAATCGAGCCGCAGACGATGAAAACACCGGGAGTCAAATGAGTGTAAATAATTGGATCGAAAGCCATTCCTGAAACGGTCATGTTTTCGGTCATCATTTCACTGAAGTCAATTCCGTGAATCGAGTAGTACCACGCAATCGAACCTCCGACCACAGTTCCGATAAACACTCCGATTAACCCAAGAAAAACCGACTCCATCATAACCTGCGCCTGAAGAAGATTCGGGGATGTTCCAAGGGCGAGCAGTACCGCGAATTCCCGCTTTCTTTCAAGCACGGACATAAGAATTGTATTAAATATTGTGAATAGAACCAGTGTAATTATGATTCCCTGGAAAACAAGGTTTGACCCTCTGTCAACTTTGATAAACGCGTTTAAATCAGGCATGACCTCCTGCCATGTGAGAACAGAAATTTCCGACCTGCCGGAAACGCTATTCCTAATTTGACTCTTAACGTGTTTTATTTTATTTACGTCGTCCACAATCACGCCAATCTGCGTTGAGGAATCTTCGGGAAGCTGCATCAAATCTCGTGCAAACACAATTGGTACAAGGATGAAAAAGCCATCTGCCTCATCGGAGCCTGTTGAGAAGATTCCTTTAATACGGCAAAGTTCCTCCACGAGATTTCCATTGACATCGTTTGTCGAAAGAACCATTTTTTTGCCAATATCAAGTTTCAAGCGCTTTGCCAGTACACTGCCGATAACAACGTGGCGTTTGTCCTCATCATCAAGAAAATCACCTTTGATTATTTGTTTCGCTAAAGGTGATGTTTGAATTTCCAGCGACGGTTCAACGCCTAAGAACCCGACTCCAACAGCACCGGAACCGCTTCGCGCGACGCCCTGCCCTGTTACCAGCAGTTTTACTTTCTCGACATCAGGCAGTTTCTCGATTTCATTTCGAATCTCCGAGGAATCATTTACAAACAAATCAACGGCGGGAGCATCGCGGTATTCAGAATGTTCAAGCGTTATATGGCCAGCCTGCATCCTGACACTATCGTTTATCATCTTCACATATTGGCCATCCGCCATTGTGAAAAAAAACAAAGCGGCAGCGAGTCCGAAGCCAATCGAAACAACGGTGATTATTGTTCGACGCTTGTTTCGCCAGACACTTCGCCATGCTAATTTTGCAATCATTTTCATAAGTCAGGTTCCTAAAAATCAAACGCATTATCCAGAGCTGCAATCTTTCAAGGGATTCCGACCATTCACCTGCGGTGAATGTCGGAATGACATACTCTTTCGTTTATATTCCCCAAAATAAACAATTTTCCTGATAACTCCTGGGTGCCGCCCACACATCACGTCCTTTTGTGATTTGTGGGTGAAAGTGCAAATTCGCAACATTTCACCCATAAAGCCCGGAGGGCTTTATGGGCGGCACTGAGATGCCCCCATATTTTGTACCAGCTAGAGTTTGGGGGTTTCAGCTGGATCG
>CBDURE010000244.1:0-1548 GCA_965369605.1 uncultured bacterium
TCAGTATTTCGACAGAGCGCTTGAGATAAAAGGCAACCACGACCAGCTATTCGAGATCCTGACCAAAATTATCAAACCCGACCAGGAATTGAACGAAAGCGGACTTCGTGTTCTTAAAAAAGCATACGAGAAGAAAAAGTCCAACGAGTTCATATTAAAGATATACGCCCAGGCGTTATGGGATAATCAGATTTTCGACCAGCGTTCATTGGAGATATATGACCGCGCCCATCAGGCTGACCCGAATTTTCCAAAAGCAATCCGGGGATTGGGAAAGGCTCTTATCGCGAACGCTCGATGGGATGACCGTGCATTGAAAATTCACAGGCGGCTGCAGAAACTGGAACCGGAAAACAAGGAACATCTGAAAAACATAGCGCTTTGCTATGCCAATCAAGACCCACCACCTGATGAATCATACCAGGTGATGCTCAAGGCGAGGGAGCTTTATCCCGACGAGGAAGCCATATTTGATGGGTTAACCAAATACTATCTTAACAATCAGGAAATGCGCGAGGCAATCTTCGATCATTTCAGGGTCGCTTACGAGAAAAAACCATCCCGCATGATCGCCGAGAAAATGCTTCCCTACCTGCTGAGAAACCACGATACAAGCGATACGGCAATCAGCATATATGAACAGCATTTTTCAACTCACCCCAAACGTGAGCAAATTCTGTCAATTCTGTCCGAGCATTACATAAAGAACACTAAAAGCGATGATCTCGCACTGGAAATTGTTGAAACCCTTTTCAGCCTAAATCCTCGCGCTCGCGACAACGCTCTTTACCTCGCCATGCTTTACGCAAAGGATGGCAGATTCGATGCCAACGCACTGCGGGTGTACGAATCGGTTGTCGATGAGGAAGCGGATGACACACCGCCTGAAATAATCAGCGCTCTGGCGAACACATATTTAAAAGAGAATCGCAAGGATTCAGTCGCGCGCGAGATATTTTTTCGCGAACTCGAGCTTAAACCGCACAATACTGAAGTGCTTAAGATACTGGGCATTATCGCCCTTTCGAAGAAACATCTCGATGACAGGGACATTAACGCCCTGACAAAATTATTCAAAGCGCCTTCGACTCAAAGCGAATTTCGGACTAATGTCGCGAATGCACTCGTGACAGTTCTTGCCAAACGCCGGAACGATACAGGATTCGCCCAGGAAGTATTCGGATTCCTCTGGCAGAAAGGCTCGGAACTGCCATCTGAAGCCATAACAGAACTTGCGCTTAAGCAGGCAAAAAGCAAAACGACAAACTCGCAGGACATCAGGCTTTTCGAATCCGCTCTGAAGAATAGATTCAATTCAACAATCGCATGGGCACTCGCGAAGCTTTACATTAAAAACAATCGGGATGATTCCACTGCAACCAACCTTTATATGCGTGTTTTGCAGGATGACCCCACAAACAGCAGCATAATCAAGTTCCTCGCGCCCAAAATTCTTGAAGAAAAGGATATCAAACCAAAGTATTTCCCCATAATTCACGGATTAATAGAAACCAACCCCAAGCTGCTGCTGGAGAAAGTTTCACAGAC